>DAHWFB010000043.1 GCA_027326105.1 Acetobacteraceae bacterium
AGATCGACCCCGAAGGCGAAGCCTCCCCAACCGATCGGATACATCACCAGGAGATCGAGGTTGAGCGTATCGGTGACGCTCTTGCCGATGGGAACGTAGAGCGTATCTCCGATCTTCAGTTGCAGGACGAAGGGACCCGGCCGGTCGGGCGAGTCCGCCGGCGGCGGCGGCACCAGCGCCTTGCCGGGGGCCAGCAGGGTATGGCCGATCTCGTGGAACTTGTGCGGCTGGAGCAGGTTCGCCGGGCTCACCGGAACCACGAGCTTGGGGCTCGGCGCCGGAGGGGGAGAGGGTGCGGGAGAAGGTGCGGGCGAGGGTGCGCGCTTCACCTGCCCCGTCACCCCGACGAGGAGGAACGGGTGCAGGGCGGTCGCGGTCTCCTCGCCGTATCTTCCATCCAGCATCCTGAGCCGCTTCCAGGTCTGGAACGAGAGCACGAACGCCCGGGTGAGCGGGCCGAACTTGCGGTCGGGGACGAGGGGTTTCAGCTCCGCGTCCGTCCGGATCAACTTCTCCTGCTTGAGGATCTTCTTGAGGATCGCCTGGAAATCCGGGTTCGGATAGTTTTGATCGAGATCCTCTTGAAGCTGCTTCACATCGTCGCCGACGCTGCCCTGCATCAGGATCTTCATGGGTCCCTCCTGATCCGTCCGCGCAGGCGGCGCCTGCCCGCGGCGGTCACCGCCTTCGCCGAAGCGCCGGATCAATACGATTTCATTATATTCACCTCTGCCTCCGGTTGCAACGCGCGTCGCCGGTCGCCGCGACCCTGCGTCGGGCGCGGTCGGCGCCGTCGTCGTCGCGCTTGCCATCCGCGCCCGGACCTGCGACGAAATCCTCCGATGGCGGATGGGCAGGAGCAGCTCGCGATCGATCTTCCCGCGATGGAGCGGAACGCAGGTCGGGCCGCCCGCTTCCTCAAGGCGCTCGCCCATGAGCAGCGCCTGCTCATCCTCTGCCATCTCGCCCGCGGCGAGCGTTCGGTGGGCGATCTCGAGGCGCGTCTGGGCATGCGCCAGGCCCATCTGTCCCAGCAGCTCGCCCGCCTGCGCGAGGATGGGCTGGTGCGCACCCGCCGTGCCTCGCGCACCATCTACTACCGGCTCGGCAGCGCAGACGCGGAGGCGCTCATCGCCCTGCTCTACGAGCGCTTCTGCAACCGCGCCGGCGCCCCCGCCGGGTGCGGAACCGACGCTCCGCCGCCTCCGCCCGCCGATCGCCCGCCTGCCGATCGCTAGCATCCCGGAACCGGAGAAGGAGACCGATCCATGGCCGATACCGCCGGCGGAACCAGGGACAACGCGAGGAGCATGTCCCTGATCGTCACCAAGGGCACGCTGGACTGGGCCTATCCCCCCTTCATCCTCGCCACCACCGCCGCCGCCATGGGGCTCGAGGTGACGATGTTCTTCACCTTCTACGGGCTCGGGCTGCTCAGGAAGAAGCTCGATCTCGAAATCACCCCCCTCGGCAACCCCGCGATGAAGATGCCGATGGCGGGCATGCACCTCGCGCTGCCCAACCTCCTTTCGGTGCTGCCCGGCGTCGGCAGCGGCGCCACCGCGATGATGAAGAGCCTGATCAAGCGCAAGGGGGTCGCCTCGATCGAGGAACTGCGCGATCTCGCGGTGGAGGCGGAGGTCAAAATGATCGCCTGCCAGATGACGATGGATCTCTTCGAGTACAAGCTCGAGGATCTGATCGAAGGTCCGGTGCTCGGCGGCGCCGCCACCTACATCGAAGCCGCCGTCCGCTCCGACATCAACCTCTACATCTGAACCCTCGAACAGGAACCGAAGGAAAGCCGCCATGGCGGATAGGCTGCTCGACGCGAAGGGGCTCAACTGCCCGCTGCCCATCCTGCGCACCCGCAAGGCGCTCCAGGGCATGCCGACCGGCGCCACCCTCGAGGTCCAGGCGACCGATCCCGGCGCGGTGCAGGATTTCGCGGCCTTCTGCCGCACCACCGGCAACGAGCTGCTCGAATCGAAATCGGCCGACGGCGTCTACACCTTCCTCATCCGCCGCGCCGCCTGAACCGGGCGGCCGATGCGGCCGCCCCGCCCCGGCCGGTCCCGCAGGAGCAGTCGCGCAGGATCTCAATCGCGCAGGATCTGGGCGAGGAAGTCGCGCAGCCGCGGCGCCTCGGGGGCGCGGAACAGGCGCTCCGGCGGGCCGGCCTCGACGATCTCTCCCGCGTCCATGAACACCATCCGGTCGGCGAGGCGGCGGGCGAAGCCCATCTCGTGGGTCACGCAGACCATGGTCATCCCGGTCTCCGCCAGTTCGCCGATGACGTCGAGCACTTCCTTGATCATTTCGGGGTCGAGCGCCGAGGTCGGCTCGTCGAACAGCATGATGCGCGGGCGCATGCAGAGCGCGCGCGCGATCGCCACCCGCTGCTGCTGCCCGCCCGAAAGCGCGTGCGGCAGTTTCTCCGCCTGCTCGGGAATGCGCACGCGGGCGAGATAGGACATCGCCAGTTCCTCGGCCTCCGCGCGCGCCATCCCGCGCACCCGCATCGGCGCGAGGATGCAGTTCTCGAGCACGCTCAGATGGGGAAAGAGGTTGAAGGACTGGAACACCATCCCGACCTCGCGGCGGATGGCGCGCACCCGGCGGGGATCGTCGTCCACCTCGATCCCCTCGACCAGGATGCGCCCCTCGTCGTGGGCTTCGAGCCGGTTGACGCAGCGGATGAGGGTCGATTTGCCCGAGCCGGACGGCCCGCACACCACCACCCGCTCGCCCGGCGCCACCGCGAGGCTCACCCCGCGCAGCGCGGCGTGGGCGCCGAACCACTTGCTCACCCGCTCGAAGGCGATGGCCGGCGCCGTCGGGTCGGGCGCGCTCTCGCCACCCCGCCCGCTCACGTCCGCCTGCTCACGGCCGCCCGCTCACGCCCTCGGCCCGGCCGCCAGCGCCGTCCCCCGCGCCCGCTCCCAGCGCGCGAACAGGCTGGCGGCGCCGAAACAGACCACGAAATAGAGCGCCGCCGCCGCGGTCCAGGTCTCGAAGACGTGGTCGTTGGAGGAGGAGACCTCGTTCGCCATGTAGGTCAGTTCGGGGATGGAGATCAGCGACGCGACCGAGGAGGCCTTGATGAGCAGGATCACCTGGCCGGCCAGCGCGGGCAGGCTGGCGCGCAGCGCCTGGGGCAGGATGACCCGCCACAGCGTCTCCCGCCGCCCGAGCCCGAGGCCGAGTGCGGCCTCCCACTGGCCCCGCGGCACCGCCTGCAGCCCGGCGCGGAGGATTTCCGCCACATACGCGCCCTCGAACAGGGCGAGGCAGAAGACGCCGGTCACGAACGCGGAAAGCTCGCGCGGCGGCCCGAACAGCAGCCCGAGCCAGAAGCGCGCCGCCGGCCCCGCGCCATGGCCGAGACGGTCGAGCCCGAGCAGCGGCAGGATCTGGCTGCTCAGAAAGAAATAGAACAGGAAAAGAAAAACCAGCAGCGGCATGTTGCGCACGAAGCCGACATAGAGCCCGCCGAGCAGGCGCCAGTACAGGCTGCGCGAAATCCGGCAGAGCGCGAAGCCGAAGCCGAGCAGGAACGTCAGCACGCTCGACCACAGCGCGAGGCGCAGGGTCGCTTCGAGCCCTTCGAGCAGCAGCCCCGCCCGCCAGGCATGGTGGGCCACGCTCCAATGCAACAGGGCCCCGCCGAGCGAGCCCCAGTCCCAACGGTAGTGCAGCACGCTGCCGAAGCGGTGGGCGACGTAGGCGAGGCCGCCCGCCAGCGCGGCCATCACCACGAGATCGAGCGGGCGGAGGCGCCGGAACGGCCCCGGCGCCGGTCCTCGCGGACCTCGCCGCACTATTTCTGCCCGACCTGCGCCGCCCAGTCCCGCGTCTTGAACCAGTAGTGATAGCGGGCGGCGAGGCTGCCATCCGTGCTGCGATAGGTGATCCAGTTGTCGAACCAGTTCAGGCTGTCGGCGTCGCCCTTGCGGATCGCCACCGCCTCGTCGCTGCGCAGCACCTCCTGCTTCAGCGGAACGAACAGGGTCTTGGCGTGCTGGAGGGCGGCGAAGCTCGGCGCCGGCTCGCTCGCGATCCACCCCGCCGCGCGCCCGTTCAGCACCTCCTGCAGCGCCTCGTTATCGGTGTCGAACTGCAGCAGCTTGGCGTCGGGCACGTGCTTGGCGAGATAGCTGCACCCGAGCACGCCGCGCCGGCAGGTCAGCACCATCCCGGCATGGTTGAAATCGGCCAGCGTCTTCACCCCTGCGGCGAGCTTGCGGTTGGCGACGATCTGCGAGCCGGAGTGCTCGTAGGGGCGCGAGAAATTCACCGTGAGATTGCGCTGCGGCGTGATCGACATGCCGCTGATGATGGCGTCGAACTTGCCCGACAGCAGGGCGGGAATGATGCCGTCCCACGCGGTCTGCACCAGTTCGAGCTTCACCCCGAGATCGGCGGCGGCGAGGTTGGCGACATCGACCTCGTAGCCGATCAGCTTGCCCGCCTTGTCGCGCATCGCCCAGGGCACGAAGGTGGAGATGCCGATGCGCAGCCGCCCGCGGCGCTTCACTTCGGCGATCGTGCTGCTCGCGGTCAGTTGCTCCTCGAGCCGCCCGGCGGCGCGCGCCGGACCGCTGCGCGCCACCAGCCCGGCCGCGAGGACCGCAAGGCCCGGCACGGCGAAGCGCCGGGCGCCGGAGATCTTTTCGTGCCCCGAGATTTTTTCTTCCATGCTCTGTTCCCCCATCGATTCCTTGTGCCGGCCTCTATGCGCGCAGCCGGCGGACGCGCCGTTCGATCCCGTTCACCAGCGTCGAGAGGGACAGCGTCATCATCAGGTAGAGCGCCGCCACGGTGAACCAGATCTCGAAGCTCATGAAGGTGTCGGAGATGATGTTGCGCCCCTGGTTGGTGAGATCGAACACCGAGATCACGCTGACGATCGCCGAATCCTTGATCAGCGAAACCAGGATGCCGGCCAGCGGCGGCAGCATCGGCAGCACCGTCTGGGGCAGGATGACGCGCCGCCAGATCGTCCGCTCCCCCAGCCCGAGCGCGCGCGCCGCCTCCCACTGTCCGGGTGCGACCGAGCGGATGGCGCCGCGCATCACCTCGGCCGCGAACACGCTCTCGAACACCGCGAGCGCGAGCGTGCCGGTCCAGAACCGGCCGAGCCCGACCAGCGGCGCGAGGATGAAATAGAACAGATAGAGCTGCACCAGCAGCGGCGTGCCGCGGATGATCTCGATATGGGCCCGCGCCAGGCCGCGCAGGAAGGGCGTGCCGGCCAGCCGTGCCGCCGCGGTCGCGAGGCCGAGCAGCAGCGCCAGCACCATGGCGCGCAGGCTGACGCCGAGCGTGACCAGCAGCCCCTCGACCAGCGGCCCCGCCTGCCACCCGCCCCCGACGCGGCGGAAAATCTCGTGCGGCACCCGATACCATTGCCACGCATAGCCGAGATCGCGGCTCCCCCGCCAGGCCAGCCAGACCAGCACGAAGAGCGTCGCGGCGAACCCCAGCGCGCCCAGCGCCGCCACCCCCGGGCTCGCGGCGATGATCTCGCCCGGCCGCGCGTCGGCGTAGCGCTCGGGCGGGCGGGGCCGGCGGGCCAATGCCGGGCGGCTCGCCCGCTCAGGGCCGCGCGAAGGCGACATCCGTCTCGCCTTCCCCGCCCTTGCCGCGGTGGGCGAAGGCGCGGTCGAAGCGGGCGCGGATGTGCTCGCCGGCGATCAGCGGCGGATGGCGCGCCGCCACCCCCGCCCGCTCTGCCACCGGCGCGGGATCGACCACGCTCTCCCAGTCGGGATCGTAGAACACCGGCACCGAGAAGCGCTCCCGCCCGGAGCGGTTGACCACGCGGTGGGGCGTGGAGGCGAAGCGGTCGTTCGACCAGCGGGCCAGCAGGTCGCCGACATTGACGACGAGGCTGCCCGCGATCGGCGGCGCGGCGACCCAGGCGCCGGCGGCGTTCCTCACCTCGAGCCCGCCGACCTCGTCCTGCCAGAGCAGGGTGAGGAACCCATAGTCGGTGTGCGGGCCGACGCCGAACTGGTCGGCGCCGAGGTCGGGCGGCTGCGGCGGATAGTGGATGACCCCGCCGCGCGCCAGCGGGTGGCTGAAGTGGCGGGCGAAGAACCCCTCCTCCTCGCCGAGTGCCACCGCGAAGGCGCGGGCGAGGTCGCGCCCGACCGCGAGCGCGGCGGTGAAATAGCGCTCCAGCGCCGGCCCCATCCCGGCCGGCCGCGCCGGCCAGCGGTTGGGGCCCATCAGGCTGCGCTCGGGGCGCACCGCCGGGTGGTCGAGCGGCAGATCGAGCCCCCAGACGAAGCTCTCCTTGAGGTCGGGGCGGTGGCCGGCGTACATCCGCGCCGCCCCCGGCCCGACATAGCCGCGATGGCGGGAATCGACCGCGATCGCCTGCTTCTCCGCGTCCGGCAGGGCGAAGAATTCCCGCGCCGCGGCGAGCCCGGCCTCGACCAGCCCGGCGGGAATCCCGTGGCCGGTGATGTAGAAGAACCCCACCTCGCGGGAGGCGCGCTCGATCGCCGCCGCCACCGCCGCCGCCGCGCCCGGTGCGGCGGAGCGCAGCGCGGCGATATCGATCAGCGGGATCTCGGTGAAGCCGGCGGGGCGGGCGGCGGCGCTCATGTCTCTCTCCCTGCCGAGGCCGGCGCCTCGTAGTAGCCGATGACGTCGCCCTCGGTATCGACGCCGAGGCCGTTCAGCAGCCGGTTGGAATAGGCGAAATAGGCGGCGACCTGGTTGACCTCGAGGATCTCGCCGTCCGCGCAGCCGGCCTCCTTCAGCGCCTGCCAGTCGGCCTGCGCCATCGCCCCCGGCGTGCGGGTGAGCTTGGCGGCGTAGGCGAGCAGCGCCGCCTCGCGGGCAGGAAACGCCTCCTCCGGCCGCCCCGCCGCGAGCGCCCGCCACACCGCCCCGGCCCGCGCGGGATCGCCGATCAGCCGCTCGGCGTTGGCCCGGTGATGGGCGAGGCTGTAGGCACAGCCATTGATCCGGCTGACCTCGGCGGCGACGGTCTCGAGGAAGGCAAGCGGAAGCACGTTCTCCGGATTGTGCAGAACGGCGCGGTACAGCGCGAGATGGCCGGCCATGGTCTCCGGGCGCAGCGAGTGGGCGCGCATGACGTTGTCGACCGTGCCGTGCGGCGTGCGCACGCTCTCGTAGAGTTCCCGCAGCCTGCCTTGGGCGTCCTCGGGCGCGACGGTCGTGATCCACGCCCCCATCGCCGCCCCGGCTCAGGCCAGCGCCAGCGCCAGCGGGCGCGGCGGGCGGGCGAAGAAGCGCGCGACCATGGGCTCGAAGGCGGCCAGCGGCAGCGCCTCGCCGGCGGCCGAAATCGTGGTCTGGTCGTAGCGGGCGACGAAGCGGGCGGTCCATTCGAAATGGGGGTGGCCGCGCCAGCGCTCCCGCGCCCCGGGGTCGAGCCCGGGATGGTGGTGGCAGTGGAAGTCCTGGAAGATCTGGTGGTGCGCCAGCATCCAGCCGTCCGCCTCCGAGCAATGGGGGCCGAGCAGCGCCGCGGCGATCAGCCCGTGGGTGGCGGGCGCGGCCTCGAACGCGCAATCGTGCAGCAGCCCCACCACCACCGTCTCCTCGGCAAGGCCGTCGCGCAGCATCCGGGTCGCGGTTTGCAGGCAATGGCGAAAGATATTGATCTCGTAGCCGAAGGAGGGGCTGGCGGCCATGGCGCGCAGCCAGCCCAGCGCGCGCTCGGCCTGGGTCGCGGCGACGAACCGGGCCCGCTGGCGGTCGAGCACCGCCCACTCCTCGGCGGTGATGGAGTCGAGATCGGCGCGCGCCACGAAGGACCACGCAGGATCGAGAAGACAGTCCCGCTCTCCGCCCGCCGCCCCGTCCATGCTCGTCCTCGCCCGCCGCCCCGGTGGAGGATTTTCTAGCACGGCGCCGCCCGGGTGAGCAAAAAATTCCACCCCGGGGAAACCTCGCCCCGCCCGCGCGGCTTGCGCAACGAAGTTGGCGTCCGCCCCGCGCGGGTCTATGCTGGCGGCCCGGCGCCGGACGGGAACCACCCGCTTCGGCGCTCGCGGAGGCAAGGATGCGCATGTCCCCCAATCCCGCCCGTTTCCCCGCTGCGCCGGCGGCCCGCGCGCTCGCCCTGCTCGCCCCCCTGCTGCTCGGCGGCTGCACCGCCGGCGGCTACGGGCTGCCCGGCGGCGGCTATTTCGCCGCCCCGGCCGCCAGCGCCGACCCCTGCGCGCCCCAGCGCCAGGCGCTCGCCGCCGCCGGGGACTATTTCACCCGTGACATCCTCACCGGCGCGCTGGTCGGCGCCACCGGCGGCGGGGTGATCGGCAGCCTCGTCTCGGGGGACTGGCGCGGCGCGCTCACCGGTGCCGCCGCCGGCGGCGCGGCCGGGGCGATCGCCGGCTACTGGCAGGCGCTGGCCCGGCAGAACGCCGACCAGGCCGCGCTCGACTCCCGCTTTTCCGGCGACATCGGCCGCGAGAACGGCTGGATCAGCCGCGCCCAGGGCGATTTCGACGCGCTGATGGCCTGCCGGCTGGACCAGGCGCGCCGGATCCGCGCCGCCTATGCCGCCGGCGCCATCGACCGCCCCACCGCCGAGGCGCGTCTCGCCGCGGTGCAGCAGGCGGCGGCGGCGGACCTCGCTCTCGCCCGCCGCATCGACGCCCGGGTCAACCAGCGCAGCGCCGCGTTCGTCTATGCCGCCGACCATCTCAGCCCCGGCACCGAGGCGGCGGTGCTCGCCTACCACCGGCGCTGGTACGGGGCACGCACCCGCCGCCCGGTCGCCATCCTGCTCCGCCCGCAGCCGGGCGCTCCCGCGGTCGGCCAGCTTCCCGCCGGCAGCACGGTCTCCGCCGCCACCAGCGAAGCCGGCTTCGCCCTGGTCAAGACCGGCGGAGAGACCCGCGGCTTTGTCCCCGCCGCGGCGCTCGCCAGCCCCGCGCCCGCTCCGCCGCCGCCCGCCCCGCCCGCGGCCGATCCGGTGCAGCGGCTCGCCGGCAGCAACGCCGCCCGGCGGGATTCCTTCGCCCAGCGCGTCGCGGTCGGCAGCAGCACCGTCGCCCGCGGGTTCCAGCTCAGCGGATGAGGCGCCGGCGGCGGCCGGGGGGAACCGGCAGCCCGGTCCCCCGGGGGCGGCATCGCGCCGTCCCACCCGGGCCGGGCCGCAGGGGCGGGGAAGATCGGGCGCCGGCCCGAAATTTACCCACCACCTCAGCCGCTTGCGCTATGCTCGCCCGCTGGCGGCCCTGATTCGCTCCAGACCTTGTTCGCTCCAGATGTTCTTCGGTCCAGAAAGGGATTGCCCTGATGCGGCGCGCTCTGCTGTCGGGTTGCCTGTTCGCCATGATGTCCGTCGCGGCGCCGCCAGCGCTCGCGCACGACAAGAGGTTCGACCGGTTCGATACCTACATCGGCACCACGTCGCTGAACGATGTCCTCGCGTTCTGCAACACCGATGCGGGCCATCGTGATTTCTGCGTCCGCGGACTGGGAGACTATGTCGTCACCGATCATATCGACGGCGCGTTGAACCATGACCTGATCGGCGATGCGGTCTGCTGGCCGCGCGATCCTGCCGGCCGGCCGGACACCGCCGAGATGGGCAGACAAGTGCTCGACCGGCTCGAGCATTTCCCCGGAAATCGCAGCACCTGGGTGGTGACCCTCCTGAGCTATCAGATCATTCCCGCATTGTATCCATGCCTGAAATGAGCCGCTCCCGTGGTCTGATCGTCGCGTTCGGTTCCCGGATGCGGCGCCGGTCGCCCCGCCCCGGCGGCGGGCCAGTGGTTCGGGGCGGGCGCGCTTCGCCCGCTTCGCGCCGCTAGCCGATCGAGCGGGTTCCGGCCCGGCCGATGCAGCGGCCCGCCCTCGCCATCCGGCCCGCCATCCTGCTCGCCGCCCTGCTCGCCGGCGCCGCCGCCCCCGCCGCCCCGCCGGCGCGGCCCTTCCTGCGCATCGAGGCGGGCGGGCACATCGGCGCCGTCGCGGCGCTCTCGGTCGCCGCCTCGGGCCGGCTGCTGGCGACCGCCGGCTACGACAAGACCGTCCGTCTCTGGTCGCTCCCCGACGGGGTGGAGCGCGCCGTGCTGCGCCCGCCCATCGGCCCGCGCCGGGAGGGCGAGCTCTACGCGGTCGCCCTCAGCCCGGACGGCAGGCGGGTGCTCGCCGGCGGCGCCACCGGGGGGAGCTGGGACAGGAGCTTCAGCCTCTATCTCTTCAGCGTCCGCCGCGCCCGCATGATCGGCCGCCTGCCCGGCCTGCCCGCGCCGGTCTTCGCGGTCGCCTATTCGCCGCGCGGGCGGCGCTTCGCGGTCGGGCTCGCGGTCGGCGGGGTGCGGGTGTTCGACGCCGCCACCGGCAAGCAGCGCTTCGCCGACGCTTCCCCGGCGGGGCCGGTGCGCGCGGTCGCCTTCGCCCCCGACGGGCGGCTGTTCGCCAGTTCGGCGGACGGTCGGATCCGCGCCTGGAACCGCGCCGGCCGCCTGGTCGCCTCGGTCGCCGCCCCGGCCGGCTTCGCCCCCTGGGGCATCGCCGTCTCGCCGGACGGCGGCCTGCTCGCCGCCGCCTTCGCCGCCACCCGCCCGCCCGCCGCGATGCGGCTCGAGGTCTATGCCAGCGCGACGCTGCACCCGCTCTACGCCCCGAGCCTCGCCGGCCTCGCCGGCGAGGGGCTGCTCGCGGTCGGCTGGATGGGCGAAGCCTCGGGCGGCACCGCGCTGCTCGCCGGCGGCTACGCCCGCCGCGGCCACGCCTATCTCCTGCGCGCCTGGGGAGACGGCGGGCTCGGCCCGGTCCATGACCTCGCCGCCGCCCACGACACCATCCGCGCCATCGCCCCCGTCCCCGGCGGCGGCGCGGTCTACGCGACCGAGGACCCGGGCTGGGGGCGCGTCTCGCCCGCGCTCGCCCTCGCCACTCGCCCCGCCCCGCCCGAGCGCGACCTCCGCCCCAGCCGCGACGGAGCCCTCGCCGTCTCCGCCGACGCGGCGGTGGTGGAATTCGCCTCCCCGGCGGGGCTCTGGCGGTTCGACGCCCGCACCCGCCGCCTCGCCCGCGTCCGCGCCCTCGACCCCAGCCTCGCCACCGCCCGCCTCGCCGCTCCCGGCCTCGCCGTCGCGGACTGGCGCGACACCAACCGGCCGACGCTGAACCACCGCCCGCTCGCGCTCGGCCGGGCGGAGTTCAGCCGCAGCCTCGCTTTGCTGCCCCACGGGCGCGGCGTGCTGCTCGGCACCGACAACCACCTTCGCCTCTACCGCCCCGACGGGCGGCAGATCGCCGCCGCCGCCATCCCCGCGACCGCCTGGGCGGTGAGCGTGAACCGCGCCGGCACCGTCGCGCTGGCCGCCCTGGGGGACGGCAGCCTGCGCTGGTACGGGCTCGGCGGCGGCACCCGCCTGCGGCTGCGCGCGAGCCTGTTCGCCGCGCGGGACGGGCGCTGGGTGCTGTTCACCCCGGGCGGGTTCTTCGACGCGGCGGACCGCGGCGGGCAGGATCTGGTCGGCTTCCAGCTCGACCGCGGCGCGGCGGAGGCGCCGCTCTGGGTCAGCTTCTCCCAGGCCTTCCGCCTGTTCTACGCCCCCGCCGTGGTACGCGCGGCGCTGGCCGGCGATCGCGCCCCCGCCGCCGCCCGCGCCCGCGCGCTCGGCCCCTTGCGCGCCCTGCTCGCCCGGGCGCCTTCGGTCGCGGTGCGCTCGGCCTGCCTGCCGGCGGCGGGTGGCGCCTGCACCCCGCTCGCCCTGCCCGCGACCGGCGCGCTCGCGCTGCCACCCGCCGCCACCGGCCTGCGGCTCGCCCTCGCGCTGGCCGGTCACGGCGGCGGCATCGGCGCGCTCGATGTCTTCGTCAACGGCCGCGCCGTGCGCCGCCGGCGCGGCATCCACGCCAACGGCCCGCCCGCGACCGTCGAGGTTCCCCTCGATCCCGGGCCGGACCGCATCCGCCTGCGCCTCTACGACCGCACCGGCGCCCTCTACGGCGAAAGCGCCCCGATCGAGATCGACCGTCCCCCGCCCGCCGCCCAGGGCAAGGGCGATCTCTACGTGCTGGCCATCGGCATCGACCGCTTCACCCTTCCCGAACTGCGGCTGCGCCTCGCGGTCGCCGACGCCCGCACCTTCGTCCGCCTGGTCGAGCGGGATTCGGCGCCGCTCTTCGCCCGCACCCACGTCACCCTGCTCACCAACGGGCAGGCGAGCAGGGAAGCCATCCTGGCCGCCTTCGCCCGGCTCGCGGCCCGGGTGCGCCCGCGCGACACCTTCTTCTTCTATGTCGCGACCCACGGCACGGTGAGCGATCTCGGCCCCGCCGGCCAGCAGGGGCCGGCCTGGCGCCACTTCCTCCTCATTCCCGCCGATCTCGCGAGCCGCGCCACCATGGCGACGATCCAGGCCGGCGCGATCGGGGAATCGGCGCTGGTCGCCGCCCTCGCCCGCATCCGCGCCCGCGACGCGCTGCTCTTCCTCGACACCTGCCACTCGGGGGCGGTGACCGCGGGCGCGCTGGCCGGCCTCGGCCATGAGACCGGCCGCTACCTGCTCGCCGCCTCGAGCTCGGACCAGGAGGCGCTCGATTCCTATGACGGGCGCAACGGCATCTTCGTCTACGCCCTGCGCCGGGCGCTCGCCGGCGCCGCCCCCCACGACCGCAAGGGCGTGATCGACGCGCTCTCGCTCGGCGCCTTCCTCTCGCGCGAGGTCGGCGTCCTCGCCCGCCGCCGCGGCCGCGCCCAGGACGCGGAGTTCAAGGCCGCCGAAACCACCCTGCACTCGTTCCCGGTCGCCGAGCTGCGGCCGCGCTGACCGCGCCGCCGGGGAAATTCGCTTGTGCCCGAACCGCCACCCATGTTCTAACTCCGTTCAT
>DAHWFB010000050.1 GCA_027326105.1 Acetobacteraceae bacterium
AAGCCGGCGGCGGCGAGGCGCTGGGGGTACCAGGGGTCGGACTGGGCGGCGACGGCACGGCAGAGCAGCGCGAGGATGCTGGCGAGCCGATCGGTCGGGGAGGTGGGGAAGGAGAGCGCTGCCATGAACGGAGAAAGAACACAAACCCGGGTTCGGGCACAAGCGATTTGTTCACGGCGATGGGTTCGTGGCGATTTGTTCGTGGCGATTGGTTCGCGGTGGCGGGGCGCGCCCGCGCGCCCGGCCGCGGCGGGTTCAGGGGATCGCCGCCGCCCCGGGTGTGCAGCCGCAGGATTCGCGGTGGCGGAGTTCGACCGGCAGGCGCAGCCGGCGCGGGGGCAGCTCCGGCGCGGCCATGCGCTCGAGCAGCAGCGTCACCGCGAGTTCGCCGATCCGCCGGCACGGCTGCGCCACCGTCGTCAGCCGCGGCTGGAAGAGATCGGCCCAGGCGAAATCATCGAAGGCGGCGAGCGCGATGTCCCCGGGCACGGCGAGGCCGCGCTCGGAGAACGCGCGCATGGCGCCGAGCGTCATCAGATTGTTGGAGGCGAACAGCGCGCTCGGCGGGTCGGCGATCGCGAGCAGCGCATGGGTCGCCCGCCGCGCCGGTTCGGGGCTGAACTGGCCCTCCGCGGTCAAGGCGGGGTCGAACGGCAGGCCCGCCTCGTCGAGGGCGGTGCGGTAGCCGGCGATGCGCTCGTGGGTCGAACTCAGCCCGGGCAGCCCGGTGAGCATGCCGATGCGGCGGTGGCCGAGCGCGGCGAGATGGGCGACCAGCCGCCGCGCGCCCTCGGCATTGGCGGCGACGACATAGTCGCAGCCCTCGCTCGCCGTGCGGTCGATCTGGACCAGCGGGATCTTGTGGTGCAGCGCGTAGTTCACCGCCTCCGCCCCGCCCTCCGCCGAGGGGGCGAGGATCAGACCGTCCACCCGGCGCCCGACGAGCACGCGCAGCCCCGGCATCTCGCGCTCCGCACTCTCCCCGTTGTCGGTGAGGATGACGGTATAGCCGCGGGCGCGGGCGACTTCCTCCACCGCGTCCACCACCTCGGTGAAATAGGGGTTGGCGATGTCGCCGATGGCAAGCCCGAGGGTGCGGGTCTCAGCGCGCTTGAGCGAGCGGGCGAGGGTGTTGGGCATGTAGCCGCTCGCCGAGATCGCAGCGAGCACCCGGGTGCGGGTGGCTTCCGGCACCGGCCGGGTCTCGTTCAGGACATGCGATACGGTAGAGATCGACACCCCGGCGAGCAGCGAGACGTCGCGCATGGTGACCGGCACTTCGCGGGTTCTTTCCTCTGTCGGCGTTTCGTCCCGAAAGCGAGGCTAGCATCGCCGGCGCCGGGTCGCAAACGTTTCCACGAACCGTCGGACAATTCGCCCGCCGCGCCTTGACGATGCGCCCGCTGCACCTTGACGATGCGCTCGCTTCGCTCAGGGCGCGACCAGCACCACCACTCCGGCGCCGGCGAGGGCGCGGGCGAGGGCGGGCGGCGGGGGCGCGTCGGTGACCAGGCGGGCGATGCGGGCCGGCTCGGCGACGCGCAGCAGCGCCGCGCGGGCGAACTTGGAATGGTCGGCGAGGATGGTGAGCGTGCCCGAGCGGTGCATGGCGGCGCGGGCGAACAGCGCCTCCTCCGCATCATAGTCCATGGCGCGGCCGGCGGCGTCGATCGCGCCCACCCCGATCACCGCATGGTCGGCGCGGAACTCGGCGAGCTGGGCCAGCGCCAGGGCGCCGAGCATCTGCCCGGTCTCGGCCCGCAACTCGCCGCCGATCAGCACCACCCGCCCCGGGGCGGCGGCCGCCCCGAGCAGCGAGGCGATGCGCAGGCTGTTGGTGATGACGGTGGGGCGGGCGGCGAGCGCCGCGAGCGCCTCGGCGAACGCCTCGGTGGTGGAACCGGAGTCGACGATCAGCGTGTCGGCGGGCTCGAACAGGGCGGCGGCGGCGCGCGCGATCCGCCGCTTCTCGGCGGCGTGGGCGACCAGCCGCTCGCGGAAGGCGGGCTCGCGCGCCGCCTTGGGCTGCGCCGCGCCGCCGTGGGTGCGCCGCAGCAGCCCCTCCTCGTCGAGCCGGCAAAGATCGCGCCGGATGGTCTCCCGCGAGACCGCGAAGCGGGCGGCGATCTCATCCACCGTCAGGGCGTGCTTCTCGCGGGCGAGACCGAGAATGGCTTCGCGCCGCAGCTGCGGGTCCCGGGCATGGCCGGCTGCCATCGCCACACTCTTTCGCACCCGCGGGGCAAACACAAGCCGATTGATTCTGGCCGTTCGGTCATACTAGCCTGCCCGAACGGGCAAATCCTGCTCGCGGGACGCAGAGGCATGGACGCACCACCGCCGGCTCCGGGCGCGGGTTTCGACATCGCGGTGATCGGGGCCGGGGTGGTGGGCTGCGCGATCTTCCGCGAATTCGTCCTCGCCGGGGCGCGCACCGTGCTGGTCGAGGCGGCGGCGGACATCCTGGAGGGCGCGAGCAAGGCCAACAGCGCCATCCTGCACACCGGCTTCGACGCCGAACCGGGCAGCCTGGAAGCGGCCTGCATCGGCGCGGGCAATCGCCGCTATCGCGAAATCCACCACCGGCTCGGCCTGCCGCTCGAGCCCTGCGGGGCGCTGGTGCTGGCCTGGAGCGAGGCCGAGCGGGAGCGGCTCGGGGCCATCCGCGCGCGCGCGGGGGCCAACGGAGTGGAGGGAGTGCGGGTGCTCTCGGCGGAGGAGGTGCGGGCACGGGAGCCGGCGCTGGCGGCGGAGGTGTGCGGGGCGGCATGGGTGGCGGGCGAAGCGATCATCGACCCCTGGCAGGCGCCGCTGGCCTACGCGGTGCAGGGCCTCGCGAACGGCGGCGCGCTCTGGCGGGACGCCGCGGTGACCGGCGGGCGGCGGGAGGGCGGCGGCTGGCGGCTGGAGACCGCGGCGGGGGCGGTGGCGGCCCGGGTGGTGGTGAACTGCGCCGGGCTGCGGGGCGATCTCGTCGAGGCGATCGCGCGCCCGAGCCCGTTTTCCATCCGCCCCCGGCGCGGCGAGTTCCTGGTCTTCGACAAGCGCGCCGCGCGCCTCGCCCGCGCCATCCTGCTGCCGATCCCGACCGCGCGCACCAAGGGAGTGGTGCTCACCCGCACCGTGTTCGGCAATCTCCTGGTCGGGCCGACCGCGGAGGAGCAGCCGGAGCGGTCGTTCGCGCCCACCACCGCGGCCGGAATGGCCGCACTGCTCGCCGCCGGGCGGCGGGTGCTGCCCGCGCTCGCCGGGGAGGAGATCACCGCGGCCTACGCCGGCCTGCGCCCGGCGAGCGAGCACAAGGACTATGTCATCGAGGCGCTGCCCGCCGCGGGCTGGATCACGGTGGGCGCCATCCGCTCGACCGGACTGTCCGCCGCGCTCGGCATCGCCGGGCACGTGCGCGGACTGCACGAGGCGCATTTCGGCGCCTTTCGTGCCCTCCCCGCGCCGGCCTGGCCCGCCGTCCCCGCGCTGGCGGAGAGCGCGTCCCGGCCCTGGCGGAGTGCCGCGCCGGGGGAGATCGTCTGCCACTGCGAACAGGTGACCGCGGGCGAGATCCGCGCCGCCTGCGCCGGCCCGCTGGCGGCGGGAACGCTCGGCGGGCTCAAGCGGCGGACGCGGGTGATGATGGGGCGCTGCCAGGGGTTCTACTGCACCCGGCGGGTGCTGGAACTGGCCTGCGCGCGCCTGCCCGGACTGGCCGAACCGCTGGCGGCGCGGGGAGCGGCGTGAACCGGCGCTCGGTCATCATCATCGGCGCCGGACCGGCCGGGCTGACCGCCGCGCGGGTGCTGGCCGGGGCCGGGCTGGCCGACGTGCTGGTGCTCGAGCGCGCGCCCGAGCCCGGCGGGCTGCCGCGCTTCGCCGGCCATCCCGGCTGGGGAATGGAGGATTTCCATCGGCTGCTGCGCGGGCCGGCGTACGCGCGCCTGCTCGCCGCCGCCGCGCGCGGGGCGGAGGTCCGCTGCGGGGCGAGCGTCGTCGGGCTGCTGCCGGGCGGGATCGTCGAAGTCGCCGGGCCGGCGGGGATCGAGCAGCTTGCGGCGCGCGCCGTGCTGGTCGCGACCGGCATCCGCGAGACCCCGCGCGCCGCGCGCCTGGTGCCCGGCACGCGACCCTGGGGGGTGACGACGACCGGCGCCTTCCAGGAGATGGTCTATCGCGGGGGGATGCGCCCGTTCCGCCGGCCGGTGATCGTGGGCGGCGAGTGGGTCGGGTTCTCCGCCCTGCTCGCCGCCCGCCACGGCGGCATCCGCCCGGCGGCGCTGATCGAGGAGGGCGCCCGCACCGCGGCCCCGCGCGCGCTCGCCTGGGCGGCCGGGCGGCTGTTCGGCGTCCCGGTGCTGACCGGGACCCGCCTCGTCGAGATCCGCGGCGCCGCCAGGGTCAGCGCGGTGGTGGTGCAGGGCGCGGACGGGCGGCGCGAGATCGGCTGCGACGGGGTGATCTTCAGCGGCCTGTTCCGCCCCGAATCCGGGCTCGCCGAGGCGGTGGCGGCGATCGACCCCGCCACCGGGGGACCGGCGATCGACAATCTCTTCCGCCTTTCCGACCCCGCGTTCTTCGCCGCCGGCAACGTCATCCGCGGGGCGGAGCGCGGCGCGGTGGCAGCAGCGGAAGGGCGGCAGGCGGCGGCCTGCATCCTGCGCGCGCTCGCCGGCGCGCTGCCCGCCGCCGAGATCACGGTGCGCGCCGGCGGGGCGCTGCGCTACGCCACGCCCCAGCGGGTGGCGGCGGAGGGCGGGTGGCTGCGCTTCTCCGGCCGCCCTTCGCGCGCGGCGGTGCGGACCGGCCGCGCGCGGCTGCGCCTGCTCGCGGAGGGCGAAACGCTGGCCGAACGCATGGTCCGGATCGTGCCCGAGGGCGGCCTGTCGCTGCGCGTGCCGGTGGCGCGGCTGGCCGGGGCCCGCACGCTGCGCCTGGTGCTGGAGTGAGCATGGGGATGGACACGATTCTGGCGATCGACCAGGGCACCAGCGCCACCAAGGCCTATCTGCTCACGCCCGAGGGCGGGTTCCACCCCGCCGGCGTGCGCCAGCACCGCCAGAGCCACCCCCACCCGGGGTGGGTGGAGCACGACGGAGAGGAGATCCTCGGCCACATCCGCGACCTCGTCGGTGCCGCGGAAGAGGCCTCGGCGATGGCGCTCGCCAACCAGGGCGAGACCGTGCTCGCCTGGGACGGGCGGACCAAGCGCCCGCTCGCCCCCGCGATCGTCTGGCAGGACGGGCGCACCGCGCCCGAGATCGCCCGCCTGCGCGCCGCGGGCGCCGAGGCGCTGACCATCGAACGCGCCGGGCTGCCGCTCGATCCCTATTTCTCGGCGGCCAAGCTCGCCTGGCTGCTGCAGAACGCGCCGGAGGCGGGGGAACTCCGCCGCGCCGGGCGGCTGCGGCTGGGCACCTCGGACGCCTTCCTGCTCGACGCGCTCACCGGTGTCTTCGCCACCGACGCTTCCACCGCCTCGCGCACCAGCCTCATGGATCTCGACCTCCTGACCTGGGACGACGAGCTCTGCGCGGTGTTCGGCGTGCCGATGGAGTGCCTGCCCACGATCCGCCCCAGCGCGGGGGATTTCGGCGCGCTGCGCCGGCGCGGCGGGCGCGACCTGCCGGTTCGCGCCAGCCTGGTCGACCAGCAGGCAGCACTCTACGGCCATGGCGGCCGCGCCGCGGGCGATCTCAAGATCACCTTCGGCACCGGCGCCTTCGCCCTCGGCCTCACCGGCGCCCGCCCGCGCCGGCAGACCGCGAGCGGCCTGATTCCGACCGTCGCCTGGCGGCGCGGCGGGGCGGCGGTCTACGCGCTCGACGGCGGCATCTTCACCGCGGGAGCGGCGGTGGAATGGCTGCTCCGCGTCGGCCTGCTCGAGGAGTACGGGGCGCTCGAACAGTACCGCGGCGCGCCGGTGGCCGAGCGGGGGCTGTTCTTCGTGCCGGCCCAGGCCGGGCTGGGCGCGCCGTACTGGGACCGCTCCGCGCGCGGGGCCTGGCTCGGCCTCGACCTGGCCACCTCGCGCCTCGATCTCTGCCGCGCGGTGGTCGAGGGGATCGGGTTCCGGGCGGCCGAACTGGTGGGCGCGCTGGGCGCCGCGATCGGCGAGGAAGGACGGGTTTCGGTCGACGGCGGGCTGACCCGCAGCGCTTCCTTCGTGCAGTTCCTGGCCGACGCGCTGGCCCGGCCGGTGGCGGTCGCGCAAAGCACGGACATGACCGCTTTCGGCGTGGCTTGGTTCTGCCGCGACGGGGCGGACAAGGCCGCCAGGGTTCGCGAGCCTGCGGGCGCCAACTGGCGGCTGGTGCTGCCGCGCGACGGGTCGGCGCCCGAACTGCGCGAGGCATTCGCCGCGGCGGTGGCGAAGGTCCGGGGGCGCGGCGGCCCCGTGGAAGAGGGCTGAACGCCGCGCCGGAACGGGTCCGGACGGAGCGATGGTGCGCGTATTGGAACACACAACCACGGAGGACGAAACGATGGCCGAGCCGCGGATACGGGACGAACAGGCGATTCTGGAGGAGGACCGGCGGACCCTCCATCGCATGGGCTACGCGCAGGAGCTCGCGCGCCGGATGGGAGGGTTTTCCAACTTTGCCGTTGGCTTCTCGATCATCTGCATCCTCGCTGGCGGCATCACCTCGTTGCAGGCGGCCTACTCCGCGGCCGGCCCGGGCGCGGTCTTCGTCGGCTGGATCGTGGGTTCGGCCTATGCGCTGATCGTCGGCGCCTCGATGTCGCAGATCGCCTCCGCCTATCCCACCGCCGGCGCGCTCTATCACTGGTCCTCGCTGCTCGGCGGGCGCGGCTGGGGGTGGGTCACCGCCCTGCTCAACATGCTCGGCCTGATCTTCGTCATCGCCTCGGTCAACGTCGGCGTCTATCTGCTGTTCAACGGGCTGATCCTCGGCAACATCTTCCACATCGACACCTCGAAATGGGGCTACTGGCACCAGTTCGTGGCGGTGCTGGTCATCACCGTGAGTCAGGGGCTGTTCAACCATCTCGGCCTGCGCACGACGACGAAACTCATCGACTTCTCGGGCTACCTGATCTTCGGCATCGCGATCCTGCTCACCCTCGCGATGCTGGCCGGGGCGCACAGCTACGACCTCACCCGGCTGGTCACTTTCGTCAATTTCTCCGGCAAGGCGGGCGGCGACACGGTGCCCCACAGTGGCAGCATCTTCTATCTGTTCCTGCTCGGCCTGCTGCTGCCGCTCTATACCATCACCGGCTTCGACGGCTGCGCCCACACCTCCGAGGAGACCAAGGACGCCCGCCACAGCGTGCCGCGCGGCGTGATGAACTCCATCTTCTGGTCGTTCGCGTTCGGCCTGGTGATGGAGGCGGCTTTCATCTTCGCCATGCCCGACCAGGCCAAGGCGGCCGCGCAGGGAGGCAACATCTTCTACTATCTGCTCGGCGGGCTCGCGGTTCCCGAGCCGGTCAAATGGGTGCTCGAGGTCGGCATCGTGCTGTCCAACTATCTCTGCGCGCTCGCCGGGGTCACCTCCACCTCGCGCATGATCTTCGCCTTCGCCCGCGACGGCGGCATTCCGGCGCACCAGATCTGGCGGCACGTGAGCGTGAAATACCGCTCCCCGACCGGCGGCATCTGGCTCGCGGTGGTACTGTCCATCGCGGCGACCCTCTATTCGCCGGCGTTCGCCGCGCTCGCCGCGGGCTGCGCGATGTTCCTCTACATCTCGATCGTGATGCCGATCGCCGCGGGGCTGTTCGCGGAAGGCAAGACCTGGACCGACTTCGGCCCGTTCCGGCTCGGCGCGCTCTCGAAACCCTTCGCGGTGATCTCGATCGCCGGCGTTCTGGTGCTGATCTACATCGGCATCCAGCCGCCCAACGACATCCTGATCAACTACGGGCTCGGGCTGATCGCGCTGATGGCGGTGCTGTGGTTCGGGGTCGCCCGCCAGCACTTCCCGGGCCCGCCGGTCAGTGCCGAGGCGATCGCCGCACGCCAGGCCGAGATCGCCGCGGAGGAGCGCGTGGTCGGAGAGATGGCGGGCGCGGACTGAACGCCCCGCGGAAGGCGGTGCCGGAGCGTTGCGCTCCGGCACCCGGCCGCGGGCGAGGGGCCGCGGCGCCGCTCAGAACCGCGTGCGCACGCCGAAGAGTGCGCTCGGCCCCGGGGTTTGCAGGCCGTTCACCGGCTCGAACCGGGACGCGAGGACGTTGTGCCCGATGGCGAACACCGCGAGCCGCGGGGTCAGCCGGTAGGTGAGCGAGAGATCGACGATGGTGCCCGGCTTGGCGTTGCCCACGCTCGTCGGATTGCCCGCATTGTCGACCAGGAAATCCTGGAACCGGCCGATGAACAGCACCTCGCCGTGCAGCGAGAGCCGGTGGGACGGGCGCAGCGTCACCTCCGCCGATCCCTGATTCTCCGGCCGGCGCAGCAGCAGGCTGCCGGTCTCCGCGTTGCGCGCGTCGGTATAGGTGTAGGCGAGCGCGAGATCGAGCCAGCGCGCCGGGTGCAGGGCGAGCGTCGCCTCGACCCCGCGGATGCGGGCGCGGTCGATGTTGACCGGGGTG
Organism: Acetobacteraceae bacterium; assembly: GCA_027326105.1. Classification (GTDB taxonomy): domain Bacteria; phylum Pseudomonadota; class Alphaproteobacteria; order Acetobacterales; family Acetobacteraceae; genus DAHWFB01. The sequence goes on from DAHWFB010000050.1 coordinate 8,551, forward strand.
AAGACCGGGCTGAACTGGGTGATGATGAGATCCTTGATGTCGTTGCCGAAATAGGTGAGCCTGGTGGTCGCGAACCGGGCCCGCCCGAAGGCCGCCCAGTCGGTCGCGAAGCCGACCTCGAACCCGGTCGCGCGTTCCGGCTTGAGCGCCGGGTTGCCCACGAAGCCGCCGCTGTCCACGCCGTAGAGATCGAACAGCGAGGGGGCCAGAAAGCTGGTGCCGTAGGAAGCCTCGATGCGCGAGGCGATTTCGGGCAGCGCGAACACCGCCCCCGCGCGCCAGGTGAAGGCGCTGCCCCCGGTGCTCGCGCTGTCCTCGCGCAGCGCACCGGTCACCGTCAGCCGGTGGAACAGCGTCGCCTGCGCGCCGAGATAGCCCGCATCGGTGGTGGCGTGGGCGCGGGTCGATTGCTGGTAGGGAAAGTCGGAATAGCTGTCATTGAGGCTGGTGCGGACGGAATCGATGCGGTGCTCGTAGCCGAAGGTCACGCTGGTGGTGCGGAGCGGGCCGGCGTCGGGCAGGTGCAGCGTATTGTTCCAGGCGATGTCGGTGCGGTAGCCGTGGTAGCGGTCGTTGTTGGTCTGGAAATCGGCGTTGGCGGCGTCGAGCAGCGTGTAGTGGCGGTCATCGGCGAGCCGGGCGACGAAGAGGGAAGTCTTCCAATGGCCGTCCAGCAGGTGGCTGGTCACGCCGAGGCGGCCGAGCCAACTGGTGTCGTGGCCGGTCTCGGGCGGGGAATCGAAGGCAGGTGCGCCGAGATTGGCGAAGTCGTACTGCGCCTGCCGGGCGCGCAGGAACAGGCTGATGCGGGTGCCGGCGAAGGGATGGTAGCCGAGATCGATGGTGCCGGTCTGGTTGCGGAACCCGTCGCGCGTGCCGGTATAGGTCGCGATGCGGCGGGCCAGTTCGTCGAAGCCCGAGGTCGAATAGACCGAGCCGGCGAGGCTGTAGTCGAAGGCGCCGCTGCGCCCGGAGAGTGCGGCGCTGGCGTCCAAGGTCTGCTGCGTGCCGGCGGCGAGCGAGACCGACCCGTGCGCCGGGCCTTCGCCGTGGCGGGTGATGATATTGATCACGCCGCCCACCGCGCCGGAGCCGTAGAGCCCCGACATCGGCCCGCGGATCACCTCGATGCGCGCGACGTCGCCGAGCGTATCCTCGCCGAAGTTGAACGCCCCGTTGGGGTCGGCGGGGTCGTTCGCCGGCACCCCGTCGATCAGCACCAGCACATGGTTGCTGTCGGTGCCGCGTAGGAACACCGAGGCGACGCCACCCGGCCCGCCCGAGGGCACCAGCGTGAGCCCGGGCACCGCGGAGAGCGCCTGCGCGAGGGTGGTGTAGCCGCGCGCCTCGATGGTCTGGCGGGTGATGACGGTGACGCCGGCGGGGATCTCTCCCGCCGCCGTCGGCGTGCGGGTGGCGGTGACCACGGTCACCGGCGCGGCGGGCCCCGCGCTCTGCGCCGCCGCCGGCGCGGCGGCGAGCAGCAGCAGGGCGGGGGCCAGGGCGAACGCGAAGGCGGAAGGCAGCGGATCGGTCCGGCGCATGCGGTCCTCCAGACGGGGGGACCGGCGCAGCCGGCCCCCGGAGCGGTGGGACGACAGCCGCGAGCGGGTCTCTCTCCCGCTGTTCCGGCTTCACCCCGCCCGGAACGTGCGCGCAGTCTCGACGCCGGCCGGTCTCCTGGCTCGCGGGTCATCGCCGGCCGCCGCCTTCTCGCCCCGGGCTACGAACGCCGGAGCAATGGCACGTTGGCAGCCGGCTCGCCGCCTACAGTTGCGGGGGCAGCCGCGGTTCGCGCGTTCCCGTTTCAGCCCTCGCGGGCCACCTGCGTCTTTCCACTCCGTAGCAGCCGGCTCCGCCCGCGCCAAGGGCCGGCGCGGCGAACCGGAGCCCGAGCTGCGTGGTTGCCCGGCCAGCGCAAGCGGCCTATGGAAGCCGCGAGGAGCATGGCATGGGCAGTGGCGGCAGTTTTCCGGTCGATCTCGTCCTGTTCGGGATGATCGCGGTATTCCTGGTTCTGAGGCTGCGCAGCATCCTCGGCCGGCGGACCGGGTTCGAGCGCCCGGCCCAGCCGCTCGGCACCGCGGTCGGCGCCGGCGGCCCGGTGATCGAGGCGCACGCCGAGCCGGCGGCGCCACCCGCGCCCGCGCGCGCCTTGCCCGACCCGGCCTCTCCGCTCGGCCAGACCCTGCTCGCCATGCAGCGGATCGACGCCGCCTTCGACCCGGCGCAGTTCCTCGCCGGGGCCGAAGCCGCCTTCCACCTCATCGTCGCGGCCTTCGCCCGCGGCGACCGGGTGGCGCTGCGGGCGTTGCTGTCGGACGATACCTACCGCGCGTTCGAGGGCGCGATCGCCGCCCGCGAAACGGCCGGGGAGACCCAGCGCACCGAAATCCGCGCGATCGAACAGGCCGCGATCGAGGCGGCGGAACTGCATGGCAGCGTCGCGCTGATCACCGTCCGCATCGTCTCCGACCAGCTCAACATGACCCTCGGGCGCAACAACGAGCCGGTGGCGGGCACCGACGCGGTCACCGAGATCACCGATCTCTGGAGCTTCGAGCGCGACCTCTCGAGCCGCGATCCGGCCTGGCGCCTGGTCGGCGCGCGCAGCGCGTGAGACCCCGCCGCGCGGCGGGGGCGCTCGGCCTTCTCCTCGCGCTCGCCGTTTCGCTCGCCGCCTGCGCCAGCCTGCGAGAGCCGCCCGGCCCGCATGCCGCGACCGGCCCCGAAGGGCTGCGCGCGGTATCCTTCGCGGCCCTCCCGGGCTGGAACGAGGACCATCCCGCCCGCTCGCTGGCCGCCTTTGTCCGCGGCTGCGGCGAACTGCTCTATCTTCCGCCCGACCAGGCGCTCGGCGGCGCCGGGCCGGCGGCGACGCTGGGCGGCAAGGCCGGGGACTGGACCGCCGCCTGCCTCGCCGCCCGCGCCGTGCGGCCGGCCGACGATGCCGCCGCGCGCGCCTATTTCGCGGCCTGGTTCCAGCCCTACGAGGTCGAAGCCGGCGGCGCCGGGCGGGCCGAGATCGGCGGCTACTACGAGCCCGAGGCGGCCGGCGCGCTCACCGAAAGCGCCGCCTTCCGCGTTCCCCTGCTGGCGCGCCCCAGGGATCTGGTCCGCGTCGATCCGGCGGCGATGGCCCCGCCGGCCGGCGCTTCCGCGCCGGCGCGGCCGATCTTCGGCCGGCTGGACCACGGGCGGCTCGTTCCCTACTACACCCGCGCCGAGATCGACGCCGGCGCGCTGCGGGCGGACCATCTCGCCATCGCCTGGCTCGCCGATCCCCTCGCCGCGTATCTCATGCAGGTCGAGGGGTTCGGGCGGGTGCGGCTGGCCGACGGGCAGATGCTGCGGGTCGGCTTCGCCGGCCAGAACGGGCGGCCCTATGTGCCGATCGGCAAGGTGATGGCCGCGCGCGGGATGATCGGCGCCGACGCGGTCGACCTCGCCCACATCCGGGCCTGGCTCGCCGCCCATCCCGCCTTGGCGCAAGGGGTGCTCGACGCGAACCCGAACTATGTGTTCTTCCGGCTGCTGGGCAATATTCCCCCCCGGCAGGGAGCGCCCGGCGCGCTCGGCGTGCCGCTCACGCCGCGCCGCTCGCTGGCGGTGGATCGCGCCTTCATCCCGCTCGGCGCACCGGTGTTTCTCGCCACCACCGACCCGCTCTCGGGCAGGCCGTGGCGGAGGATGATGCTCGCGCAGGATCTCAGCGGCTCGGTCAGGGGAGCGCTGCGGGCCGACGTCTATTTCGGCTGGGGCCGGGCGGCGTCGCGGGCGGCGGGCCGGCCGCCGCGCGCAGGCAGGCTCTATCTGCTGTTGCCGCGACAGTCCCCCCGCCCGGCGGGCACGGGCTAGAGTGGCCGGCCGACCCAGCAAGGAACCGGCATGAAACCGCGCGTGGCCCTCTTCGTGACCTGCCTCGTCGATCTCTTCCGCCCGACGGTGGGCTTCGCCGCCATCCGCCTGCTCGAGCAGGCCGGCTGCGCGGTGGAGGTGCCCCGCGCCCAGACCTGCTGCGGCCAGCCCGCCTACAACTCCGGCGACCGCGCCACCACCCGCGATCTCGCCCGCGCGATCCTCGACGCGTTCGGCGGCTACGACTATGTGGTGGTGCCCTCGGGCTCCTGCGGCGGCATGCTGCGGGCCCATCTGCCGCACCTGTTCGACGACGATCCCAACCTGCGCGCCCGCGCCGACGCGCTCGCCGCCCGCACCTACGAACTGGTGAGCTTTCTCACCCGGGTGATGGGCGTCGAGACGGTCGAGGCCACGTATGAAGGTACCGTCACCTACCACGACAGCTGCTCGGGGCTGCGCGAGCTCGGCATCAAGGACGAGCCCCGGCGCCTGCTCGGCAGTGTGCGCGGCCTCACCCTCGCCGAGATGGCGGAGCCCGAGCTCTGCTGTGGCTTCGGCGGCACGTTCGCGGTCAAATACCCGGAGATCTCGGTGCGCATGGTCGCCGACAAGGCCCGCGATGCCGCCGCCGCCGGCGCGGATACGCTGCTCGCCGGCGATCTCGGCTGCCTGCTCAACATGGCGGGGCGGCTCTCACGCGAGGGCAGCCCGCTCAAGCTCCGCCACGTCGCCGAGGTGCTCGCCGGCATGACCGGGGAGTGCCCGCCGATCGGCCAGCCGGCGCGGCGCTGAAACGGTTGCCTCCGCCGGGCTTCTGTCGGATACCCGCAAGCGACATCGGCGAGACCAGAGACCCGCGCATGCACGACGCTACCGCCCGCCCCCCGGCCGAGCCCGACCGTTTCGACTTCGCCGCCGCCGAAGCGCGCTGGCAGAAGGCGTGGGACGAGCGCGGCTGCTTCCAGGCAGCCGACGTCCCCGCCGACGCGCGCCCGAAATACTACGTGCTGGAGATGTTTCCCTATCCCTCCGGCAAGATCCACATGGGCCACGTCCGCAACTACACGCTCGGCGACGTGGTGGCCCGCTACAAGCGCGCCCGCGGCCACGCCGTGATGCACCCGATGGGCTGGGACGCCTTCGGCCTGCCGGCGGAGAACGCCGCCCGCGAACGGCGCATCCACCCCGCGCGCTGGACCTACGACAACATCGCCGCCATGCGCGCCGAGCTCCGGCGCATGGGGCTCTCGCTCGACTGGTCGCGCGAGTTCGCCACCTGCGACCCCGCCTACTACGGCCAGCAGCAGAAGCTCTTCCTCGACCTCTACCGCGCCGGCTTCGTCGACCGGCGCGAGAGCACGGTGAACTGGGACCCGGTCGATGGCACGGTGCTCGCCAACGAGCAGGTGATCGACGGGCGCGGCTGGCGCTCCGGCGCCCTGGTGGCGAAGAAGCGCCTGGCGCAATGGTTCTTCAAGATCACCCGCTTCGCGCCCGAACTTCTGGCCGCACTCGAACATCTGCCGCGCTGGCCCGAGCGGGTGCGGCTGATGCAGGCGAACTGGATCGGCCGCAGCGAGGGCGCGCGGGTGCGCTTTCCCCTGCTCGCGCCGGAGGGCGCGATCGCGGACGTCGAGGTCTACACCACCCGCCCCGACACGCTCTTCGGCATGTCCTTCCTCGCCATCGCGCCGGATCACCCGCTCGCCGCCGCGGTCGCGGCGCGCGATCCGGCGGCGGCCGCCTTTGTCGCCGAATGCGCCCGCCTGCCCACCGGAGAGGCGGCGATCGAGACCGCCGAGAAGCGCGGCCATGACACCGGGCTGCGGGTCCGCCATCCGTTCCGCGCCGATGCCAGCTTCCCGGTCTGGATCGCCAATTTCGTGCTGATGGAATACGGCACCGGCGCGATCTTCGGCTGCCCCGCCCACGACCAGCGCGACCTCGATTTCGTCCGCGCCTATGGGCTGCCGGTGCTCCCCGTGGTGCTGCCGCCGGGGCAGGACGCGGCGAGGTTCGCGATCGGCGAGGAGGCCTACGACGGTCCCGGCACCATGATCCATTCCGGCTTCCTCGACGGGATGGACAGCGCTGCCGCCAGGCGGGCGGCGATCGCCGCCCTGGCCGAACGCGGCGCGGGGCGCGGGGAGGTGAACTGGCGGCTGCGCGACTGGGGGGTGAGCCGCCAGCGCTACTGGGGCTGCCCGATCCCCATGCTCCATTGCCCGGCCTGCGGCATCGTCCCCGTCCGGGAGGCGGACCTGCCGGTGCTGCTGCCCGAGGATGTCGCCTTCGACCGCCCCGGCAACCCGCTCGACCATCACCCGTCCTGGTCGCAGGCGCGCTGCCCGGACTGTGGCGGGGCGGCCCGGCGGGAGACCGACACGCTCGATACCTTCGCTGACAGCTCCTGGTATTTCCTGCGCTTCCTGAGCCCCGGCGCGGACCATCCCTTCACCGCGGAGGCGGCGCGGCACTGGATGCCGGTCGATCAGTACATCGGCGGCATCGAGCACGCGATCCTGCATCTGCTCTATTCGCGCTTCTTCTGCCGGGCGCTGGCGGCGGCGGGCTACGCCACCCCGGCCGAACCCTTCGCCGGCCTGTTCACCCAGGGCATGGTGACCCACGAGAGCTACCGCGCCGCCGACGGGCGCTGGCTCTACCCCGAGGAGGTCGAACGCCGCCCCGACGGCGCGGCGGTCGAGCGCGCGTCGGGCCGGCCGGTCACCCTCGGCCGGGTCGAGGCGATGTCGAAGTCCAGGCGCAACACCGTCGATCCCGCCGCCATCATCGGCCGCTACGGGGCGGACACGGCGCGCTGGTTCATTCTCTCCGACAATCCGCCCGACCGCGACATGGAATGGACCGAGGCCGGCGTCGGCGGTGCCGGCCGCTTCGTCCAGCGCCTCTGGCGCCTCGCCCGGACGGTCGCGGCGGAGCCGCCGGAGCCCGCTCCCGACGCCTTCGGCGCCCGGGCGGGGGCGCTGCGCCACGCGACCCACCGCGGCATCCTCGCGGTCGGGGCCGCGCTCGAGGCGTTCAGCTTCAACGTCGCGGTGGCGCGGATCCATGAACTCGCCGCCGCGATCGCCGAGAGCGAGGGGGTGCGCGAGGAGGGCATGGGCTTCGCCCGCCGCGAGGCGATGGAGACGCTGGCCCGCCTCGCCGCCCCGATGATGCCCCACCTGGCGGAGGAGATCCACGCCCGCCTGCACCCCGCCACCACCCGCCTGGTCGCCGAACTTCCCTGGCCCGAGGCCGATCCCGCGCTCGCCGCCCGGCCCAGCGTGACCATCGCGGTGCAGATCATGGGCAAGCTGCGCGGCGCCGTCACCCTCGCCCCCGGCGCACCCGCGGAGGAAGCGATCGCCGCCGCCGCCGCCGAGCCCAACGTCGCCCGCATGCTCGCCGGACGCACCATCCTCAAGCGCATCCATGTCCCCGACCGTATCGTCAATTTCGTCCTCGCGCCGCAGTAGCGGCCGTACCCGCCTGGCACGCGCCGCGGCCGCGGTTGGCGCCATGCTGCTCGCGGGCTGCGGATTCCACCCGCTCTACGCGCCCGCGGCGGACGGCGGGCCGGGCCCGGCGGCGCGGGCGCTGGCCGCGATCGATGTCGCCATCATCCCCGATCGGGCGGGCCAACTGCTGCGCCAGGACCTCCAGGCCGAACTCCACCGCGGCGGGCGTCTGCCGGCGCGCTACCGGCTCGCGGTCGCGCTCCGCCTCGCCGACCAGGGGGCCGGCATCCAGGCCGACACCTCCACCACCTACATCCGGGTGATCGCCACCGCGACCTGGACGCTGCGCGCGACCGCCCCGCCGGCCCCGGTGGTCGCCTCCGGCAGCGCCAGCGCGGTCGATGGCTACGACATCCTCGACCAGCAGTATTTCTCCGCCGATCTCGAGGGCCGCGCCGCCACCCGCCGCCTCGCCGGCGCGCTCGCCCGCCAGATCGCGACCGAACTCGCCGCCCGCCTCGGCCGCCTCGGCCCGGCGGCGGCCCTGGGGGCGGCGGCGCGGTGAAGCTCGCGGGGGCCGCGGTCGGGCGGTTCCTGGCCGCGCCCGCGGCGGACGTGGTGCTGCTCTACGGGGGCGACGAAGGGCTGGTGCGCGCCCGCGCCGAGGGGTTGACCCGCAAGGTCGCGGGCAGCCTCGAAGATCCGTTCCGCGTCTTCGAACTCGACCAGCCCGGCGCCGGCGCGCTCGCCGAGGCCGCCGCCCAGGTGCCGCTGATCGGCGGGCGGGCGGTGGTGCGGGTGCGCGGGGTGGGCGAGGGGTTCGCCCCCGCGCTCGAGGCGCTGCTGGCCGAAGGGCCGGCGGCGCTGGTGGTGATCGAGGCGCCCGGTCTCGCCAGCCGCTCCCGCCTCGTCCGCGTGGTCGAGGCCGCCCCGCGGGGTGCTGCCATCGGCTGCTGGCCCGAAAGCCTCGCCGAACGGCGCGAGACCCTGCGCGCCCTGCTCGCCGAGCGCGGGCTCGAACCCGATACCGAGGTGCTGGACTGGCTCGCCACCGCCGTCGGCGAGGATCGCGGGGTGATGGGCCAGGAGGTGGAGAAGCTCGCGCTCTACGCCGGCGGTGCCGGGCGGCTCGACTTCGCTGCCGTGCGCGAACTGGTGGGCGGGTCTGCCGCGGTGGCGCTGGATACGCTGTGGGAGGCGATCGTGCGCGGCGATCTCGCCGCCAGCGAGCGGCTGGCGGCCCAGGCGATCGAGGAGGGGCTGGAGCCGGTCGCCGGAGCGCGCCTGCTGGGCGGGCTGTTCCTGCGCCTGCATCAGGTCAGGCATGCGTGCGACCGGGGAGCGACGGCGGAGGACGCCCTCCGCGCGCTCCGCCCGCCGCTGTTCTTCCGCGCCGTTCCGGCCTTCCGCCGGGCGCTCGATTCCTGGCCCGAAGCGCGGATTCTGGCCGCGGTGACGCGGCTGCACCGGCTCGAGAAGGCCAGCAAGAGCACCGCCATCCCGTCCCGCGCGGTGTTCGCCGCCACCGTGCGCGCGCTCGCCCGCGCGGCCGCCCCGCCCGCGCGGGTTTGAATTCTCCGGCGGCTTTCCCTAAGTTCATGTTGCGGTAAGGAAAAACGACAAGGGGGTGCCATGCGAGCGGTGCTCGATGCCATTCTCGCGCGCATGATCCGGCGCGGAGTGCTCAGGGTGCAGTGGCCGGACGGGTCGACGACCCGCTACGGCGATGGCGGCGAGCCCCGTGCCGGGCTCCTCATCCGCGACCGCGCCGCCATCCGCCGCCTGCTGCTTTCGCCCGCGCTCGCCATGGGCGAGGGCTACATGGCCGGCACGCTCCAGCCCTTCGATGGCGGCATCTACGAACTTCTCGATCTGATCGGGCTGAACGCGGCGCTCGGCGGGTATGACGGGCATCCCATGCTGGCCCTGCGCGACGCCGTCCGCCGGATGCTGCGCCCGCTCGCGCAATGGAACTCGGCCGGGCGGGCGCGGCGCAACGTCGCCCACCACTACGATCTCAACGGCCGGCTCTACAGCCTCTTTCTCGATCGCGACCGGCAGTATTCCTGCGCCTATTTCCCGCGCGGCGACGAAACCCTGGAAGAGGCGCAGATCGCCAAGAAGCGCCACATCGCCGCCAAGCTTCACCTCGACCGGCCGGGGCTGCGCGTGCTCGACATCGGCTGCGGCTGGGGCGGGCTCGCGCTCACGCTGGCGCGCGAGTGGGGCGCCGAGGTCACCGGCATCACCCTGTCCGGGGAGCAGCTGGCGGAAGCGCGGGCGCGCGCGGCGGCAGAAGGGCTCGGCGGCCAGGTGCAGTTCGAACTGCACGACTATCGCGCCGTCACCGGCCAATACGACCGCATCGTCTCGGTGGGCATGTTCGAGCACGTCGGCGTGCCCAACTACGCCACCTTCTTCGCCACCCTGCGCGACCGCCTCGCCCCGGACGGGCTGGCGCTGCTGCATACCATCGGCCGCGGCGATACGCCCGGCAGTACCAACCCGTGGATCGCCAAATACATCTTCCCGGGCGGCTACATCCCGGCGCTCTCCGAGGTGATGGGCGCGGTCGAGCGCAGCGGCCTCGTCACCACCGACGTCGAGGTGCTGCGCCTGCACTACGCCCAGACCTTGCGCCACTGGCGCCGGCGCTTCGCCGCCAACCGGGACGCCATCGCCAGCCTCTACGACGAGCGGTTCTGCCGGATGTTCGAATTCTACCTCGCCGGCTCCGAGACCGCGTTCCGCCACGACCGCCACGTGGTGTTCCAGGTCCAGCTCGCCCGCGAGCAGACCGCCGCGCCGCTCACCCGCGACTACATGGTCGATGCCGAACGCGCGACCGCGCGCCGGCGTACCTCCGCCTGACCGCCGCTGGAGCAGCCGGGCGCGGGCCTTGTGCCGGCGGGTGCGGGCGGGCAGGTTCGCCCCACCATGCCGCAGGATCTCCCCCGCACCGTCCTGGTCTACCGCGACGTGCTGCTGCCGAGGTCCGAGATCGCCTTCATGCACCGCCAATACTGCGGCTTCCGCGCGCTCGCCCCGGTCTGGGTGGGGCGGCGGGTGGAACCCTGGCTCGACCGCGAGGCGTTCCGGCTCGGCCCGGTGTTCTCCGGGCTCTCCGGGGTGCTGTTCAAGACCGCCGGCATGGTCGGCCAGCGCCGCGCGCTCGGCGCGCTCGCCCCGCTCTGCGTGCACGCCCAGTTCGGGCGGGGCGGCGCGCTCGCGCTGCCGCTCGCCGAAGCCCTCGGCGTGCCCCTGTTCGTCACCTTCCACGGCAGCGAGGTGGACAAGCGCTCCTACTGGCGCCGCTTTCCCGTCCCCTCGCTGTTCCGTCTCCGCCTCGCCCGGCTGCAAGCCTACGCCAGCGCCTTCGTCTGCGTCTCCGAAGGGGTGCGCGAGCGGCTGCTCCGGCGCGGCTTTCCGGCGGCGAAGCTGGTCGCGATCCCGATCGGCACCGACGCCATCGCTGCCCATCCCGCGCCGGCGGCGGGCCGTGCGGGCATCCTGTTCGTCGGCCGCTTCGCGCCGATGAAGGGGCTTCGCGTGCTCGCCGAGGCGATCGGCCTCCTGCGCGCGCGCGGCTGCGGCGAGACGTTCGTCCTCATCGGCGATGGGCCGGAGCGCGCCGCGCTGGCGGCCGGATTGGCCCCGCTCGGCGGCGTGGAACTGCGCGGCTGGCAGAGCCAGGACGAGGTCCGCCGCGCCATGGCCGCTGCCCGCGCCCTCTGCGTGCCCAGTGTCATCACCGCCTCCGGCGAGTCGGAGGGGCTGCCCAGCGTCGCCGCCGAGGCGCTGGGGCTCGGCCTGCCGGTGATCGCCTCCAGCGAGGCGCGGCTGGAAGGGGTGGTGGAGGAGGGTTCTTCGGGGATGTTCTTCCCCGCCCGCGACGCAACCGCGCTGGCGGCGCGGATCGAAGCGATGCTGGCGCTCGCCCCGCCCGCCTACGCTGCGATGGTCGAAGCGGCCCACGCGGTCGCGCGGGAGCGTCTCGACGCGCGGGTCCAGTCCGCCCGTCTCGAAGCGCTCATGCTGGAGAGGGCGGGTCCGCCGCCGGGCGGAGCAGCAGCCCGCAGGCCGCCGCGAAGGCCGCCGCGACCGATATCCCCTCGATCGGCGCCGCACCCGCCGGTCCCGGAGCGCTGACGAACCCGGTGCGCCGCCCCGCCGGCGCGTACTGGTCGGCGCGCGAGGGGCCGAACAGACCGAGCGTCGGCGCCCCGGCGGCAGCGGCCAGGTGCATCAGCCCGGAATCGTTGCCCACGAACAGCGCGCAGCGGGCCAGGCAGGCGGCGACCTCGGGCAGGGCGAGGGTGCCGACCAGATCGATCGCGCCGGGCAGAGCGGCGAGCAGCGGTGCCGCGCGGGCGCGCTCGGCCTCGCCCGGGCCGCCGAGCACCACCGCCCGCGCCCCCGCCAGCGGGCCGGCGGCGAGGCGGGCGTAGAGGTCCGCGAACCGCCCGGGCGGCCAGATCTTGGGGTCCCAGTTGGCGGTCGGGCCGAGCCCGACGTAGCGCTCCGTCTCCGGCAACAGCGCCGCCGCCCGCGCGCGATCGGCCGCCGCGGTCCAGGCCACCGGCAGGGGAGGGGGGTCGAGCCCGAGCACCGCGCCGAGATGGCCGACCCGCAACCCCGGCCGCCGCCCGCCGCGCATCACCGCCCGCCGCCGCGCGGGCAGCAGGAAGGCGAGCGCCGAGCCGCGCAGATCGACGACGAGATCCCAGCGCACCCGCACCGTGCGCCACCAGAGCTCGAGCCAGTGCCCGTCGAACCGGCGCGGGCGCAGCAGGATGGTCTCCTCCCGCCCCGGCATGCGGGCGAAGAGATCGGCCGCGAGCGGCCCACAGACCAGCGTGACGCGGGCCCGCGGGTGGCGGCGCAGGAGATGGTCGAGCAGGCCGGTCGAAAGCACCGCGTCCCCGATGCGGCTCGACGTGACGAAGAGGATGCGCATGGACGCGGCTGCTAGCACAGTGCCCACGCCGGCGCATCCGGGGGGCGCGCTGCGCGCTCGCGCCTTCGTGATCTCCCCGCCCGCGGCCGGTGGGAATTTGCACGCCAGCCTTGCGATCCCATCTCAGGACAGGCGCGTCGTGCGCCGCAACCGGGGAGGGTGATGATGGTCAGCAAGGCGAACTACGGGAATCGGGCTGCGCTGGTGGCGTTCGGGGTGATGGTGGGCCTGGCGGGGAGCGCGCGGGCGGCGATGCTGCCGCCCAACGTCAAGACCGAGACCATCGGCGGGGCGACCGTGCTCGCGACCAGCGCCGGCAAGGCCCTCTATATCTTCGACAAGGACCAGGCGGGCAGCGGCAAGTCCGCCTGCCAGGGGGTGTGCGCGAACTACTGGCCGCCGCTGTTGGCGCCCGCCGGCTTCACCGCCAGCGGCAGCTGGAGCGTGATCAACCGCGGCGGCGCCAAGCAGCTCGCCTACCACGGCAAGCCGCTCTACAGCTTCGCCGCCGACCAGCCCGGCACCGACAGCGGCAACGGCTTCAAGGGTCTCTGGCACGTCGCCACGCCCGGGCTCAAGCCGGTGGCGGCGAAGAAGTCGGCGGGCTGGTAGCCGCCGCCCGCTCCCGCCCGCCGGCCCCCACCGGCCGGCTCAGGGAACGGCGAGCCGCTCGGCCTCGCTGGTCGCCGCGGGCGCGGCGCCCAGCAGGGCGCGGGCCTGCTCGGGCGGCATCGGGCGGCCGAGCAGGAAGCCCTGGATGCGGTCGCATCCTTCGCGCCCCAGCAGCACCAGTTGCTGGTCCGTCTCGACGCCTTCCGCCGTCACCGCCATGCGCAGCGAATGGCCGAGCCCGACGATGGCGCGCACGATCGCCGCCGCGTCGCGGTCCTGCTCCAGCCCGCGCACGAAGGAGCGGTCGATCTTGATGCGATCGAAGGGGAAGCGGCTCAGATAGCTCAGGCTCGAGTAGCCGGTGCCGAAATCGTCGAGCGCGATCCCCACGCCGAGCGCGCGCAGCCCGAGCAGCGTCGTCCGCGCCTGCTCCGGCCGTTCGATCAGGAACCCTTCCGTCACCTCGAGTTCGAGTCGGTGCGGTGGCAGCCCGGTGCGTTCGAGGATGGCCGCCACCGTGCGGGTCAGATCGGGGTCGCGGAACTGCACCGGGGAAAGATTGACCGCGACCGGGCAGTCCCCCGGCCAGCCCGCGGCCTCGCGGCAGGCGGTCTCCAGCACGTGCAGCCCGAGCGGCAGGATCAGCCCGGTCTCCTCGGCGAGCGGGATGAACTCGGCGGGCGCGACCGCCCCGCGCTCGGGATGGTTCCAGCGCATCAGCGCCTCGAACCCGGCGAGGCGCCGCTCCGCCCCGTCGAAGATCGGCTGGTACTGCACCGAGATCTGCGCGCTGCCCACGGCGAGCCGCAGGTCGCGTTCGAGGACGCGCCGCGCCTTCAGCCGCCGGTCCATCTCGGGCTCGAAGAAGCAATATCCGCCGCGCCCGCCGCCCTTGGCCTGGTAGAGCGCGGTATCCGCGCTGCGCAGCAGGGTTTCCGCGGTGGACCCGTCGGCGGGAGCCACCGCGATGCCGATGCTGGCACCGACCCGCACGCTCTGCTCGCCGACGGCGAAGGGCGCGGCGAGGGCCTCGAGAAGGCGCTGCGCGAGGGCCGCCGCCGCCGCCGGCTGGGCGGTCTCGGCGTGTCCGCCCTGGAGGATCACGAATTCGTCCCCGCCGATGCGGGCGACGGTATCGCCCGCCCGCGTGGCCGCGCGCAGGCGTTCGGCGACCAGCGCCAGCACCGCGTCCCCCGCGCGGTGGCCGTGCAGGTCGTTGACCGGCTTGAACCCGTCGAGGTCGAGGTAGAGGAGCGCGAAATTGCCGCGCTCGCCGAGATGGGCGATCTCCCAGGCCAGCCGCTCCTCCAGCGTCGCCCGGTTGAACAGCCCGGTCAGCCCGTCGTGATGGGCGAGGTAGTTCAGGCGTTGCTCGGCGGCGTGGATGGCGCTGAGGTCGCGGAAGCCGAGCATGGCGGCCGGCCTGCCCTCCCACTCGCCGGGATGGATGGAAAGCTCGACCGCGATCCGCGCCCCGCCGCGGGCCAGCAATACCGCCTCCGCGCGCGTCCCGCCGTCTCGGCCGCGGCTGATGGCGCCCAGGATCGCGGCGTGGTGGTCGGGGGCGATGCATTCCAGCAGAGCGTGCCCCACGATCTCGGCCCGCGCCCGCCCGAGCATGGTGCAGAGCGCCTCGTTGGCCATGTGGATCGCGCCGTCCTCCACGATCGCCATGCCGCCCGACGCCGAGTCGGCGAGCGCACGCAGCCGCCGCTGCTCGACCTCGCGGGCGAGCGCGAGACGCCGGTCGGCGATGGTGCCGCCGATTCCGGCGAACAGGATGAACCCGCTGATCGTCGCCACCGCCCCGGCGAGCCATAGGTTGGTCCGCCCCAGCCCGGCCGGCGGGGGCAGCGGGAACGCGGGCAACCCGTGGGCCGGCAAGCCGCAGACCACCGGCATCACGATGGTCAGTCCCGCCATGGCGACGAAATGTAGGGCGACGATGGCCATCAGCAGCGTGCCGGTGGCGACGAGCGTATCACGCAGCCCGTGCCGCCGCGCCATGGCGCGCGCGGCCAGCGTCGCGAACCCGACGGCGAGCAGGATCGCGAGCGCGACGACCGGGGCGGCATAGAGCAGCGCCGTCGGCCCCTCCATCGCCGCCATGCCGGTGAAATGCATCGCCGCGATGGTCAGGCCGAGGGCGGCACCCGCGACCGGCACCACCCACCGCCGGCCGCGGCGGGCGGTGAGCAGCGCGAACGGCGGCACCGCCCCGAGGGTCGCGATCAGGATCGAGAGCGCGGTCGGCACCAGCCGGTAGGAGATCGCCATTTCGGGGCGGAAGGCCAGCATGGCGATGAAATGGGTGGACCAGACATCCGCGCCGAAGGCGATCGTGGCGCCGGCCATCCAGCGGGTGCGGGCGCCGGTGCGGGCGGCGGACGCGCGCGCGAGCAGCACCACGGTGGCGTAGGAGCCGATGGCGCAGACCAGGACCGCGAGCGCGACCAGTTCGGGCTGGAACAGCCCCGCCCATCCCATCGTCCGGGCAAGGAAAGAGAAAAGCATTGCCGAAGGTTCCGCCGAGAAACCGCGAGATCATGCGGCCCAAGCGTCAAGGAAGCGCTAAGCCGCGCTCTCCGGCAGGCGCCGCAGCGCGGCGGCGAGATCGCCGTAGCCGGTGAACCGCCGCTCGTAGCCGAGCCCGAGCCGCGCCGCCGCCCGCCGCGCCCGCTGGGTGAGCGCCGCATCCTCGGTCTGGGCGAGATGGACCACACGTTCGTAGTGGCCGAAATAGGCGTCCCGCAACTCGGGATGGCAGTCGAGCCCGAGCGGACGAAAGACCAGGCTTTCGAAATGCCGGGCCAGGAAATCGGTCAGGAAAAAGCTGCGCATGTCCGCGTCGCCGCGGGCAGCGAACGCCTCCGCACCGCTGAAAAACGCGTAGCAATGCGGGCCCGGCAACCGGGCGACGCCTTCGCGCGCCAGCACGGCGTCGAGCGCGCCTTGGGTGCCGCATTCGGCGTAGGCGACGAAGACCCGCGCGAACACCCCCCGCGCGCGGGCGAGCTCGCGTGCCACCGCCGGCGCGATCCGCTCGGGGCGGTTGTGCCATTGCGCCGGCAGGCAGCGCAGCGTGACGTGGCGCAGCCCCTGCTGTGCGAGCAGCGCGCCGATCTCGCGGGCGAGCGCCCCGCAGGCGAGGACCAGAACCCCGGCCTGCCCGGTCACGCGCTGGCGCGGCGGTTGTCGCGCCGGCGCAGGAACTCCCGCGCCGTCTCCACCGCCACCGCGGCGTCGCGGCAATAGGCGTCCGCTCCCACCGCGCGGGCGAACTCCTCGTTCAACGGCGCGCCGCCGACCAGCACCACGAGATCGTCGCGGATGCCGCGCTCCTTCAGCGTGTCGATCACCAGCTTCATGTAGGGCATGGTGGTGGTCAAGAGCGCCGACATGCCGAGAATGTCGGGGCTGTGCTCGGCGATCGCCTCGAGATAGCGCTCCACCGAATTGTTGATGCCGAGATCGACGACCTCGAACCCGGCTCCCTCCATCATCATGCAGACCAGGTTCTTGCCGATGTCGTGGATATCCCCCTTCACCGTGCCGATCACCATCTTGCCCATGCGCGGCGCCCCGGTCTCGGCGAGGAGGGGCTTGAGGATCGCCATGCCCGCCTTCATCGCGTTGGCCGAGAGCAGCACCTCGGGCACGAACAGGATGCCGTCGCGGAAATCCTCGCCGACGATGCGCATCCCCTCCACCAGCGCCTCGGTCAGCACGCGATAGGGTGTCCAGCCGCGCGCCAGCAGGATCCGCACCCCCTCCTCGATCTCCTCCTTGAGCCCGTCGTAGAGATCGTCGTGCATCTGCGCGACGAGACCATCGTCGTCGAGGGCGGAAAGATCGATGTCGTCTTCGGCCATGGCGGGCTCCGGCGTTGGGGTCAGGAGGCGCGGCGCGCGCTCGCCCGCCGGGTGGCGCCGGCGCGCGGCGGCGGGGAGACCAGCGGGCCGAGTTCGGCGACGACGGTCTCGAGATCGGGCCGTGCGCCGGCCCGGTGGGCATCGAGCGCGCGGCGCATGGCGGCGAGGTGCCCGGGCGTGGTGCCGCAGCAGCCGCCGATGATGCGCGCCCCGGCGTCGCGTGCCAGCGCCGCGTAGCGCGCCATCAAGGCGGGCGTGCCCGAATAGCGCACGCCCTCGGCCCCCACCGTGGGGATGCCGCAATTGGCCTTGGCGATCACCACCGCGTCCGGCTCCGCCGCGGTGATGGCGAGCACCGAGGCGAGCAGGTCGGAGGCGCCGACGCCGCAATTGCAGCCGATGGCGTGCGGCCGCGGGCGAAAGCCCAGCGTCGCCTGCGCCATCGCGGCGGGGGCGATGCCCATCATCGTCGCGCCCGCGGTGTCGAAGCTCGCGGTCACCGTGTAGGGCATGGCGCAGGCCGCCGCCGCGCGCGCCGCCGCGCGCATCTCCTCCACCGCCGACATGGTCTCGATCCAGACCACATCCGCGCCGCCCGCCTTGAGCCCTTCGATCGCCTCGGCGAACACTGCGACGGCCTCCTCCTCGGTGAGCGGGCCGAGGGGGGCGAGCAGATCCCCCGTCGGCCCCACCGAACCCGCGACCAGCACCCGCCGCCCCGCCCGGTCGGCGACGTCGCGGGCGAGCCGCGCGGCGGCGGCGGCGAGCTCCGCCGTGCGCGCGGCGAGCCCGTGCAGCGCGAGCCGGCGGCGGTTGGCGCCGAAACTGTTGGTGAGGATGATGTCCGCGCCGGCATCGACGAAGGCCTGGTGGAGGGCGCGGATGCGCGCCGGCTCGGTCTCGTTCCAGAGCTCCGGGCTCTCGCCCGCGGTGAGCCCCATGGCGAACAGGTTGGTTCCGGTGGCACCGTCGGCCAGCAGCCAGTCGCGCCCGTCCAGCCAAGCCTCGATGCCGCCCATGCCGCCCTCTCGCGCGAAGCCGGCCGTTTGTCTTCTGCCGGCCGCTCGGGCAATACTCATGGCGAGCCCTCCGCGGAAAGTCCAGCCCGCGCGGCCTGACGCAGGCCCTGGGGCGGAGGGGGAAATGGCCGAACGGATCATCGTCTACTGGCGCGACATCCCCGCCCAGGTGCTGGTCCGCCGCGGCCGCACGCGGGAGGCGCGCGAACTGCCCGAGCGGTTCGTGCAGGCGATCGACCGTGCCGCCATGCGCGCGGGCCTGCGCGAGGCGGACGCCTACCTCGCCCAGTGGCGCCGCGCCGCGCCCCAACCCTGCGGGGAGGATCTCGCCGCCGAGGCGGAGGCCGCCGCCGCCGCGCTCGAGGCGGCCTACGATCCGGCGCGGCTCGAAGCGCTGGTCGCCGCCGGCGGCCTCGACCCCGCGCCGGCCCGGGACGCCACGGATTGAGCGCCGGGCCGCGCGAGGAGGCTCGCGTGCTCTTCATGCCGAGCGGGCGGCGCGGGCACTTCGCGCGCGGGGCCATCCTGCTCGACGCCGCCCGTTCGCTCGGCGTCTATATCGAATCGGTCTGTGGCGGGCGCGGCCTGTGCGCGCGCTGCCAGGTCGAGGTAGCCGAAGGCGCCTTCGCCAAGCACGGGATCGAGAGCCGCGCCGCCCATCTCGGCGCGGAGGGCGAGGAGGAGACGATCTACCGCGCCCGCGGCCAGCTCGCACCCGCCCGCCGGCTCGCCTGCCGCGCCCGCATCGAAGGCGATCTCGTCATCGACGT
>DAHWFB010000080.1 GCA_027326105.1 Acetobacteraceae bacterium
ATCGAGGGCGCGCTGTCGCATCCGCTCTCCTGCTTCGATCCCGCGGCGCTGCCGCGCAAGGACGGGTGCGAGATCGTGCTCCACTGTGGCAGCGGCAAGCGCTCGGCGCTGGCGGTGGCGAAATGCCTCGGCGCCGGCTACCAGGTGAACCGCCACCTCGCCGGCGGGATCCTCGCCTGGAAGGCGCGCGGCCTGCCCACCGTCAGCGCCCGGCAGGGGAGCTGAGGCGCGATGGCCGCGGTCGGGCGCGCGCTGCGGCAGGGGCTGCGGCATCGGCTGCGGCTCCCCGCGCTGCCGCTTCTCGTGCTCCTGCTCGCCCCCACCGCGCAGGCGGCGGCGCCCGTGCCCGTCACGCCCGCGCCCGTCACGCCCGCGCCTGTCACGCCCGCGCCTGTCATCCCCGGGCGCGTCATCCCCGGGCGCTTCACCGTGGAGCCGGTGACGATCATCGACCAGAAGGCGGTGTTCGCGACGGTGCAGAGCCTGAACGTGGTGCCGGCGCGGGCGCGCATCGCCGGGACGCTGACCAGGCTTTCGGTCCGTGCCGGCGACGCGGTCCGCCGCGGCCAGGTGATCGGCATCGTCGCGGACGAGAAGCTCGCGCTCCAGATCACCGCGCTCGATGCCGAGATCGCCGGCCTGCGATCGCAGCTCGCGCAGGCGCGCATCGATCTCGGCCGGGCGGAGAAGCTGGCGCGCCAGGGTGCGGCGCCGGTCGCGCAGCTCGACAGCGCGCGCACCGCGCTGGAGGTGGCCTCGAGCTCGCTGGCCGCGAAGCAGGCCGCCCGCGCGGTCGCCCAGCAGCGGCTGAAGGACGGCGAGGTGCATGCGCCGATCAGCGGGCGCGTGCTGTCCGTGCCGGTGACGCTGGGCACGGTGATGCTGGGCGGCGAGACGGTCGCCGACATCGCCGAGCACCATTTCGTGCTGCGCCTGCGGGTGCCGGAACGGGCGGGGCGGTTTCTCGCCAAGGGTGACCGCGTGCGGGTCGATCCCGCCGATCTCGGGCAGGGAGCGGCGGAGTTCGGGCGCATCACACTGGTCTATCCGCGCATCGCCGGCGGTGTCGTGCTCGCGGATGCCGCGGTGCGCGGGCTCGGCAACTATTTCGTCGGCCAGCGCGTGCGGGTCTGGATCGCGGCCGGCAAGCGCAGCGGATTCGTCATTCCCGCGGACTATCTGCTACGCCGCTTCGGGCTCGACTATGTGCGCCTGGTGCTGGCCGCGGGCACGATTGCGGACGTTCCGGTGCAGCGCGGGGAGCCGCACCCGAGTGCTGCGCTGGCAGACGGCATCGAGATCCTGGCCGGGCTGCACGCCGGCGACGTGCTGGTGAAGCCGTGAACCTCGGCATTTCCGGACGGCTCACCCGCGCCTCCATCCGTTCGCCGCTGACCCCGCTGCTGCTGCTCGCAGCCCTCGCCCTCGGGCTGGTCGCGGTGCTCAGCATTCCGCGCGAGGAGGATCCGCAGATCCACGTGCCGATGGTCGATATCCTGGTCAATGCCAGCGGGCTGAAGGCGCCGGACGCGGTGCAGCTGGTCACCAAGCCGCTGGAGACCATCGTCAAGGGCATCCAGGGGGTGCGCCACGTCTACAGCCAGACGGTGGACGACCAGGTGATGGTGACCGCGCGCTTCGCGGTGGGCACCAACGAGGATACCGCGGTGCTGCGGGTGAACGAGAAGGTGCGCGACAATTACGGCCGCATTCCGGTGGGCATTCCGCCGCCCGCGATCATCGGCCGGGGGATCAACGATGTCGCGATCGTGGTGCTCACCCTGCGGCCGAGCGTCGCCGCCGCCGGGCGCTGGAGCGCGGGGGCGCTTGAGGATCTCGCGACCAAGCTGCAACAGCAGATCATCAAGGTTCCCGACGTCGGCCTGACCTACATCGTGGGGGCGGGCGCGAACCGCATCCAGATCGAGCCCGAGCCCGAGCGGATGATGCTGCGCGGCATCACCATGCCCCAACTGATCGCCAAGGTGCGTGATGCCAACAGCACCTTTCTCGCCGGCGGGATCGAGCAGGCGGGGCGGCGGCGCACCGTCCAGGCCGGGCATACGCTGCACGGGGTGCCGGACATCGGGCTGCTGCTGCTGACCACCCGCAACGGCGAGCCGATGTACCTGCGCGACGTGGCGCGCGTCGTCGTCGGCCCGGCGCCGCACCGGCGCATGGTGTGGAACTATGCCCGCGGCCGGCACGGAAGCTGGCATCGCACGCCCGCGGTGAGCATCGCCTTCGCCAAGCGCGCGGGGACCAACGCGGTGGTGATCGCGCGCGCGATCCTCGCCCAGGTGAAGGGATTGGAAGGCTCGCTGATCCCCCGCGACATCCGCGTCGAAGTGACCCGCGACTACGGCCGCAGCGCCAACGCCAAGGCCAACGACCTCCTGTTCCATCTCGGCCTGGCGACGGTTTCGATCGTCGTGCTGATCGCCTTCGCGATCGGCTGGCGGGAGGCGGCGGTGACGCTGGTGGTCATCCCGACCACCATCCTGCTGACCCTGTTCGCCTCCTGGATCCTGGGCTACACGCTCAACCGGGTCAGCCTGTTCGCGCTGATCTTCGCCATCGGCATCCTGGTCGACGATGCGATCGTCGTGGTCGAGAACATCGCCCGCCACTGGGCGATGCACGACGGAAGGCCGCGCGCGCAGGCCGCGATCGAGGCGGTCGCCGAGGTCGGCAACCCGACCGTGTTCGCGACCCTCGCGGTGATCGCCGCACTGCTGCCGATGCTGTTCGTCTCCGGGATGATGGGGCCCTACATGGCGCCGATCCCGGTGAACGCCTCGGCCGCCATGCTGTTCTCCTTCTTCGTCGCGATGACGCTCGCGCCCTGGCTGATGCTGCGGCTTTCGGGGCGGCGCGCGGCGGCGCCCGGATCGGGGCAGGAGCACGAGGGCGCCCTGGGGCGGATCTATCGCCGGGTCGCGGGCCCGCTGCTGGCGACCCGGGCGCGGGCCTGGACCTTCCTGCTGCTGGTGGGGGCGGCCACGGTCGGGGTGTGCGTGCTCTTCTACACCGAGGCGGTGACGGTGAAGCTGCTCCCGTTCGACAACAAGAGCGAAATGCAGCTGGTGCTGGACCTGCCGCCGGGAGCGACGTTGCAGGACACCGAGCGGGTGCTGTCCGGGCTCGCGCGGATCGCCGGCGGCATGCGCGAGGTGAAGTCGATGCAGGCCTACGCGGGCACCGCGGCGCCGTTCGATTTCAACGGGCTGGTGCGCCACTACTATGCCCGCTCCGCGCCCCAGTATGGGCAGCTCCAGATCGAGCTGGTGGCCAAGGGCGCGCGCAGCCTCGAGAGCCACGCGGTGGCGCTGCGGCTGCGCCGGCGGCTGCGCCATTTCCCGCTGCCCCGCCACGCGGTGCTGCGCCTGGTGGAGCCGCCGCCGGGTCCGCCGGTGCTGGCGACGCTGATCGCGGAGGTCTATGGCCCCGACGCGGCGGTGCGCCGCGCGGTGGCGCAGCAGGTGAAGGCGATGTTTCGCCGGGTTCCGTTCATCGTCGATGTCGGTGATTCCTACGGCCACCGCCCGCCCATGCTTTCGATCGCCATCGACGAGGGCCGGCTCGAGTATTTCGGCGTCGAGCAGAGCGATGTCTATGACACCATCCGTTCGCTGTTCGGCACCACCGCGGTGGGATACTCGCACCGCGGGCGCGAGCATCCGCCGGTGCCGATCGACGTCGGCCTGGCGCAGCGGAAGCGGAGCTGGAATGCGGCGATCGCGGCGACCCCGGTGCCGGCGAACGCGATTCCGGGATCGAAGCGGATCGTGCAGCTCGGCCAGGTGGTGCGGGTTTCCCGCACGCTCGGCTCGCGCACCATCTTCCGCCGCGACGGCCACACCACGGACATGATCACCGCCGAGCTCGCCGGACGGTTCGAGGCGCCGATCTACGGGATGCTCGCGGTCGATCGGCTGATCCGCGAACACCACTGGGGCAAGCTCGGCCGGCCGCAGATCCGCTTCAAGGGACAGCCCCGGTCCCAGGCGAAGCCCTCGGTGCTGTGGGAAGGCGAGTGGGAGATCACCTACGTCACCTTCCGGGACATGGGGATCGCCTTCATGGCCGCGCTGCTCGGGATCTATGTCCTCGTCGTCGCACAGTTCCGCAGCTACAAGCTGCCGCTGGTGGTGCTGACCCCGGTCCCGCTGACGCTGATCGGCATTCTTCCCGGGCACTGGCTGTTCGGCGCGCCGTTCACCGCGACCTCGATGATCGGGTTCATCGCCCTGGCCGGCATCATCGTGCGCAACTCGATCCTGCTGGTCGATTTCATCCGCCACGGGGAGGGCAGCAACGCGAGCCTGCGGGAAGTGCTGCTGGATGCCGGGGCGATCCGGTTCAAGCCGATCCTGCTGACCGCGCTCTCGGCGATGATCGGGGCGGCGGCGATCCTTTCGGACCCGATCTTCCAGGGGCTGGCGATTTCGCTGCTGTTCGGGCTGCTGTCCTCCACGCTGCTCACCGTCCTCGTGATCCCCGCGATCTACGTCGTGCTCCGCGATGCCGACGCGCCGGCGGCGGGCGGCGACGAGGGCGCCGCCTGAGCCGCGCGCCGCGGGGCGCTGTGCGGACCGTGCCCTATCCGGGCGGCGCGGAGCCCGCGCGGGGGCCGAAGCGCGCGCGGGCGCGGGACAGGAGGTTGGGGCCGAGCACGGACAGGATCAGCGCGGCGCCGGTGACGATGGTGAGGATGTCGTTGGCGACGTCGACCAGGGTGAGCGCATTCTGGAGGATGCCGATCAGGAAGACGGCGGCGACGACGCCCCCGATCGTGCCGGTCCCGCCGAAGATGGAGACGCCGCCGAGCAATACGGTCGCGATGACCGGAAGCTCGAAGCCTTGCGCATTGTCGCCGCGCGCGGAGGAGAAGCGGAAGGTGTAGACGACGCCGGCCAGTGCGGCGACCAGGCCGGAGAGCACGAACAGCAGGCGCTTGGTGCCCGCGGTGTCGATGCCGGAGAACCGTGCCGCGGTGACGTTGGCGCCGATCGCGTAGAGCCGGCGGCCGAAGGTCGTCGCGTGCAGGAGAACGGCGGCGCCGACGGCGAGCGCGGCGTAGAGCAGCATCGGGTTCGGAACCGCGGTGCCGGGCAGGTTGCCGAAGGCGAGGTTGGTGTAGAGCGGCGGGAAGTCGGCCACCGCCCGATCGCCGAGCAGGGCGTAGGCGAGACCGCGAAAGAGCGCGAGCGTGCCGATGGTCACCGCCAGGGAGGGCAGGCCGAGAACGGTCACCAGCACGCCGTTGAACAGCCCCGCCAGCGCACCCGCGGCCAGCGCGGCGGCGATGCAGAGCGGCATCGGCAGGTGCTGCGACCACAAGAGGCCGAGCAGGCAGCTCGACATTCCGAGCACCGACGCCACCGACAGGTCGATTTCCGCGGCGACGATGAGCAGCGTCATCGGCAGCGACATCAGCGCGATCTCGCTGAGGTTGGCGGTGAGGTTGGAGAGATTGTCCGCGGTCAGGAAGGCGGGCGAAAGGGTGGCGCCGAGCGCGAGGGCGGCGGCGACCAGGAACCAGATCGCCACGTCCCAGCGCACCAGGAGGCGGAGCCGTTCAGCCACCGCGGCGGCCCTCGCGCATCATGCGCAGCGTCGCCCGGGAGATCAGGAGGTCCGCGGTGATGGCGGCGAGCAGCAGCGCTCCCTCGATGGTCTGTTCCCAGAACGAGGGCACCCGCAGCACGACCAGCGCATTGGCGATGGTGCCGAGCAGGAGCGCGCCGAGCGCCGCCCCTTCGACGCTGCCGACGCCGCCGGTGATGGCGACGCCACCGACCACCGCGGCGGCGATGACGCGAAGCTCGAGCCCGGTGCCCGCCGTCGCGTCCACGGTGCCGAAGCGGGCGAGCCAGAGGACGCCGGCCAGCCCCGCGATCGCGCCGCACAGGATGAAGCCGCGCCGCAGCCGCCGCGCGACGTCGATGCCGGCGAGGCGCGCGGCTTCCTCGTTGGAGCCCACGGCAAAATACTCGCGGCCGCCGGGATAGAGGCGAAGATACGCGCCGAACCCGGCGACCAGCAGGCCGACCAGCAGCGCGAGCAGGGGCAGGGCGCCGAGGCTCGCGGTGGCGAGCCGCAGGAACGCGGGCGGCAGGCTGGTGGCGTTGATCTGGTTGCCCTGCACCCAGGCGAAATCGAATCCGCGAAAGACGTAGAGGGTGCCGAGTGTCGCGACCAGCGCGGGCACCCGGCCGTGGGCGACGAGCAGGGCGTTGATCGCGCCGAGCCCGCCGCCGGCCAGCGCGCCGAGCACGAGCACGAGCGGGATCGGCAGGTTCGGATGGGCGGCGAAGAGCGCGCCGGCGCCGTACGCGGTGAGCCCGACGATGGAGGAGACGCTGAGATCGACCTGGCGCATCAGCAGCACGACGGTCTCGCCGATGGCGACGAGCGCGATCACCGCGACGTCGAGCAGGATGTCCTTCACCCCCTGCGCCGACAGGAACCGCGGGTTGACGGCGAACGTTCCCAGGGCGAGGGCGAGCAGGATGACGACCAGGCCGGCCTCGCGCACCCGACCGATGGTGCCGACGATACCGGCGCCGCGGGACGGTGCAGCGGCCGCAGCGCTCACGCCGGCACCGCCGCGAGGGTGCGGGCGCCGTCCTGCTGCCCGGTGGCGTGCAGCATCACCGTCTCCTCGGTCGCGTCGGCGCCGCGCAGTTCGCCGACCAGGCGGCCTTCACGCATCACCAGGATTCGATCGGCCATGCCCAGCACCTCGGGCAGATCGGAGGAGACCATGACGATCGCGAGCCCGTGGTCGCGCAGTTCGGCGAGGCGGCGGTGGAGTTCGGCCTTGGCGCCGACGTCGATGCCGCGCGTCGGTTCGTCGATGAGCAGGACGCGGGGCGCGGTGGCGAGCCATTTGCCCAGCACCACCTTCTGCTGGTTGCCGCCGGAGAGGGTTCCCACCGGATCGGAGAGGCGGTGCGCCTTGAGCTGGAGCCGCGCCGCCCAGAGGCGGGTGACGGCGCCTTCGCGCCGGCGCGAGACCAGACCGAAGTGGCGCACCGCGCGCGGGACCGCGAGCGTCGCGTTGCGGATGATGGAGAGCGCGAGCACCAGCCCCTGCTGGCGGCGGTCCTCCGGCACCAGGGCGAGGCCGGCGCGCATCGCGGCCCGCGGGTCGGCGGGCGCAACCACGCAGCCGGCCACGCGCACGCTGCCGCGATCGCGCGGGTCGATGCCGAAAATCCCGCGCAGGACCTCGCTTCTGCCCGCGCCCACGAGGCCCGCGAGGGCGACGATTTCGCCGGCCCGCACGCGGAAATGAACATCCTCGTAGCTGCCGGCGCGGGTGAGGCCGGTGACCGCGAGGAGTTCGTCCCCGGTCCGGGAGGAGCGCTGCGGGTAGAGCTGATCGAGCGGCCGGCCCACCATGCGGCGGACCACCTCGGCGGGCGCGAACGCTTCCCGCGGGCCGCTGGCGGCGAGCGCACCGTCGCGCAGGATGGTGAAGCGCTGGCACTCGGCGAAGGCTTCCTCGAGCCGATGGGTGATGAACAGGACCGCCACGCCGCGCGCCCGCAGCGAACGCACGACGGCGAAGAGACGCTCGCACTCCTCGGTGGTGAGTGCTGCGGTCGGCTCGTCCATGATCAGGACGCGGGCCCGGTTGGACAGCGCCTTCGCGATCTCGACCACCTGCTGCGCCGCGATGGAGAGGCCGCGGACCGGGCGGCGGGGTGGCAGCGGTACCCCGAGATCGCCGAGCATGCCCGCGACCCGGCTTGCCGCCGCGGCGCGGTCGATGGTGCCGAAGCGGGCCCGCGGCATGTGGCCGATGAGCACGTTTTCGGCGATGGAGAGATCGGGAAAGAGGGAAGGCTCCTGGTAGATCACGCTGATGCCGGCGGCCTGGGCTTCGGCGGGGCCGCGGAAGCGCACGGGATGACCCGCGAGCCGCAATTCGCCCTGGTCGGGGGCGAGGACGCCGGCCAGAATGCGCACGAGAGTGCTCTTGCCGGCGCCGTTTTCGCCGAGCAGGGCGTGCGATTCGCCGGCTTCGATCGCCAGCGACGCGCCGCGAAGCGCGAGAGCGCCACCGAAGGATTTGGTGATCCCCCGGGCCACCAGAACGGGCTCTGATGCGGGCGTCTCGGACGTCACGATTTCTCCCCGCTGGCGTCGGGCGCCGCTGCGTTGGCCGCACCGCGCGCACGGCGCCCGCGGCGGCCTCGCGCAGCCTGGCAGAGCGGACATTTTTTTTCAAGAGGGTGTTTGAAAATGCGCGAATAATGTTAGGATGGGGAATGCGTTCGGAACCGGCAGGCTTGGCACCCGCTCGCCAGCAGGAGATCCTGCGGCGCGCGCTCGCCGCCAAGTTGGTGCGGGTGAAGGATCTGGCCAGCGATTTCGGCGTCCACGAGATGACCGTCCGCCGCGATCTCGAGACGCTGGCCGAGCAGGGGATGCTGGAGCGCGTCCACGGCGGCGCCCGGCTGCGGGAGCGGATGAGCGAGGAGCTCAGCCACCAGCTTCGCGCCGCGCGCAACACGGAGGCGAAGGCGCGCATCGCCCGCGCCGCGCTCGCGCTGGTGGAGGATGGCGACACCGTCGCCCTCGACGCCAGCACCACGGCGCTCGCGCTCGCCCGCATCCTGCACGCGCGCAAGGTGGCGGCGATCGTTTCCGGGCTGGACGCGGCCGAGGAGCTCGCCCAGTCGGGGGTGCCGTTCGAGCTGGTCGGGGGCACCTTCAACGCCCGCGCCCGCTCGTTCGTCGGCGTCCTGTTCGCCGAGGCGATGGCGCGGCTGCACCCGGACAAGGTGTTCTTTTCCGCCAAGGGCTTCGCGGCCGAGGCCGGCTTCACCGATCCCCATCTGCCCGAGGTCGGCGCGAAGCAGGCCCTGCTCGGTTCGGGGGGAATGAACATCGCCTTGCTGGACGCTTCGAAATTCGGCCGGCGCGCGCTCGCGACCATCGTGCCGGCGGGCGAGATCGACGTGCTGGTGACCGACGGAGTGCCGCCCGAGGAGGTGCGGAGCGCGCTCGCTGCCGCCGACATCCGCCTGATCGTCGCTGACGCGGCGTAAGAACCACCGCAGGGGAGGAAGCATGGAGACCGCCGCGATGATGGCGGCGCTCGATCGGCAGAGGATCGAGACGCCGAGCTGGGGCTACGGCAACTCCGGAACGCGCTTCAAGACCTTTCCCGCGCCGGGTGCGGCGCGCGATGTCTGGGAGAAGATCGCCGACGCCGCCGAGGTCCACCGGCTCACCGGCATCGCCCCCTCGGTCGCCCTGCACATCCCCTGGGACCGCTGCGAGGACTGGGCCGCGCTGCGCCGGTTCGCTGCCGAGCGGGGCATCGCGATCGGCGCGATCAACCCCAATGTCTTCCAGGACGACGCCTATCGCCTGGGCTCGCTCGCCCACCCCGACGAGGCGGTGCGGGAGCGGGCGGTCGCGCATCTGCTCGAGTGTGTCACGATCATGGCGCAGACCGGATCGCGCGATCTCAGCCTGTGGTTCGCCGATGGCACCAACTATGCCGGACAGGACGACCTGCGCGCCCGCCGCCGGCGCATGCGCGCGGGCCTCGCCCGCGTGGCGGCCGCACTCGCGCCCGGCCAGCGCCTGCTGATCGAATACAAATTCTTCGAGCCCGCCTTCTATTTCACCGATCTGTTCGACTGGGGCGCGGCGCTTGCCCACGCCCAGGCGCTGGGGCCGCAGGCGCAGGTCCTGGTCGATCTCGGCCATCATCCGCAAGGCGCGAACATCGAAGCGATCGTCGCCTTCCTGCTCGCCGAAGGCAAGCTCGGCGGCTTTCATTTCAACGCCCGCCGCTACGCCGACGACGATCTCATCGTCGGCTCCACCAATCCGCTCGAACTGTTCGCGATCTACGCCGAGCTGGTCGCCGCCGAGGCCGACCCCGAGACCGCGGCCTGCGCCGGCGCGGTCGCCTACATGATCGACCAGAGCTTCAACATCGAGCCCAAGATCGAGGGCATGATCGCCTCGGTGCTGAACTGCCAGGAGGCCTATGCCAAGGCGCTGCTGGTCGACCGCGCCGCACTCGCCGCGGCGCAGGCGGCGGGCGACGTGCTCGGCGCGCACCGGATCCTGGTCGATGCGTTCCGCACCGACGTGCGCCCGCTGCTCGAAGCCTGGCGGCGGGCGCACAATCTGCCGCCCGATCCGCTCGCGGCACACCGATCGGGCGCCTATCTCGCCGATATCACCCGCACGCGCCCCCGCGCGTCCGCCGCGAGCGGCTATCCCGGATGAGGAGGTTACGATGACCGTGATCAGCAGAATCGGACGCAGGAGCCTGTGGAATCCGGCCGAGGCACCGGCCGGGGACGGGCTCGGATCGCTCGCCTACCGCTCGCGGCTGCTCGGCGCCGACCGCAGCCTGGTCAACATCTACGGCGGCAACACCTCGGCCAAGGAGCGGGTGCGCGACCATCTCGGGCGGGAGAGCGAGGTGCTCTGGGTGAAGGGCAGCGGCAGCGACGTCGCCACCATCACCGAGCGCGGCTTCGCCGGCCTGCGACTGGCCGAGATCGAGCCGCTCTACCCGCGCGCTTCGATGAGCGACGAGGAGATGACCGCCTATCTCGAGCGCACGTCCTTCGAGCCCGGCCGCCCGCGCCAGAGCATCGAGACCCTGCTCCACGCCTTCACTCCCGCGCCCCACGTCGATCATACCCACCCGGACGCGATCATCACCATTGCCTGCAGCCCGCGCGGTGAGGAGATCATGCGCGAGATCTATGGCGAACGTGCCGCCTGGGTTCCCTACATCCGGCCCGGCTTCACCCTGTCGCAGTGGATCGGCAGGGCAGTGCGGGAGAATCCCGCGATCGAGTGCGTGGTGATGGGCAAGCACGGCCTGGTCACCTGGGGAGATACCTCGCGCGCCTGCTACGAGAGCACGATCCGCATCGTCGCCGAGGCCGAGGCCTGGCTCGCCGCCCATGCGGTCGCAGCACCCTTCGGCGAGCCGCGGGTGGCGCCGCTCGCCGAGCCGGAACGCAGGCGGCTGCTCGATCGTCTGTTGCCGCAGCTGCGCGGCGCGATGGGGGCCGCGCGGCGCGTCGTGCTGGCGGTCGATGACGGCGCGGAGGCGCTTGAGTTCGCCGGCTCCGCGGCCGCACCCGCGCTGTCGCAGGTGGGCGCCGCCTGCCCCGATCATCTCGTGCACACCAAGCGCGTTCCCTTCTTCCTCGACTGGAAGCCGGCGGATGGCGAGGAGGCGCTGCTCGCGCGCGCCCGCACCGGCCTCGCCCAGTTCGTCCACGCCTACGAATCCTATTTCGCCGATCACTGCGCCGAGGGCGACCGGATGTTTCCGGCCTATCCGCGCGTCATCCTGGTCCCCGGTCTCGGCATGATCACCAGCGGCGCGGACGCGCAGGGCGCGGAGGTCGCGCGCCAGCTCTACCACCGCGCGATGGTGGTGATGCGGGGCGCCGCGAGCGTCGGCGGATTCGTCTCGCTCTCTCCTGCCGAGAGCTTCGCCATCGAATACTGGCCGCTGGAACTCTACAAGCTCTCGCTGCGGCCCGGCCCGCGCCCGCTCGACGGACAGGTGGCGCTGATCACCGGCGCCGCCAGCGGCATCGGCCGTGCGGTCGCTGCCCGCCTCGCGCGCGAGGGGGCGCATGTCGTCATCGCCGATCGCAACGCCGCCGGCGCGGCCGAGGTCGCCGGCGAGGTCGTGCAGCGCCACGGCCACCGGCGCGCGCTCGCGGTCGCGGTGGACGTGACCGAGGAGGCGGCGGTGATCGAGGCCTTCGCCGAGGCGACGCTCGCCTACGGCGGGGTCGATATCGTCGTCAACAACGCCGGCATCAGCATGAGCGCGCCGATCGAGGAGACCACGCTCGCCGCCTGGCAGCGCCAGCAGGACATTCTCGCCACCGGCTATTTCCTGGTCGCGCGCGAGGCGTTCCGCCTGCTGCGCCGGCAGGGCACGGGCGGCGCCCTGGTCTTCGTCGCCAGCAAGAACGCGGTGGCGGCGGGGCGCAATGCCGCGGCCTATTCGGCGGCCAAGGCGGCCGAGCTGCATCTCGCGCGCTGTCTCGCCGAGGAGGGGGGCGCGCTCGGCATCCGGGTCAATTCCGTGCTGCCGGACGCGGTGCTGGCCGGCTCCTCGATCTGGAACTCCACCTGGCGGGCGGAGCGTGCGGCGACCTACGGCATCCGCGAGGACCAGCTCGAGGAGCACTACCGCGCGCGCACCACGCTGAAGGTGAACGTGCTGCCCGAGGATGTCGCCGAGGCGGTGTGCTTTCTCGCCTCGCCCGCCTCGGCCAAGACCACCGGCGGCGTGATCACGGTGGATGGCGGCGTGCCCGCGGCCTATGTCCGCTGAGCCGGCGCGCCACGTCGGGATCGATCTCGGCGCCTCCGGCGGGCGGGTGGCGCTCGGCGAGATCCGGAACGGGCGGCTCGCGCTCGAGATCCTGCACCGCTTTCCCAACGGCGCGGTGCCGCTCGGGCGCAATCTCTACTGGGACGTGCTCGCGCTCTGGCGCGAGATCGGGGTGGGGCTGGCGCGCGCCGGGGCGCGCGGGGGCGTGCGCAGCGTCGGCGTGACGAGCTGGGGCCTCGACTACGCCCTGCTCGATGCCGATGGCCTGGTCATCGATTTCGTGCACAGCTATCGCGACCGGCGCACCGAGGGGGCGGCGGCGCGGCTCGCCGAGGCGATGGCGCCCGCCGCGCTCTATGAGGCGACCGGGGTGCAGTTCCTCGACATCAACACGCTGCCCCAGCTGCTCTCCCATCGCCGCCAGGCCGCCGGCGTGCTCGAACGGGCGGACCGGCTGGTGCTGGTCGCGGATCTGTTCCACTACTGGCTCTCGGGGCGGGCGGTGGCGGAGCGGACCAACGCGAGCACCTCCCAGCTCTACGATCCGCGCGCGCGGGGCTGGTCGGAGGCGGTCGGCGCCGCGTTTTCGATTCCGCTCCGCCTGCTGGCGCCGCTGGTCGATCCGGGCAGCGTGCTCGGCCCGCTCGATCCGCTCCTCGCCCGCGAATGGGCGCTGGAGGGCGCCGTGGTGGTCGCCCCCGCGAGCCACGACACGGCCAGCGCCGTGGCCGCGGTTCCGGCGGAAGGTGACGGCTGGGCCTACAGTTCCTCCGGCACCTGGGCGCTGGTCGGGGTGGAGACGGCAGCACCCGTGATCACCGCGGCGGCGCGGGCCGAAAATCTGACCAACGAGCAGGGGCTGCGCAACACCACCCGGCTGCTCAAGAACATGATGGGCCTCTGGATCCTGCAAGAGTGCCGCCGCGCCTGGGGGGACGGCGACTACGCCACGCTCTACGCCGCCGCCGAGGCCGCCGCCACCGACGCGCGGATCGACCCCGACGATGCCCGCTTTCTCGCCCCCGGGCTCGACATGCCCGCGCGCGTGCAGGCCTATTGCCGCGAGCGCGGCGGGCCGGTGCCGGAAGGGCAGGGGGCGATCACCCGCTGCATCCTGGAGAGCCTGGCCGCCAAGACGGATGCGATCCTCGCCGCCATCGCCGGGGTGACCGGGCGGGCGGCGTCGCGGCTGCATGTGGTCGGCGGGGGCGCGCAGATCGACCTGCTGAACCGGCTCACGGCGCGGGCCTGCGGCATTCCCCTGATCGCCGGGCCGGTGGAGGCGACGCTGATCGGCAACCTGCTGGTCCAGGCCGAGGCGCTCGGCACCATCGCGGCGGGCAGCCTGCGCGCCTGCGTCCGCCGCTCCGCGGCACCGGTGCGCTACGAGGCCTGATCTGCGCTCCGCCGGCGGGCCATCTTGGGGCGCGGTCCGGGGTCTGCCATGATGGCCCCGGTTCGGACGATGGTGAGGAGAGCGGAAAATGGTCGAGGACGTATCGCCGCAGCAGACCTGGGAGGCGCTGGCCAGCCGGCCGGAGGCCGCGCTCTGCGATGTCCGCACCGAGGCGGAGTGGACCTTCGTCGGCCTGCCCGATCTTGCCGAACTCGCCAAGGAGGTGAGCCTGATCCCCTGGCAGGTCTATCCCTCGATGGCGCACAACCCGGGCTTCGTCGCGCAGCTGGCCGAAGCCGGGCTGACCCCGGAGCATCGCATCTTCTTCCTCTGCCGGACCGGCGGGCGCTCGCGTGCCGCCGCACTCGCCGCCGAGGCGGCGGGCTTTCCCTATTGCTACAATGTCGCCGACGGGTTCGAAGGACCCGTCGACCCGGAGGGGCACCGGGGCACGGTCGCCGGCTGGAAGGCGTCGGATCTGCCCTGGCGCCAGCGCTGACCCGCGCTACCTGCCGAAGCGGCGGAAGCGCTGCTGGAAGGAGCGGATGGCGCGCAGCAGGTCGATGCGGCGGAAGGCGGGCCAGTAGACGTCGGTGAAGTAGAACTCGCTGTAGGCGCTCTGCCAGAGCAGGAAGCCCGAGAGCCGCAACTCGCCCGAGGTGCGGATGATGAGGTCGGGGTCGGGCAGGTCGGGCATGTAGAGATGGCGGCGGATGCTCTCCGGGCTGATCGCGGCGGCCGCCTCCGCGAGGCTCGCGCCCTGCTCCGCGAGGGCGGCGAGATTGGCGCGCACCGCATCGATGATCTCCTCGCGCCCGCCGTAGCCGATGGCGATGGTGAGCAGCATCCGCCCGTGATCCGCGGTGGCCGCCGCCGCGCGGCCGATGGCATCGAGGGTCGCCTCCGGCAGCAGGTCGAGCCTGCCGATGGCGGCGACCCGGATGGCGCGGGCGTGGGTGCGGGGGTCGATCGCGAGCGCCCCGAGCTTGGCCGCGACCGCGCCGAGGATACCCGCGACCTCCGCCTCCGGCCGGGCGAGATTCTCGGTCGAGCACACCCAGAGGGTGACGGCGGGGATGCCGAGATCGCAGCACCAGTCGAGCACGTCGTCGAGCTTTTCGGCGCCGGCGTCGTAGATCCGGCGGGGATCGCTGAGGCCGGCCTCGCGCCCGTGGCGACGGTTGCCGTCGAGGATGATGCCGACGTGGCGGGGCAGTGCGCCGCCGGCGATCTGGCGCGACAGGCGGCGTTCATAGAGACGGTAGAGCGGCGCGAGGCGGCGCCCGAGCGGCTTCATGGGCGGAGTGTGGTCAATCCCCGCCCGCCCGTCCAGCCGGCCCGGCCGCAGGCGCGCCGGGCTTCAGTGCAGCTTCACCACCGGGCCGCCGTGGCGGAAGATGGCGCGCGCGAGCGCCCGGGTGGTCGCCCGCAAGGGACCGTAGAGCGCCGATTCGTGGCTGAAATAGAGCGAGCGGTACATCAGCCGCGCCATCAACCCCTCGACGAAGAAGCTGCGCCCGATCACCACACCCATGAGGTTGCCCACGGTGGAGAATTTGCCGAGCGAGACCAGCGAGCCGAAATCACGATAGACGAAGGGGCTGGGCGGCCGGCCGGCGAGCCGCCCGCGCAGGCTGCGCACCAGGTGCGCCGCCTGCTGGTGGGCGGCCTGGGCGCGCGGCGGCAGCCGCCCGCCGTGCCCGTCCGGGCAGCTCGCGCAGTCGCCCATCGCGAAAATGGCGGGGTCGCGGGTGGTCGCGAGCGTGGGTTCGACCACCAGCTGGTTGCTGCGGGTGACCTCCAGCCCGTCGAGGTGGGCGAGGCACTCGGGCCCTTTCACGCCCGCGCACCAGACCACGAGCTCCGCCGGCAGGAAGGCGCCGCCGGCGAGCGTGACCCCGTGCGCATCGACCGCGGCGACCTGCGCGCCGGTGCGCACCTCTACTCCGAGCCGGCCGAGCAGGGCGGCGACGGCGGTGGAGAGCCGCTCCGGCAGGGCGGGCAGGACGCGCGGGGCGGCCTCGATCAGGATGATGCGGATGTCGCGCTCGGGCTGCACCCGGTCGAGCCCGTAGGTGACGACCTCGCGGGCGGTGCGGTGGATCTCGGCGGCGAGTTCGGTCCCCGTCGCCCCGGCGCCGATGATCGCGACGTGGAGCTGGCCCGGGCGGATCGGCTCCTCCTGGACATGGGCGTGGATGCAGGCGTTGACCAGCCGGCGGTTGAAGCGCGCCGCCTGCTGGGGGGTTTCCAGCGGCACCGCGAATTCCGCCACCCCCGGGGTGCCGAAGTCGTTGGTGACGCTGCCCACCGCGAGCACCAGCGTATCGTAGGGGATGGCGCGGGCGGGGGTGATTTCCCGCCCTTCGTCATCGAGGGTGGCCCCGAGCAGCACCTCCCGCCGTCCCCGGTCGAGCCCGACCATCTCGCCCAGCCGGTAGCTGAAATGGTGCCAGTGCGCCTGGGCGAGATAGTTCAGCTCGTGGGCGCTGGGGTCCATGCTGCCGGCGGCGACCGCGTGCAGCAGCGGCTTCCAGAGGTGGGTGCGCCGCTTCTCGACCAGCACGATCTCGGCCCGGCCGGCCCGGCCCGGCCCGTTGCCGAGGCGGGTGGCGAGTTCGAGCCCCGCCACCCCGCCGCCGACGATCACGATGCGGTGCTTCTGCCCGGGAGGGCGGGCGGCCGGGTCCGCCATCGGCTCAGTTCGGGCCGAGGCTGTTGAGCGCCGCCCGCACCTTGGTCGCGGAGACGTTGTGGAACTCCTCCGGCAGTTCGATGCGCTCGATCGAATAGCCCACGTCGCGCCCGTAGAAGATGTTGCTGATGTTGGGCAGCGGCACGACGACGAAGCGCCCGACCTGGTCGAAGAGGGCGGCCTCGATGCGCTCGCGCACCGCCTCGAAATTGTACGGGTTCTTGTGGTCGAGGCCGTGGGTGTTGCGCACCGCGATGCAGGCCTGCCCGACGCGGCGGATGCCTTCGACGATGAGCGCGCGGTGCCCGTCGTGGAAGGGCTGGTAGCGGCCGACGAACAGCGCAGTCGCCGCCTTGGGGTCGAAGGTCGGGCGCAGCCGGGTGACGATGCGCTCCGCCCAGGCCTCGGCCGCGCCTTCCGACGTCACCCGCACCTCGTAGCGCTCGGGCGGGAGGAACATGCGGTTGGTATCCTCGAACCGCCCGCTCTCGATCCGGTCCACCCAGACCGTGAAGCAGGGGCCGAACGCCTCCCGGGTCTCCGGCGTGGGGCAGATGAAGTCGGAGACGACATAGCCGCCGGTCTTGACCACCTGGTCGCAGAGCCAGCCCATGCGGCGGGCCTGCTCGACCCGGTCCTCGACGCTGAAGCCGAGGTCGCGGTTGACGTTGTGGCGGATTTCGTCGGCGTTGAAATGCACCGCGTTCAGGCGCTTGGCGAGCACCCGGGCGAGCGTGGTCTTGCCCGAGCCGGGCAGGCCCATGACCAGAATCTTGCGGGCTTCGAGATCGGAACTCATTGCGGAATAGGTCCTCATCGCGGTTTCGGGGGCCGGATAGCGGAAAATTCTTCTCCTGTCACCAGCCCTGGAGCCACTCGGTAGAAAATTCTGCTGCAAGACTGGGTCGCGTCCGGAGTATACCCCAGCCGGCGCGCCGCTGTCGTGGCGATTCGCCCGCCCCGGCACCCGCGCCTCTCGTCGCCGCCCCCCTTGCCGCCGCCGGCCGCGGCCCGATCTCCCTGGGCAGCGATCGACAGCGCCGGCACGCCATGCCAGCCTCGGCCGCGAACCGCGCGCCGGGCGCCGGCCAAGGAGGAGGGATGCGACCCAACCCGCTGCACGACGTGCTGGTCTTCCTGTTCAATACCCAGCCGCTGACCCTGGTGTTCTGGCTCCTGCTCGCCGGCAGCCTGGGCTTCGCGCTCACCGTCCGCGCCCGCTCCGGGGCGGACGCGCACGACGGGGCGATCTGGCTCCTGCGCCTGCTGACCGGGGCGATGTGGTGGCAGCAGTCGCTCTGGAAGGTGCCGCCGCAGTACGACGGGCTGATCTACTGGATGAAGCAGGAGGTGGCGCACGCTTCCACCGCGCTGCAGAGCGCCTTCGTGGCCGACCTCGTGCTGCCCAACATCGCGATCTTCGGGCCGCTCGTCTATGCGATCGAGGTCGCGATCGGGGTTTCCCTCATCCTCGGGCTGTTCACCCGGCTCGGCGCCCTGCTCGGGGTGCTGATGGCGGCCAATCTCTGGCTCGGGCTCTATTCGGCGCCGCACGAGTGGCCCTGGACCTATTTCTTCCTGATCATCATCATGGGCCTGTTCCTGGTCGATCCGCCGGGCCGGCGGCTGGGCGCCGATGCCTGGCTGCGCCGGCGCGGCGCCCGCGGTCCGCTCTCGTTGCTGACGTGAGCGAGAGGTCCGCGCGCTCGGCGATCGCGGTGATGGCGAAGGCGCCGGTGCCGGGGCGGGTCAAGACCCGGCTGGTCCCCCCGCTCACCCCGGCGCAGGCGACCGCGCTCAACGCCGCCTTCCTGCGCGATGTCACCGCCAATATCGCCGCCGCCGCCGCGCTGCGCCCGATCGACGGGTTCGTGGCCTATGCGCCGGCGTCCGGCGCGGGCGGGTTCGCCGGCATGCTCGCGCCGGGGACCGGGCTGCTGCTCGCCGACGGGGAGATCGCGATGGACCCCGCCATCCGCGGCATCGGGCGCAGCCTCCTGCACGCCGCCGGCGCCCTGCTCGGGCGCGGCTACACAAGCGCGATCCTGGTCAATTCGGACAGCCCGAGCCTGCCCAACGCGCTCCTGATCGAGGCCCACGACCGGCTGGCGGCGCCGGGGGACCGGGTCGTGCTGGGGCCGGCGGAGGATGGCGGCTACTACCTGATCGGGCTCAAATCGCCCCACGCCGCGCTGTTCGCCGAGATCCCCTGGAGCACGGCGGCGGTGAGCGGCGCCACGCTCGCCCGCGCCGCCGCTTCCGCCGTCGCCTGCGCGACCCTCCCGCCCTGGTTCGATGTCGATGACGCGGCCTCGCTGGCCCGGCTGGCCCGCGAACTGGCCGCCCCGCCGGAGGGGCCGCTGCGCCCTTTTCCGGCGCCGGCGACACGGGCGTTCCTCGGCGAACCCGATCGCGCGGGCGGCGGCCCCGCGGAGGCCGGGTGATGCGCGCCGAAGCCGGATGATCCCGGCGCGGCCGGGCCTGCGCCTGGCGCTGCTCCTGTTCCTCGGGCTGGCCATGGTCGGGCTGATCCTCGCCCAGCGCGGGCTCCACGCGCCGGGGGCGCTCGGCATCGGCGGCAACGCCCGGATGCGCGCCTTCGTCTGGCTGGCGCTGGCCGCGGGCGCCCTCTATCTCCTCGCCGCGCTCCTGGTGCTGCGTGGCGGGCCGGGGCCGGGGCCGGGGCCGGGTGGCGGTCTGGGGCGGGGCGCGGTCTGGGCCATCCTCGCGCTCGCCGCGGCGATGCGGGTCCCGCCGCTGCTCGCGCCGCCGTTTCTCTCCACCGACGTCTATCGCTACGTGTGGGACGGGAAGGTGCAGCAGGCCGGCATCAACCCCTACCGGTTCCTGCCCTCCGATCCGCATCTCCGCTTCCTGCGCGACCGCCGTATCTACCCGTTCATCAACCGCAAATCCTATGCGCCGACCATCTATCCGCCCGCCGCCGAACTGGTCTATCGCGCGGTCGCCGCGGTCGATCCGTCGGTGCGGGCGATGAAGGCGGCGATGGTCGGGTTCGAGGCGGTGGCCGTCCTGTGCCTGCTCGCGCTGCTCCGCCGCGCCGGAGCGCCGCCCGAACGCATCCTGCTCTACGCCTGGAATCCGCTGGTGGTGTGGGAGTTCGCGGGCAGCGGCCATGTCGATGCGCTGGCGGTGGGCTTCCTCGCCCTCGCCCTGCTCGCGGCGGCGCTGCGCCGGCCCGGGCTCGCCGGCTTCTGGCTGGCGGCGGCGACGCTCACGAAATTCCTGCCCGCGGTGGTGGCGCCCGCGCTCTGGCGGCGGCGGGACGGGTGGCGGCAGGACGGGTGGCGGCAGGACTGGCGGCTGCCGCTGGTCTTCGCGCTTGCGCTGGTGGCCTTCTACCTGCCCTTCCTCGGGGTCGGCTCCCGGGTCTTCGGCTTCCTCGCCGGCTACGCGCGCCAGGAGGGCATCACCAGCGGGGCGGGCATCTTCTATCTCTTCGCCCTCGGCCATCTCGTTGCGCTG
>DAHWFB010000106.1 GCA_027326105.1 Acetobacteraceae bacterium
CCGGCCGCGCCCCGGCGCCGCGGCCCGCCGCCGCCGCACCGGTTAGGGCGAAATTGCGGGAGCGGCGCCGAAACTTTTGTTTTTCAAGCAATCACCGATCATCTGTTCGCGCTGGTAGCGGAGCGCGAGCCCCTGGTTGGGCAGGCCCACCAGCCCGCCGGCGGAATAGGGGGTGTTGGTCGGCCCGCCCTGGAAAAGGAGCGCGCGGTTGCGGGTGAGCAGCGCCTGGTCGGTCTGGCTCTGGCAGTCGGAGCGTGCCGCCGCGCGGTCCGGCGAAAGCGGTGCGGTGGTGCAGCCGGCG
The DNA here is from genome assembly GCA_027326105.1 of Acetobacteraceae bacterium. Lineage (GTDB taxonomy): Bacteria > Pseudomonadota > Alphaproteobacteria > Acetobacterales > Acetobacteraceae > DAHWFB01. Next base: position 302 of record DAHWFB010000106.1, read on the forward strand.
AGGGCGAGCGCCAGGGCGAGGGCGGGGGCGAAGGTGGGCTTCATCGCGCGATTCTCCGGACCATGAAGCGCATATGCGCATGCGCCGGCGCCGGCGCCAGCCATCCGCGGCTCACGGCGAACCGCCGGCGAAGGTGTCGGCGAATGCGCGGGCGACCGTCGCCAGCCGGGCCATGGTGGCGGGGTCGGCCGCGCCGCTCAGGCAGTGCGGGTGCCAGCGGCGCTGGAAGGCGCGCAGGCAGTCGGCGAGGCTCGCTTCCGTCGCCGGCGCGAACCCGTACCCGATGGCGCCGAGCAGGGTGGCGGCGCGGTCGGGCGCTGGCGCGGCTTCGTCGCGCTGCTCGGGCCACAGGCCGATGCCGTCGCGGGCCAGCCCCGCCCAGTCGAACAATTCGCCCGGATCCTGCTTCCGCTCTGGGGCGATGTCGCTGTGGGCGACGAGGTTGCGGGCGGGGATGGGGTGGCGGGCGAGGATGGCGTGGCAGAGGTCACGGACCGCCGCCATCTGGGCCGGCGGGAACGGAAGGCAGCCCCATTCGTGCCCGGGATTGGCGATCTCGATCCCGATCGAGCGACCATTCAGCCCGCTCATCCCGCGCCAGAAGGAGGTGCCGGCGTGCCAGGCGCGGTGCTCCTCCGCCACCAGGCGCCAGACGGTGCCGTCCTCCTCGACGAGGTAGTGGCTGGAGACCTCGGCCGCCGGGTCGCAGAGCCGATCGAGCGCGGCGGCGGCGGTCTTCATGCCGGTGTAGTGCAGCACCAGCACATCGACATCCTGCCCGGGCGGGCGGGCGTCGAAATTGGGGCTGGGCCGTTCGCGCATGACCGGGTCAGAGGCCCCGTTCGCGCTTGATGCGGTCCCAGGCCGCGTTGATCGAAGCCACCTTCTCGGTCGCGCGGGCGATGAATTCGGGCGGCACGCCGCGCGCGGCGAGCCCGTCGGGGTGGTTCTCGCGCATCAGCTTCTTCCAGGCGGCGCGCAGGGTGTCGTTGTCGGCGCCGCGGCCGACGCCAAGGATCACGTAGGGGTCGAGATCATCCTCGGCGTAGCTCGCGCGCCGCGCGGTGCCGCGGGCGCGGTCCCAGGCCTCGGGGGCGAGGCCGAACAGCCGGTGGACGCGGGTGAGATAGTCCTGCTCGCGCCCGTTGAGCGCCCCGTCGGCACGGGCGATGGCAAAGAGGGCGGTCAGCACCTCCTCGAGCAGGATCTGGTTGTCGGCGAAGGCCTCGCCCATCTGCTGGGCGAACCCCTCGAAGCCCTCGGTGCTGTCGCGCGCTTGGTCGAACAGACGGCCGATGTCATGGACCGATTCCGGAGGAATGCGGAAATGGCGCTTGAAGGCGTCGATCTCGGCGCGAACCACCGGCCCGTCACATTTGGCGAGCTTGGCGGAGAGCACCACCACGCCGATGGCGAAAAGCTGGTCGCGGCGGCCGAGCAGGGCGGCGAGGCGGGCGGAGCTGAGCACGCCGGGGCGGCCGGCGCGGCGCGCCTCGCGCAGCCCGCGCGGCAGGGCGCCGCTATCGGCGGCGTGGCCGAGTGCGAGCCCCACCACCGCGCCCGGCGGCCCGCCCATGGCGAACCCCGCCACGCCCCCGATGATCTTTCCCCAATATCCCATCTCTGCCTCTGAACGGGTGTAGCACGCCGGGGTTGACGCGGGCAAAACGGTTCCCACGCCGTAGCGGTCTGGGTGCCCGCTCTGCGTACCCGCTCGGCGTGCCCGCTCTGGGCGCCGGCTCTGGGCGCCGGCTCTGGGTGCCTGCGCTTGCCGGCCCGCCTGCTTGCCCGCATTTTGGCCCACACGGGACAGTGGAGGGTCGGACGGCAGATGGCGGAACGGCGGAGGCGGCGGGGCGGGCTCTCAGGCCGGCGCGGGCTGCGGATCGCGGCGCTGGCGCTCGCCGGTCTGTTCGCGCTGCTGCTCGCCCTGCTCTGGTTCGCCCCCCGTTTCACCGACTGGAACCGCCACCGCGCCGCCCTCGCCGCCGTGGTCAGCGCGGCGCTGGGGCGGCCGGTGACGCTCGCCGGGCCGATCACCCTCTCGCTCCTGCCGCAGACCCAGCTGCGCGCCGGCGCCATCACCGTCGCCGACATCGGCGACGGGGTCGGCATCACCGCGCGGGCGGTGCGGCTGCGGGTCGCGCTGGGGCCGCTGCTCGCCGGGCGGGTGGTGATGCGCACCCTCTTTCTCGACCGTCCCACCGTCACCCTGCCCTGGCCGCTGCCGCCCAACGGAATTGCCGCCATGTCGCCGGCCTGGCTCTCTGATCTTTCTGCCCGCATCGAGAACGGCACGCTGGTGATCGGCGGGCTGCGGCTCACCGGGGTGAACGCGCGGCTCGCCGCGGGCGGGGGTGCGGGGGCGCTCAGTGCCTCGGGCACCGCGAAGTTCGCCGGCCGCGGGTGGAGCTTTCTCCTCACCCTCGCGGAACCCGGCGGGACCGGCCAGTCCGCGCTCAATCTGCGGGTGAACGAGGCGGCGCGGGCCGGGGCCGCGGCACCGATCGGGCTCGGCTTCGGCGGCACGGTCTCCCCGGAGGGGGAGGTGCGCGGGAGGCTGGTGCTCCAGGGCGGCGATCTCGGCGCGCTCCTGCCGGCGCCGGCGCTGCCGTTCGACCTGCGCGGAACACTCGCCGCCTCGGCGCGGGCGGTGACGATGGGAAAGGCCGCGATCGTGCTCGGGGGCGTGGTCGGTAGCGGCGGGCTGCGGCTCGCCATCGCGCCACGACTCGGGCTCGCGGTCTCGCTCACCCTGCCCCGGCTCGCGCTCGCGCCCTGGCTCGCGCTGTGGGCGGCGCATCCGCCCGCGGCGGCGGCGGTGCCGGCGCGGCTCGCTTTCGCCATCGGGGAGGCGGCGGTGCCGGGCGGGGTGCTCGCCGGGTTGCGCGGGGGGCTGCGCTGGGGCGTGGGCGGGCTGACCGTGACCGCGCTCGGGGCCGGCCTGCCCGGGGGCGGGCTTGTATCGTTCGCCGGCGCGGCGCGGGCGGGCCCGCGCGGGCACGGGCGGGTTCGCCTGGTCACCCCCGCTCTCGGCGCCACCGCCGCCTGGCTGGCGCGGGCGCTGGGCGCCGCCTGGCCGGCGCTGCCGCCCGGGCTGGCCGGCCGCGCCGCGCTTTCCTCCCGGCTACGCCTCGCGCCCGGGCGGGTGATGTTCGCGCGGATCGAGGGAACGCTGGGAGCGAGCCGCGTCGCGGGCGGGGTGAGCCTCGCGCTCGGGGTGCGCCCCCACGTCGCCGCCGGGCTGCGGTTCGACCGGCTTTCCCTCGACCCCTGGCGAGCTACTGCACGGGCGGCGCGGGCGGCGCTCGCCGGGGTCGGTTCGCGCTTCGGGTTCGATCTCCAACTGCGGGTGGGGCGGCTCATGGTCGCCGGCTGGCGCATCGACCATCTGCTGCTCGACGCCGGCAGCCGCGGCCACGAGATCGTGCTGCGCCGGGCGAGCGGGGCGGTGGGAGACATCCACGGCCTCGCCGGCGCCACCTGGACCATGCCCTCGCCCGGCCCGGCGGTGGCGGCGAAGCCGGCCCCGGCCGGCGTGCTGCGCAAGGCGCGGCTCACGCTCTCCGCGCCCGACGGGACGACGCTGGCGCGCATCCTGCCCGCGCTCGCTGCCCGCGCGCCGGCGCTCTGGCAGGGGCCGTTCACCCTCTCCGCCACCGCGACGGGGCCGGTGGCGGGGCTCACCGGGCGGTTCGCCGCCCGTCTCGGTGATCTTCGCCTCGGCGCCGACGCGCAGGTCGACCTGCCGGCGGGCCGCCTGCGCGGACCCTTCACCCTGCGCTTCCCGGCGGCGGCGCGCCTGCTCGCGGCCTTCGGGGTGGCGCGGCCGGAAGCCTGGGTGGGGCCGGGCTCGCTGTCGCTGCGCGCGGACGCGGCACTCGGCGCGGGCGGGCTCGATGTGCGCTCCTTCGCGCTCACCGCCGGCACCCGCCAGGCGAGCGGCGACCTCCGGCTCGCCTGGAGCGGGCCGGGACCGGTGCTGACGGGAAACCTCGATCTCGACCAGGTCACGCTGCCGGCGCCGGGGCCGGCAGCGGCGCTGGCGCTGCGCCTGCCACGGCCCGCCGGCTGGCCGCCCGCCGGGCTGCGCGCGGTGCTCGGCCTGCGCGTGGGCAGCCTGTCCTTCTGGGGGCGGGCACGCTTCACCGATGTGGCGGGCAGCCTCGCCACGGCACCCGGGCGGCTTGACCTCGCGCTCGCGGGGGCGCGCTTCGATGGCGGCCGGGTGGCGGGGACGCTGGGGCTGGACGCCACCGCGGGGCTGCCGCGGTTCGCGCTCGAGGCGCGCCTCTCGGGGGTGCGGGTCGAGCGGCCGGTACTGCGCGCGCCGCTCGATCTGCTCGCCGGCACCGTTTCGGGGCGGGGCTCGGCGCGGGCGGAAGGCTATTCGCTGGCCGCGATCGCCGCCACGCTGGCCGGGCGCTTCGCGGTCACGGTGGCAAACGGGCGGGTGCGGGGGTTCGATCTCGCCGCGCTCGCCGCGGCGTTGGCGGGGCCCGGGCAGCAGGCGCTCGCCGCGGCGCGGCGGGCGCTCGCGGGCGGGGAGAGCGCGTTCGGCCGGCTCGATCTCGCGGGAACGCTCGCCGAGGGGACGCTGCGCCTGGGGCAGGGCAGGCTCGCCGGGCCGTCCGGGCAGGCGGTGATCGCGGGAGCGGTCGGACTGCTGCCACCCCGATTCGACCTGGACTTGCGTCTGACCCCGGCGCTCGCGGCGGCGCCGACGCTCGGGCTCGCGGTCGGCGGGCCGCTCGCCGACCCGCAATTCGTGCCCGACCTCGGCCCGGCGATCGCCTGGCGGCTGGCCCACCCGCCGCACTGAGGCGGCGGCGCGGGGTCAGTGAATGTCGCAGACCGCGTAGGCGAGGGAAACCAGGCGGGAGGCGGCGCGCTTGAGGCCGGCGCGGTCGGCGTCCTCGGCCAGCGTGATCAGACGGTCGCACAGCAGCAGCGGGCTCATGCCCGGGCGCGCGGCGGCGTCCGGCAGATCGGTGCAGTGCAGAAGGGGGGTGGGGTCTTGGGGCAGTTCGATGCGAGCGAGTCGGGACATGGCGGTTCTCCCAGAACACCGGCTCCTTTGGGGCCGTGGACCGAGTGTGGGCCGCACACGGTTGCATGAAGGTTAACGGAATCGGCGGGCCGTGCGGAAAATTGCCGCCCGGTTCCGCGGCGCCGCGCGGCCCGCCCGTGGCGGTTGCGCTTGATCTTGAACACTTGGTCATATAGTGGAAAGGTCCAGGGTTGGGGGGGTCGCGAGGCCCCGGTTTTCGGCAGTCAGGATGGTCGCGCTCATGCAGCTCCGGTGGCGTCGCTTCAGCGGTTTTCTCCTGCTTCTGGCAGCGGTGGCGGGCTTCGCGCCGGCCGGCTTCGCGGCCGCGGCCGGCGGCGTGGTGGGTGCGCCCAAGCCCTGGGAGATGGGGCTTCAGCCCGGCTACAGCCCGGTAAAGCGCGACATGATCGCGCTGAACGACGCGGTGCTGCTCATCATCACCCTCATCACCATGCTGGTCGCCGGGCTGCTGCTGTGGATCATCGTGCGCTACAACGCCAAGCGCAATCCGGTGCCGAGCCAGGTGAGCCACAACACGGTGCTCGAACTGGCCTGGACGATCATCCCCATCCTGATCCTGGTGGGGATCGCCATTCCCTCGTTCCGGCTGGTCTTCTACGAGAACAAGACCGAACACCCCTTCATGACGGTGAAGGTCACCGGGCACCAGTGGTACTGGGAATACACCTACCCGGCCGAGAAGATCGACTATTCGAGCTATGTCGTGACCGGCAAGAATCGCAAGCCCGGCCAGCCGCGGCTGCTGACCGCTGCCCCCGCGCTGGTGCTGCCGGTGGGCAAGAACATCCGCATTCTCGAGACCAGCGGGGACGTGATCCATAGCTTCTTCATCCCCTCGCTCGGCGTGCAGCGATATGCCATTCCGGGCCG
>DAHWFB010000125.1 GCA_027326105.1 Acetobacteraceae bacterium
CTCGATGTAGTTCTCCTCGGCATAGCGCGCCGCCGCCACGGCGGCGGGCAGGCGCTCGACCAGGGCGCGCAGATCCTGCTGGATCTCGTCGAGCCGGATCTCGATCGCGTCGAGCCGGCCCTTCAGCCCGAACACGCTGAAGGGCATGAGCAGGAACACCAGCAGGTAGAGCCCCGCGGGCAGCAGGATCAGCAGCGGCAGCCACCAGGGCAGCCAGGCGGGCAAGGGGATGGGCAGGCTCATGACCGCGACCTTATAGCACCCCGATCGCGCCCCGAAACCCGCCCGCCGCTACGCCGCCTCGGCCCGCCCGAGCGCGCGGGCCACCGCGCCGGTGACACGCGCGAGGTCGGCGGCGGAGAGGTCGGGGTGGATCGGCAGGGCGAGGATGCGTCCGGCGAGATCCTCGGCCACCGGCAGCGCGGCTCCGTCGTGCACCGCGGCATAGGCGGGCTGGTGGTGGAGCGGTTTGGGGTAGTAGATCGCGCTCGGCACCCCCTCGGCGGCGAGCCCCGCCCGCACCGCCTCGCGCGCCGCGCCGTCGGCGAGCAGGATGGCATAGACCGCCCACGCGCTGGTGGCCCCCGCGACCCGGGCCGGGATGCGCACCAGCCCGGCCAGGCGGCCGTCGTAGAAGCGGGCGACCTGCTCGCGGGCGGCGAGTTCGGCGTCGAAGTGGGGCAGCTTGGCGAGCAGCACGGCGGCCTGGATGGTATCGAGCCTGCCGTTCATGCCGATGCGCAGCACCTCGTAGCGGCTCGCCCCCTCGCCGTGGGTGCGCAGGCTGCGATAGAGCGCGGCGCGCTCGGCCGAATCGGTGAGCAGGGCGCCGCCGTCGCCGTAGCAGCCGAGCGGCTTGGCGGGAAAGAAGCTCGCCGCCGCGGCGTGGCCGAAGCCGCCGAGCGGCCGCCCGCCGAGGCGCGCCCCGTAGCCTTGCGCGCAATCGTCGAGCAGGAACAGGTCCTCGCGCGCGCCGATCGCGCCGAGCGCCTCCCAGGGCGCCGGCTGGCCGAAGAGATCGACGCCGATCACCGCCCGCGGCCGCAGCCGGCCGGCCGCCTTCACCGCGGCGATGCGGCGTTCGAGATGGGCGGGGTCGATCTGGAAGGTGGCGGGATCGACATCGACGAAGACCGGCGTGGCGCCGAGCACCAGCGCCACCTCGGCGGTCGCGGTATAGGTGAAGGCGGGCAGGAACACCGCGTCCCCCGGCCCGATGCCCTCGGCCATCAGCGCGATCTGCAACGCGTCGGTCCCCGAACTCACCGCCACGCACTGGGCGACGCCGGCGCGGGCGGCGAGGGCGGCTTCGAGCTGGCCGACCTCGGGTCCGAGGATGAACTGCCCGTGCGCCAGGACCGCGTCGATCCGCCGGCGCAGATCGGCGCCGAGGCGGGCCTGCTGGGCGGCGAGATCGAGGAAACGAACGGGAGCGGGGGCGGGCGAGGCGGTCATATCGGCGAGCGTCCCATCTGGTGCCACCGCCTTATACCCCAACCGGAAGTGGCTGACAGGGTGGCCGACTTCGGCTACCAGGGGCAGCTTCCAGGAGAGCCCGCCGGATGCCGCTCCGCTGTTCCCTCGTCGCCGCCCTGCTTCTCTGCGCCGCCAGCCCCGCCGCGGCGGCGCAGGGCGCGAGCGTCTTCCCCGACCCCGGCCTCGCCAGCCCGCGCTTCGCCTTCGGCACCGGGCGGCAGGTGCGCGGCGGGGCGGAGATCGCGCCGCTGCTACCGGCGATCCCCGGCCCCGCCTCCGGCTGGCAGGTGCTGATGTGGCATCGCCGCCACTATCTCCACCCCGGCCGCATGAGCGAGAACGATCCCGCCACCGCCGATCCGCGCTACGGCCCGGCCCGCTACGCCTTCACCGCGCGCGGCGGCGGCGGGCATCTCTGGATCTACCGCGACCATGCCGCGCACCGCTGGGTCTATGACATCTTCGAAGCGAACGGGCGGCTCGACGAGCGCGGCGGCGCCAACATCTTCCTCTCCGCCCGGCCGATCGGCGGGGAGGTGCGCATGGACCACCTCCTCACCTACCACGTCGACGCCCGGGTCAGCCGCGCCTACGCAAGCTACGACACGGCGCGGGCGCAGCGCACCGGCGTCGTCGCCGCCAATGCGGTGACCGGCTTCGTGGTCTGGTTCGTCGATCCGGCGACGCGGCGCATCGTCTCGGTGTTTCTGCAGAAGTCGATCGTGCGCAACCGCCCCGGCCCGATCTCCTACCGCAAATGCCTGATCGGGCCGCGGGCAACCGTGGTGGTGTTCAACCAGACCCAGCCCGGCGACCCGACGCTTCCCTTCCGCCCCTCCACCGGCCCGCTCCAGCCGCTCGACTATGTGCTGAACCGGCTGCTCTGCCCGCTGATCGCCACCCCGCTGCCCTGCCGGGAGCGCGGCGGCGGAGCGGTGACGCTGCGGCTGCCCGCCAGCGCCAGGAACTTCGCCAACTGGTATCTGCGCTCGATCTACATCGGCGACGAGACCCAGGTCGAAGACCACCGGCGCGGCGCGCGCGACCGGGGGCCGCAGGGCAGCATCGGGCTCGGCATCCAGATCGCCGGCCTCACCGTGCGGCGCCTGCCGCAGCGTGCCCGCTATGGCACGGTCTGCGGCGGCTGAGGGGCGCGGGCAACGACCCTCTGGCCTCGCGCCCGCTCCTTTGCGATGATCGGGCTCGTCACCGCGCCCGAATCATCGCAAAGGAGCGGGCGCTCATCGAGGGTTCTCATGGCATCGCCCAGGATCATCTTCCTGCACATCCCCAAGACCGCCGGGCAGTCCGTGCACGAATTCATCACCGGCCTGCACCAGCCCGAGGAGATCTGCCCCGCGCGCCTCAATCCGCAGCTTTTCGCGATGACCATCCAGGAGTTGCGCCGCTACCGCCTGTTCTCCGGCCATCTCGACTGGAACGCGCTCGACTGTCTCGAAGGCCCGCGCTTCGTGTTCACCGTGCTGCGCGAGCCGGTGGAGCGGATCCTGTCCTTCTACTTCTACCTGCGCGACAAGGCGGCGAACACCGCGCCCGAAGTCCTGGCCACGCCGGGACACGAGGGCATGAAGGCGGTCCTCAACCTGCCGGTCGATGAATATTTCGCCTGCAAGGAACCCGGCCTGCGCAACTTCCTCGACAATCACTATGATAATTTCTACACGTTCTTCTTCGCCGGCCGCCACTACGCCGCCCGCCAGCAGCTCCGATCCAGCCAGGCGGTGGAAAAATCCCTCAACGACAAGCGCTTCGTGGAGATGGCTCTGGACAATCTCTCCTGTCTCGACGGCGTCTATACGATGAGCCAGCTCGATCTTCTGCAGCGCGATCTCGAGGCCGTCACCGGGCGCCACAACCCTGTGATCACGCTGAAGAACTTCCGCCTCAACGCGCGCGACGGCGACCGCCGCAACCGGCGGGAGGAGCTGGTCCGCCTCGGCGCCACCGCCATCACCTTCCAGCGCATCGCGCAGATGACCCGGCTCGACCGCCAGCTGTGGGAAGCGCTCACCCGCCGCCACGAAGCCGCGCCGGCGGCGCTGGCCTGAGCGGTTGCGGGTCGCGGCATTCCCCAACGAACCCCCACCGGCCGGATCGGCACGGACAGGAACCCAGGAATCAGGAACATGGACAGCGATCAGCCCGCCATCGACCGCCACGGGGCACGTCAGGAACGCCGATGCTCATCAAGCTGACTCAGACTCTCAAAGAGGGGTTGAAAGAGCGTGGTATTGAAAGTTTTCATGCCCCGGGCGTGGTCAACCTCTCCTCGCTCGCGGTGTTCGAGCCGCCGTGCAGCATCAAATGGATGTCGATCGAGAACAATCTCTTCCTCGGCGCCTTCAGCTACGCCGTCTCGGGCTACTTCTCGGAGGTGACGATCGGCCGCTATGTCTCGATCGGCGAGGCGGTGCAGATCGGGCGCTCCAACCACGCCATGCACTGGATCAGCACCAGCCCGTTCTTCTACAACCGGCAGAAGCTCTTCCTGATCGGCAACCACTTCCCCGACGCCGAGCGCTACCACGGCTTCGTGCCCCCCAGGCCGGGTGCCAGCCCGCCGACCGCGGTCAAGACCATCCGGATCGGCAACGATGTCTGGATCGGCCACGGCGCCTTCATCCGCCCCGGCGTGACGGTGGGGGACGGGGCGGTGATCGGCGCCTATGCGGTGGTCACCAAGGATGTGCCGCCGTACGGCGTGGTCGCCGGCAATCCGGCCACGCTCAAGCGCATCCGGCTCGCCCCCAAGGTGGTGGCCGCGATGCTCGAAGTGCAGTGGTGGCGCTTCGCCCCCTGGCAGCTCGAGCGGGTCGATTTCTCCGACCCCGAGCGCGCCGTCGATCTCCTGCGCGCCGTCGCCGAGACCGCGGCTCCCTACGAGCCGCCGCCGGTGCGGGTGCGCGACATGCCGACCTGACGCGACGGCGATGAAACCGGCGGCGGCGGCGGCGCTGCGGGCGGCGGAGGCGGCGGTCGCGGCCGGGGACGGGGCGGCGGCGCGGCGCCTGCTCGACCGGTTGGGGCGCATCGGCGGCGCCGACCCCACCCTCGCACTGGCCGCCGCCACGCTGCGGCTCGGCATCGGCGATCCCGCGGCCGGGCCCGCGCTCGCCGCCATCGCCCGCCGCCACGACGTGCGCGAGGCCTGGTTCGGCCTCGCGGCGAGCGCGCTGCGCGCCGGGGACGCCGCCGCGGCTGCCGCCGCGCTCGCCGCCGGCCTCGCCCGCAACGCGTTCGATCCCACCCCGGAGCTTGCCGCCTTCGCCGACGCCATCGCCGCGGCGGCGGCGGCACCCGGCTGGTGCGGCCTCTCCGGCACCGGCGGGCTCAGCCTGCAGCTCGCCGGCGCCGGCGCGGAACGGGCCGAACTCCTGCTCGGCGGACGCCCGCTGCGGCTGCGCCCGGAGGCGGGAGCGGATGGCGCCGACGCTGCCGCGCCGCTGCGCTATCGCCTGCCGGATTCCTGGGTGACGGCGGGCAGCCTCGCGGTCCGCCTCGGCGAGCGCGACCTGCTCGGCAGCCCGGTCCGGCTCGCCGCGCTGCTGCGGGTGGAGGGCTTCGTCGCCGCGCGCGACGGCGGGCTCGAAGGCTGGGCCTGGTCGCCGGGCGACCCCGAGAGCCCGACCCGGCTCACCGTCGCCGCGGTCGAGGATCCGCGCCGGCGGCTCGGCGTCATCGCGGAGGAGCCGGCCGCCGGGATCGAGCACGCGGTGCCGCTCGCCCGCCCGCGCCGCTTCGCGGTCCCCGCCGAGCGGCTGGCGCGGTTTTCCGGGCTGGTGCGGGTGTTCGGGCGCGACGGGCGCAACCTCTACGGCAGCCCGCTCGATCCCGGGCTCGAACGCCGCAGCGCGGTCGCCGCCACCCGCGCGGTCAGCGTGCTGTTCCCCGCCGCGGCCAGACCGCCGCCCGCGCCGCCGCTCGCTCCCATGCCGTCGGTGCCCGCCCGCCTGCTCGGTCCCCATCCCGCCGGCGGCGCCCGGCCGCGCCCGGTCGATGTCGTGGTGCCGGTCTATCGCGGTCTCGAGGAGACCATCGCCTGCCTCGATTCCGTGCGCGCCGGGCTGCCCGACTGGGCCCGGCTGGTGGTGGTGGACGATTGCTCGCCGGACACCGAACTGGTGGCGGCGCTGGACGCGCTCGCCGCGCACGGCGCGATCACGCTGTTGCGCCTTCCCGCCAACCGCGGCTTCCCCGGCGCCTGCAACGAAGGCATGCGCCACGACCCCGGGCGCGACGTGGTGCTGCTCAACTCCGACACGCTGTGCCCGCCGGGCTGGCTGCACCGGCTGCGCGAGATCGCCTACAGCGCGCGCGACATCGGCACTGCGACGCCGCTCTCCAACGACGCCACCATCCTGAGCTACCCGGAAACCGACCGCCCCAACCCGGTGCCCGATCTTCCCGCCACCATCGCCCGCGACACCCTCGCCGCCGAAGCCAACGGCGGGCGCGCGGTCGAGGTGCCCACCGGGGTCGGCTTCTGCATGTACGTCAAGCGCGACTGTCTCGACGACACCGGCGCGCTGCGCGAGGACGTGTTCGCCCAGGGCTACGGCGAGGAGAACGATCTCTGCCTGCGCGCCCGCCATCTCGGCTGGCGCCATGTCGCGGCCCCCGGCGTCTTCGTCGCCCACGTCGGCGGCACCTCCTTCGGCGGCGCCAAGTCCCACCTCATCGCCCGCAACGTCGGCGTGCTGAACCAGCTGCACCCCGGCTACGACGCGCTGATCCAGGAATGGCTGGGACGCGACCCGATGGCCGAACCACGCCGCCGGCTCGACATGCTGCGCTGGCGCGAGGACAGGAATGGGCGGCGCTCGGTGCTGCTCATCACCCACGGGCGCGGCGGCGGCGTGCCCAAGCGCATCGCCGCCCGCGCCAGCGCGCTCCGCGCCGAGGGGCTGCGCCCGATCGTGCTGTGGCCGGTCGCCAACCGCATCGAAGGGGCGGATTGCGTGCTCGGCGACGGGCCGGAGGGTGGCACGCCCAACCTGCGCTTCGCCATTCCCGCCGAACTCGACCTGCTCGCCGAGTTCCTGCGCGCCGACCGTCCGGTGGCCGCCGAGGTGCACCATCTGATCGGCCACGACCACGCCATTCTCGGCCTCTGCGAGCGGCTCGGCATCCGCTACGACGCGGTGATCCACGATTATTTCTGGTTCTGCCCGCGGATCACCCTGCTCGGCGCGGAGCGGCGCTACTGCGGGGAGCCCGGCGTCGCGCATTGCCAGTCCTGCCTCGCCGACAACGGGACCAACAGCGAGGAGGAGATCACGGTCGCCGATCTGCTCGCCCGCTCGGCGCGCGAGCTGGGCGCGGCAAGGCGCATCATCACCCCCTCGCGCGATGTCGCTGCCCGCATCCGCCGCCATTTCCCCGCCACTTCGCCGGAGGCGGTGGATTGGGAGAACGATCCCGCTCCTGCCCGCCCGCCGCGCCTCGCCCGGCCGGTGGGCGGGCGGCGGCGGGTCGCGGTGGTGGGGGCGATCAGCGTCGAGAAGGGCTTCGAGGTCCTGCTCGCCTGCGCGCGGGACGCGAGCGCGCGCGACCTCGCCCTCGAATTCGCCCTGGTGGGCTATTCCTGCGACGACCCCCGCCTGCTCGCGACCGGGCGGGTCCACATCACCGGCGCCTACCAGGAGCACGAGGCGGAGGCGCTGATCGCCGCCCAGGAGGCCCATCTCGGCCTGCTGCCCGCGGTCTGGCCGGAGACCTGGTGCTACACGCTGAGCCAGGCCTGGGGCGCCGGGCTCGATGTCGCGGTGTTCGACATCGGCGCGCCGGCGGAGCGCATCCGCCGCGCCGGGCGGGGCTGGATCCTGCCCTTCGGCATCGCCCCCCACGCGCTCAACAACGCCCTGCTCACGCTCGGCTGATCGCGG
>DAHWFB010000002.1 GCA_027326105.1 Acetobacteraceae bacterium
TCGCCGAGATGGCTGTCCTCCTCGTCGCCGATCGGGGTTTCCAGGCTGATCGGCTCCTTGGCGATCTTCAGCACCTTGCGCACTTTTTCCAGCGGCATCCCGAGCTTTTCCGCCAGCTCCTCCGGTGCCGGCTCGCGGCCGATCTCGTGCAGCATCTGCCGCGAGGTGCGCACCAGCTTGTTGATTGTCTCGATCATGTGGACCGGGATGCGGATGGTGCGCGCCTGGTCCGCGATCGAGCGGGTGATCGCCTGGCGGATCCACCATGTGGCGTAGGTCGAGAACTTGTAGCCGCGGCGGTATTCGAACTTGTCCACCGCCTTCATCAGCCCGATGTTGCCTTCCTGGATGAGATCGAGGAACTGCAGGCCGCGATTGGTGTATTTCTTGGCGATCGAGATCACCAGGCGCAAATTGGCCTCGATCATCTCCTTCTTGGCCCGCGCCGAATCGCGCTCGCCGCGGCTCACCGTGGCATAGACCCGGCGGAATTCCTCGATCGGCAGCCCGGCATCCCCCGCCACTGCGCCGATGCGCGCACGGATCTCGCCGATCTGCGTCTGGTGGCGCGCCACGAACGGCTTCCACCCCTTGCCCGGCAGCTGCCCGACGCGCTCCGCCCAGTTGGGGTCGAGCTCGTGGCCGCGATATTCGCGCAGGAACTCCTCGCGCCCGACCTTGACCGATTCGGCGAGCCGCATCAGTTGGCCCTCCAGCCCGGTGAGACGCTGGTTGAGCTCCTTGAGCTGGGCGACCAGCTCCTCGATGCGGTTGTTGTGCAGCCGCACCTGCTCGACCTTGTGCACGAGCTCTTCGCGCAGCTTGTCGTAGGTCTTTTCCGAGCGCGCGCTGACATCGGCGCCGTGCGTCAGATTTTCCAGCCGCTTGATCTGGAGCTTGTGGAACCGGCGATAGAGCGACTCGATTTCCTCGAAGGTGGCGAGCACCTCGGGCTTGACCTTCTCCTCGATGGCGGAGAGCGAAAGCCCGGCGCCTTCGCCGTCCTCGCCCTCGTCGGCATCCTCGGCGGGCTCGAAGCCGGCGACTGCGGGCTCGCCCGCGACGGGTGCGGCGATGGTCGCGGTGGCGACGGGGTCGGCGGCCGCCTGCATCGCCTCGAGATCGACGATGTCGCGCAGCAGCATCTTGCCGTTCTTCAGCGCGTCGTGCCAGGCGATGATGGCGCGGATGGTGAGCGGGCTCTCGCAGAGTCCGCCGATCATCATGTCGCGCCCGGCCTCGATGCGCTTGGCGATGGCGATCTCGCCCTCGCGCGAGAGCAGCTCGACGCTGCCCATCTCGCGCAGATACATGCGCACCGGATCGTCGGTGCGGCCGGCGGACTCCTCGTCCACGTTGCCGGCAGGCTCTTCCTCGACCTCGGCCTCGGGGGCCGCGCGCGGGGGGACGGGCTCGGCCTCCTCGGCCTCCTCGCCCTCGACGACCTGGATGCCCATCTCGCTGAGCATGGCCATCACATCCTCGATCTGTTCCGAACTGTTCTGGTCCGGCGGCAGGACGGCGTTGAGTTCGTCGAAGGTGATGTAGCCCCGTTCCTTGCCTTTGGCGATGAGCCGTTTCACCGCCGCGGATTCGGTGTCGAGCACGGTGGCGTCGGTGTCGGGCTCGGCGGTCGCCGTTTCCGTGGTGGTGGCGGGCTTGCTTGCCATGGCAGGGGCCTTTTGCGCGGTTTTCTGGGTCATCTCGGGCTCAAGCGGCAGCGGCAGAGGGGCGGGACCGGCCGGCCGGAGTAACTGGGGTCGCGCCAGAAGGGCTCGCCCGCCCGCCCGCGCCATCGTCCCGCCGGCGTGGTGCGCGGCCGGTCATTGCCAACATCTGCCATCCCTCGGTTTCGGCCTCCGCTCGCTCCGGAACTGCCACGGCCAGGAGCCCGAACCGGGTATGCGCCCCGCGCGGCCCCACGCACCCGCCAGGCGGCCACGCGATCACCTGCGTCCACCGCCGACTCCGGGCAGGGCAATTGGTCAATCCCCCCCTCCCTGTCAAGGGCCGCCTCGCCTTGGTTTTCCATATCCTCTAGCGCTTCCGCCGCGCCTCGGCGCCGGGTTCGGGTTCGTCTTCCTGCTCCGCCCGCAGCATCTCTTCGCGCAGCCGGGGCAGCCTGGTCCAGGCGCCGGCGTCGTCGGGGTTGTCTGCGGCCCGGCGCTGCGCCTCGCCGAGCTGGACCGCGAGCGCGGCGCGCTCGATCTGGTTCATGATGTCGCGCCACCGCCACCGCGCCTCGGCGAGTCCGGCGGAATCGGGGCCGAACGGCGGCAGCGCGACCATGGTGCGGATCTGTTCGGCCTCGCTGCCCAGGCCGCGGGCCTGGAGATGGGCGAGCAGCATGGCGGAGCCGGCCATACCCGGCGCGGGCTCCCACTCCCGGATCGCCGCGCACAGCCGCTCGCACGCGGCGGACAGGCGGACGCGGGCGAGCTCCTCTTCCACCTCGGCGGCCAGCGCGGGGCAGGCGAGCAGCAGCGCGGTCAGCACCCGGCCGCGCTCGCGCTCGGTCTCGGCGGCATCCGGTCGGGGCCGGGCCGCCGCCGCCGGCGCGGCACTCCGTCGCCACGGGTCTGCCACCCGCCCCCGCGGGCCGCGGCGGGAGGCGAAGTAGCGATCGCGCAGGGTGCGCAGATATTCGCGTGACAGCGCGCGGTCGGCGATGCACCCGGCGGCCTGCTCGATGCGGGCGAGGAAGCCGGCCCGCGCCTCGGGCGAATCCTCGCTCTGTCCGGCGCGCAGCTGGTCATAAAGCGCCTCGGCCAGCGGCCGGCGCGCCGCCAGCACCGCCTCGAACCCCTCCCGCCCCCGCGCGCGCACCAGCGAATCCGGGTCCTCGCCGGCCGGCAGCAGGGCGATCTCCAGGCTGCGCTCGGGCGCGAGCAGCGGCAGCGCGCGCTCGATCGCGCGCAGGCAGGCCCGCCCGCCGGCCGCGTCGGCGTCGAAGCAGAGCACGGGGCGCGGCGCGAGCCGCCAGAGCGCCGCCAGCTGTTCTTCGGTCAGCGCCGTCCCCAGCGGCGCCACCGCGCCGGTGAACCCGGCGCCGTGCAGGCTGATCACGTCGAGATAGCCTTCGACGACGATCACCGTGCCCCCCTCGCGCACCCCCGCGCGGGCGCGATCCAGCCCGAACAGGGTGCGGCGCTTGGCAAAAATCTCCGTCTCCGGCCCATTGAGATATTTCGGCTGCCCCTCGCCGAGGACGCGCCCGCCGAAGCTCACCATCCGCCCGCGCCCATCGCGGATCGGGAACATCACCCGGTTGAAGAAGAAATCGACCGCGCCGCGCTCGCCCTCCTTCATCACCCCCGCCGCGACGAGCTGCGCCGGGGTGATGCCCCGACCCGCCAGTTCGAGGGCGAGCGCCCCGCGCCCCTCGCCCGACCAGCCCAACGACCAGGAGGCGATGGTCTCCTCCGTTAGTCCCCGCCCAAGGAGATAGGCGAGCGCCGCCCGCCCCTCGGGCGTGTGCAGCCGGCGGGCGAAGGACGCCGCCGCCGCCTCCAGAACCTCGGTGAGCGCGAGCCGCGCCCGTTCCGCTTCCGCCGCTGCCGGGGCAGGGCGAGGGACTTCGAGCCCGGCCTCGCCGGCCAGTCGCTCCACCGCTTCGGGGAACGAGGCCCCCTCGGTCTGCATCACGTAGCTGATGGCATCACCATGGGCGCCGCAGCCGAAACAATGGAAATGATCGTCGTAGACATAGAAGGACGGTGTCTTTTCGTTGTGGAACGGGCAGCACCCCTTCCACTCTCGCCCCGCCCGCTCGAGCCGCACCCGCCGCCCGACCAGCGCCGCGAGCGGCGTGCGCGCCCGCAATTCCTCGAGGAAGGACTCGGGCAGCGGCATCAGGAGGCCAGCCGCGTCCGCACCAGCGGGCCGGCGGCGGCGAGATCGATCGCCGCCCCATGGCGTGCCTTCAGCGCTGCCATCACCTTGCCCATATCCTTGATCCCGCTCGCCCCGGTCTCGGCGAGCGCCCCGGCGACCGCCTCCGCCAGCGCCGCCTCCCCGAGGGATGCGGGCAGGAAACCCTCGATCACCACGATCTCCCCCTCCTCGCGGGCGGCGAGCTCCGGCCGGTTGCCCTGGCGATAGAGGGCGGCGGATTCGCGGCGGGACTTCACCATGCCGCGCAGCATGGACTGGATTTCCGCCTCCCCCACCTCCTGCCCACCCGGCCGGGCGGCGATCTCCACCTCCTTGAGCCGAGCCAGCACCAGCCGAAGCGTGGAAACGCGCAAACCATCCCCCGCCTTCAGCGCGGTCTTGAGTTCGGTGGTGAATTGCTCCCGCAGCGGCATCACGGTCTCCGGAAATGGGTCTCTACCTATAGGGGGATTTCAAGGGGTGGAGAAAATTTCCGACAGCCTTCGTCGATCTTGATTCCGGAGAAAGTTTCCGCCATGGAAGCCCGCGTGGAAACCTCCAGGAATCCCCCATGACCGTCACCGTCTCCGACATCATCGAGCGCCTGGGCGGGCCGGAGCAGGTTGCCCGGTTGACCCAGGTCAGCACCGAGGCAGTGCGCAAGTGGCGTGCCTCGGGTGCCGTCCCCTCCCGCCATTGGCCGGCGATCCTCGCCGCGACCGGCCTGGGGCTGGCCGACCTGCCCGGTGCCGCCCCGCCCGCCGCCGAGCCCGACCAGCCGCCTCCGGGCGCGGACGCGGCGCTGCTGCTCGCCGATGGTGCGCTGTTCTGGGGTCGCGGCTTCGGCGCCCCTACCCCGCCCGAAGGCGGCGCGCCGGCCGAGCTCTGCTTCAATACCGCCATGACCGGCTACCAGGAGGTGCTGACCGATCCGTCCTACGCCGGCCAGATCATCACCTTCACGTTCCCCCATATCGGCAACGTCGGCACCAACGACGAGGACCTGGAAGCGACCAACCCGGCCGCCCGTGGCCTGGTGCTGAAGGAGGACATCACCGCGCCTTCCAACTGGCGCGCCCGCGGCGGCCTCGCCGCATGGGCGCGGCGCTGCGGCCTGCCCGGCATCGCCGGGCTCGACACCCGTGCCCTCACCCTGCGCATCCGCGATGGCGGCCCGCCCGCCGCGGCCATCCTCCATCCCGCCGGTGGCCGCTTCGATTTCCCCGCCGCCCGTGCCCGCCTCGCGGTCTGGCCGGGGCTCGAAGGAATGGACCTCGCCCGCGAGGTCACCTGCCGGCAGAGCTATGCCTGGGACGAGACCGCCTGGGCCTGGCCCGCCGGCTACGGCCGCCAGAATGCACCGCGCCACCATGTCGTCGCGGTGGATTACGGGGCCAAGCGCAACATCCTGCGCTCGCTCGCCGGTGCCGGCTGCCGGGTCAGCGTGGTGCCCGCGACCGTGACCGCCGAGGAGATCCTCTCCCGCCGGCCCGATGGGGTGTTTCTCTCCAACGGCCCCGGCGATCCGGCGGCCACCGGCACCTATGCGCTCCCCGCCATCCGTGGCGTGCTCGCCGCCGGCGTGCCGCTGTTCGGCATTTGCCTCGGCCATCAGTTGCTCGCGCTCGCGCTCGGCGCGCGCACCTTCAAGCTCGCCCGCGGCCATCGCGGCGCCAACCAGCCGGTCAAGGAACTCGCCACCGGCCGGGTCGAGATCACCAGCCAGAACCACGGCTTCGCCGTCGACCCCGCGAGCCTGCCGGAGGGGGTCAGTGAAACCCACGTGAGCCTGTTCGACGGCACCAACGAAGGCATCGCGGTGCGCGACCGACAGGTCTTCTCCGTGCAATACCACCCCGAAGCGAGCCCGGGCCCGACCGACGCGCACCATCTCTTCGCGCGCTTCGTCGCCATGATGGAGGGTTGAGATGCCCAAGCGCAGCGATATCGCTTCCATCCTCATCGTCGGCGCCGGCCCGATCGTCATCGGCCAGGCCTGCGAGTTCGACTATTCGGGCGCACAGGCCTGCAAGGCGCTGCGGGCGGAGGGCTATCGCGTCATCCTGGTCAATTCCAACCCGGCGACGATCATGACCGACCCGGGGCTGGCGGATGCCACCTATATCGAGCCGATCACGCCCGAAACCATCGAGAAGATCCTCCTGCGCGAACAGCCCGACGCGCTCCTGCCCACCATGGGCGGGCAGACCGCACTCAACGCGGCGATGGCGCTCGCCCGCTCGGGTGCGCTCGAACGCCACGGCGTCGAGCTGATCGGCGCCCGCGCCGAAGTGATCGACCGGGCGGAGGACCGCCAGAAATTCCGCGACGCGATGGCCGCGATCGGCATCGAGAGTCCGAAGAGCGCGATCGCCCATTCGGCGGCCGAGGCGCGCGTGGCGCTCGCCGCGGTCGGCCTGCCCGCCATCATCCGTCCCTCCTTCACCCTGGGCGGCATGGGCGGCGGCATCGCCTACAATCGCGAGGAGTTCGAGGAGATCGTCGCCGGCGGTCTCGCGGCCTCGCCAGTGCACGAGGTCCTGGTCGAGGAATCGGTCCTCGGCTGGAAGGAATTCGAGATGGAGGTGGTGCGCGACCGGGCGGACAATTGCATCATCGTCTGCGCGATCGAAAATCTCGACCCCATGGGCATCCACACCGGCGATTCCGTCACCGTCGCTCCGGCGCTCACGCTGACCGACAAGGAATACCAGCGCATGCGCGACGCCTCGATCGCCTGCCTGCGCGCGATCGGCGTCGACACCGGCGGGTCGAACGTGCAGTTCGCGGTCAACCCGGTGGACGGGCGCATGCTCATCATCGAGATGAACCCGCGCGTCTCGCGCTCCTCTGCCCTCGCTTCCAAGGCCACTGGCTTCCCCATCGCCAAGATCGCGGCGAAACTCGCCGTCGGCTATACGCTCGACGAGCTCGCCAACGACATCACCCGCACCACGCCGGCGAGCTTCGAACCGACCATCGACTATGTGGTGGTGAAGATCCCTCGCTTCACCTTCGAGAAATTCCCCGGCACGCCGGCGCTGCTGACGACCTCGATGCGTTCGGTGGGCGAGGCGATGGCGATCGGGCGCAATTTTGCCGAGGCGCTGCAAAAGGGTCTGCGCAGTCTCGAGACCGGCCTTGCCGGCCTCGATCCCGTGGAGCCGCCCGGCGATGGAGAGGCGGACGCCTTCCGCGCCGCGCTTTCCACCCCGCGCCCCGACCGGCTGCTGATCGCAGCCCAGGCGCTGCGCGCCGGGCTTACGGTCGCCGAGATTCACGCCGCCTGCCGCTTCGATCCCTGGTTTCTCGAACAGCTCGCCACCATCGTCGCGGCCGAGCGGGCGGTCACCGCCGAAGGTCTGCCGCAGGAGGCGGGCGCGCTGCGCCGGCTCAAGGCGCTCGGCTTCTCCGACCGCCGCCTCGCCGCGCTCGCCGCCGTCACCGAGAGTGAAGTCGCGGCATTGCGTGGCCGCCTCGGCGTGCACCCGGCCTATCGCCGCATCGATACCTGCGCCGGCGAATTCGCCTCCGCCACGCCCTATCTCTATTCGAGCTACGAGGGCGGGTTCGCTGCCCCCGTCTGCGAAGCCGAGCCTTCCGCGCGCGAGAAGGTGGTCATTCTCGGCGGCGGCCCCAACCGCATCGGCCAGGGCATCGAGTTCGACTATTGCTGCGTCCACGCCGCCTACGCGCTGCGCGAGGCGGGCGTCGAGACCATCATGGTCAACTGCAATCCCGAGACGGTGAGCACCGACTACGACACCTCCGACCGGCTCTATTTCGAGCCGCTCTTCGCCGAGGACGTCGTCGCGCTGATCCGCCGCGAGCAGGAGGCGGGAACGCTGCTCGGCTGCATCGTGCAATATGGTGGCCAGACGCCGCTCAAGCTCTCCCAATCCCTCGCCGCCGCCGGGATTCCTCTCCTCGGCACCTCCGCGGATGCGATCGACATCGCCGAGGACCGCGAGCGTTTCCAGGCGCTTCTCCAGCGGCTCGGCCTGCACCAGGCGGAGAACGGGATCGCGCGCTCGGTCGCGGAAGCGGAGATCATCGCCGAGCGCATCGGTTTTCCGATCGTCATCCGTCCGTCCTACGTGCTCGGCGGGCGGGCGATGGAGATCGTGCACGACCGCACCGCGCTGGCGCGCTACATGCGCGAGGCGGTGCGCGTCTCGGGCGAGAATCCGGTGCTGATCGATGCGTATCTCTCGGATGCGATCGAGGTCGATGTCGATTGCATCGCCGACGGCGAGAGCGTGCATGTCGCTGGCGTGATGGAACATATCGAGGAGGCCGGTATCCACTCCGGGGATTCGGCGTGTTCGCTTCCGCCCTATTCGCTTTCGCCAGCGATCATCGCCGAACTCGCCTTCGAGACCGAGGCGATCGCGCGCGCGCTCGGCGTCGTCGGGCTGATGAACGTGCAATACGCCATCAAGGACAACACCATCTATGTGATCGAGGTGAACCCGCGTGCCTCGCGCACGGTGCCCTTCGTCGCCAAGGCCACCGGCGTTGCCGTGGCCAAGATCGGCGCGCGGGTGATGGCCGGCGCCCGGCTTGCCGATTTCGGGCTCGATCGCGTCGTGCCGGGACGGCATATCGCGGTCAAGGAGGCGGTGTTCCCCTTCGCGCGCTTCCCCGACGTGGACACGATTCTCGGCCCCGAAATGAAATCGACCGGCGAGGTGATGGGGCTCGACCATTCCTTCCCGCGCGCCTTCCTCAAGGCCCAGCTCGGCGCCGGCGTGGTGCTGCCCGAGCGCGGCACGGTGTTCCTCTCGGTCAAGGATTCCGACAAGCCCGCGCTCGGCGCTATCGCCCGCCGCCTCGCCGACATGGGTTTCGCCATCATGGCGACGCGGGGCACGGCCGCGCGCATCCGCGAGGCCGGGATCGCGGTGCGGGTGGTCAACAAGATGCTCGAAGGGCGCCCCCATTGCGTGGATGCGATCCGCTCGGGGGAGATCCAGCTCGTCATCAACACCGCCGCCGGGCCGCAGACCATCGCCGACAGCTACGAAATCCGCCGCAGCGCCCTCACCCACGGCGTTCCCCACTTCACCACCGTGGCCGGCGCCCGGGCCGCGGTGGCGGCGATCGCGGCGCTCAAGGGGGGCACGCTTGAAGTCGCCCCCCTTCAGTCGTATTTTGCCGTTTCTGCGTGAGCGAGGCGTCCGCCCGTCGGGGTTGCGCCTCGCTTTCCTTTCCGCTTTCCGCCACTCCGATCCCTCGTTTCCCCGCTATTTTCGTTCAAGGATGCCGCCTTGCAAAAATTCCCGATGACCGCTGCCGGACTGCAGCAGATCGAGGAGGAACTCCGCCACCTGAAGTCGCAGGAGCGGCCGGCGATCATCCGTGCCATCGCCGAGGCGCGCAGCCAGGGCGATCTTTCGGAGAACGCCGAATACCACGCGGCCCGCGAACGCCAGTCCTTCATCGAGGGCCGCATCGCGGAACTGGAGGAGGTGGTCTCCGCCGCCGAGGTGATCGATCCTGCCGCGCTCTCCGGCGAGCACGTGAAGTTCGGCGCGCATGTCTGGCTGGTGGACGAGGAGAGCGAGCAGGAAGCCACCTATCAGATCGTCGGCGTCCATGAGGCCGACATCAAGCGAGGCCGGCTCTCGGTTTCCTCGCCGCTGGCCAAGGCGCTGATCGGCAAGAAGACCGGCGACACCATCTCGGTTCCCGCCCCGGGCGGTGATCGGTCCTACGAAATCCTCGGTGTCCGCTTCGGGTGAACGCGCGCCGATGATCAGCATCGCCGACGTCCGTGCGGCCGCGGTGCGGATCGCCGGCAGGGTGATGCGTACGCCCGCCATCGTGAGCGATGGACTCTCGCGTGCGACCGGGGCGCGGATCGTGCTCAAGCTCGACAGTCTCCAGGCCACCGGCGCCTTCAAGGAGCGCGGTGCGGCCAACCGTCTCGCGCTGCTCTCGCCCGCCGAGCGGGCCGCCGGCGTCATCGCCATGTCGGCCGGCAACCACGCCCAGGCGGTGGCCCGCCACGCCCGTCTGCTCGGTATCGCCGCCACCATCGTCATGCCGCGCTTCACGCCGGCGACCAAGGTCACCCGCACCCAGGCCTGGGGGGCCGAGGTGGTGCTGTTCGGCGACACCCTGGCCGAGGCCGCGGCCCACGCCCACGAACGCGCCGCGGCCGAGGGGATGGTCTTCATCCACCCCTACGACGATCCCGCGGTGATGGCCGGGCAGGGAACGCTGGCGCTCGAACTGCTCGAGGACCATCCCGGGATCGATACACTGGTGATCCCGGTCGGCGGTGGCGGGCTGCTCGCCGGCTGCGCGGTCGCCGCCCGCGCGGTCAAGCCGGGGATCGCGGTCTTCGGGGTCGAGGTCGAATCCTACGCCCCGCTCGCCCAGCGCCTTGCCGGCCAGCCGGTTTCGGTGGGCGGAGCCACCATCGCCGAAGGCATCGCGGTGCGCGACATCGGCGAGCGGCCCTTCGCGGTGGCGCGCGATCTTGGCCTCGAAGTGCTGGTGGTGCCGGAGGTCGCCGTCGAACAGGCGATCGCGCTGCTGGTGGAAGGTGCCAAGCTGGTCGCCGAGGGCGCCGGTGCTGCCGGTCTCGCCGCCCTCCTCGCCTTCCCCGAGCGTTTCGCCGGCCGCACCGTCGGCATCCCGCTCTGCGGTGGCAATATCGACAGCCGGGCGCTCGCCAACGTGCTCCAGCGCAACCTCCTGCGCGACGGGCGCATCCTGCGCTTCGCCATGGAGATCCCCGATCGTCCCGGCGTTCTGGCGGACATCGCCGCGCGTATCGGCAACGAAGGTGGCAACATCATCGAGGTCATCCACCAGCGCCTTTTTTCCTCTCCTTCGGTGCAGGACGCCCGCCTCGAAGTGGTGGTGGAGGCGCGCGACGCTACCCACGGCGCCGCCATCGCCGCGGCGCTCGAGGCGGCCTATATCGTGCGTCGTGTATAGTGGCGCTGGCGACTCCTTGCAGGGACGGAGGCGGAGCATGGGCGCGGCCTTCAGCGAGACGACCAGGGGGATCAGGGTCAGCGTCGAGCCCTACTACCTCGACGACCAGTCCCAGCCGGAGGAGGGCCGCTACGTCTGGGCCTATCGGGTGCGGATCGAAAACAAGGGCGCCGAGACGGTCCAGCTCGTCCGCCGCACCTGGCACATCACGGACGCTCGCGGCCGCACCCAGCACGTCCACGGCGCCGGCGTGGTCGGCGAGCAGCCCACCCTGGAGCCCGGCGAGGCCTTCGAATACACCTCCGGCACCCCGCTCGAGACCCCCTCAGGGTTCATGGTCGGCGCCTACCACATGGTGGTGACCACCTCGGGCGAGCGCTTCGACGTGGCGATCCCCGCCTTCAGCCTGGACGTTCCCCACGAAGGCCGCCGGCTGCATTGACACCACCGCCGCCCGGCGCGCCTACGCGCAGGCGCTCGCCCGCCACGCCCATGTCGAAAGCCGGTCCATTCTGGCGGCGTTCGCGACCGTTCCGCGCGAGCGCTTCCTCCCGCCGCCGCCCTGGCACGTGCTCGGCGCGGCCGCAACCCGTACCTGCGACCCCAACGAGGTCTATCGCGACGCGCTGATCGCGCTTGCCCCCGCGCGCGGTATCAACAACGGTCAGCCCAGCCTGTGGGCGGCGATGTTCGAGCGGCTCGCGGTCCGCCCTGGCGAGCGCGTGCTCCATCTCGGCTGCGGCGGCGGCTACTATAGCGCCATCCTCGCCGAGCTGGTCGGCCCGGGGGGCTTCGTGCGTGCCTTCGAGATCGAGCCGAGGCTCGCCGCACTCGCCCGCCGCGCGCTCGCGCCGTGGCCGTGGGTGCGGGTGCGCCGGGCCGATGCGGCGCGTGATGTTTTCGCGCCCGCCGATCTTCCCGCCGACATCCTGCTCGCCAGCGCCGGCGCCACCCATCCGCTTCCTGCCTGGCTGGATGCGATCGCGCCGGGCGGGCGGCTGCTGCTGCCGCTCACCGATAGTCTCGACCAGGGCACGATGCTGCTCCTCGCCCGCGGGGAAAATGGCTTCTCGGCCCGCTTCCTCCAGCGCGTCGCTTTCATCCCCTTCCGCGGCGCCCGCGACGCCGAGACCGCCCGCGACCTCGCCGCGGCGCTGCGCCGCGACGGCGGCGCCTCCGTCCGCTCGCTCCGGCGCGACCCCCACCCGGCGGCGGCCGACTGCTGGCTGCATCGCCCCGATGTCTGCCTTTCGACCCGCGGCGCGGAAAGCGGCTGATCGCGGCCGCGGTTGCTCCCCGGCCGATCTCGGCTATACAGCCGGCATGGACCTCAAGGCGCACATCCGGGGCATCCCGGATTTTCCCAAGCCGGGCATCTTCTTCTACGACATCTCCACCCTGCTCCGGCACGGCCCGGCCTGGGGCGAGGCGGTGCGACAGATGGCCGAGCGGGTCGCGCCCTACCGCCCCGATCTGCTCGCCGGGGTCGAATCCCGCGGCTTCCTGATGGCCGCCCCGCTCGCCTGCCAGCTCGGCTGCGGCTTCATCATGTTGCGAAAACGCGGCAAGCTGCCCGGCGCCACCCTTGGCCACGACTATGCGCTGGAATACGGCTCCGACCGGATCGAAATGCAGGAGGATGCGGTGAGCCCGGGCGATCGGGTCGTCATCGTCGATGATCTGCTCGCAACCGGCGGCACGCTCGCCGCCGGCGCCGCCCTGTTGCGCGCTGCCGGCGCCACCGTCCCCGCCGCCGCGGTGCTGATCGAACTGGCCTTTCTCGAAGGCCGCCGGCGGCTCGACGTGCCATGCGAAGCCCTGCTCCGCTACGAGCAATAGCCCCGGCGAAGCCGGGCGGGCTCGGTCGCCGCGGCCTGCTCGCCGCCGCCGCCACGCTGGCGCTCCCCGCCGCGCCGGGGTTCGCGGCTCCCGCCCGGGCCCCCGCGCTGCCGGTCCATCCTTTCCCCCATGGTGCGCAACTGCTGCTCGCCGGGCCGCCGCGCGGCCTGCTCGATGCCTGGAGCCTCCTGCTCGCCCCAGCGCTGCGCGGGGCCATCCCGCCCGGTCCTCCCATCATCCGCCATCTGCTCGGCGGGCGTGATGGGGTCACCGCCGCCAACCGCTTCGCCGCCGTCCTGGCCCCGGCCGGGGAGACCCTGCTGATGATGCCGGGGGAGGCCGCGCGCGCCTGGGCGGTGGGCGATCCGCGGGTGCACTACGAGGTCGGGCATTGGGTGCCCCTGCTCGCCGCGACCACCCCTGGCGTGCTGGTCGGGCGCGATGGCGCGGTGCTGCGGGCGGGGCGCCGCCTCACCCTCGCCGCCGCCACGCCGGTGGGCGCCGATCTCGCCGCCTTTCTCGCCCTCGAGCTGCTCGGCGTCGCCGCCGCGCCGCTGTTCGGCCTCGCCACCCCGGCCGCGCGCCGCGCCGCCTTTCTCCATCGCGCCGCCGATCTGGTGTTCCTCACCGGGCCAGGCGTGCCGGCGCAGCTCGCCGCCCTGGCGCGCGTGGGCGGGCGGGCGCTGTTCAGCCTTGGCGCTCCCACCGCGACCGGCGAGCCGGGGCGCGACCCGCTGCTGCCTCGGCTCCCCTCGGTCGGCGAGCTCTACCTGGAGCGCACCGGCCATCTTCCCTCCGGTCCCTTCGCGGCCGCGTTCGCGGCGATGGCGGCGGCGAGCCGGCTCGCCTTCGGCCTCGCCCTGCCCGGCCTCACGCCGGCCGCCCTGGTCGCCCTCTGGCGCCTTGCTGCGAGCGCGGCCGCCGCCGCGCCGGCGCTCGCCGCCGCCGCCCATCACCAGGACCTGCGCCTCGCCGTCGGCCCGCTGGCGATCGCCGAGATGGCCCCGCTCGCCGCCTCGACGCAGGCGCTTCTCGCGCTGCGCCATTTCCTCGCCGCCCGCCTCGGCTGGCATCCGCGCTGAAGCGACGCGGCGGGGCACGCCGAAGCTTGCCCGGTGCCACCCGTCAACCTCGGGTTAAGCAATTGGCAGGAAACTCGCTCGGACTCAGAAAGAGCCCCGTCCGACGCGCCAAGACGGCACCGCTCGTTTCACGGATCCCGCCGAACGTGGCTGGAGCGAGAGATCAAAAGGCGCACCATGCCCGACCCGATTTCCTTCCCAATCTCCGCCGTGGCCCCGCCTGCCGCAGTCACCTCCCACGCGCCCGCCGCGGCCGCCGCCGCCGCCGCCCATGGCCCACCCGTTCCTAGCCCCGCCGCCCAGGCTGCGGGAGACGCCGCCCGCCCCAATCCCACCGTCTATCTCGACCCCAAGCTCGGGATCGTGGTGATCGAACTGCGCGACAATGCGGGGAAGGTGACGAACTCGATCCCCTCGGAGCGGCTCCTCCAGGCCTATCGCAGCGGCCTGCAGAATCCGCCGCCCGCCGCGCTCGCCGCCGCCGCCGCGGCGGCCCCCGCCGGCGTGGTTACCACGCCCATGGCGCAGACGGTCCGCCCCGTAGCCAGCCGGCCATCGCCGCCGCCGACACCCAAGGTCTGACGTCCGAGCAGGGGCGGTCGGCGCGCATCTGGACCGCGGCGCGGCCGGCGGCTATGGGGCCGCATGTCCGATCTGATCCCCGTCCGCCGTGCCCTGCTCTCGGCCTTCGACAAGAGCGGCCTCGTTCCCTTCGCGCGCGTCCTGGCCGGGCAAGGGGTCGAGATCGTCTCCACGGGAGGTTCCGCCCGCGCCCTGCGTGAGGCCGGGATCGCGGTGACCGATGTTGCCGCCGTTACCGGCTTTCCCGAGATTCTCGGCGGGCGGGTGAAGACGCTTTCCCCCGCGATCCACGGCGGCATCCTCGCCCGCCGCGACGACCCCACCGACCAGGCCGAAGCGGCGGCGCAGGGGATCGCGCCGATCGATCTCGTCGCCGTCACCCTCTATCCCTTCGAGGCGACGGTGGCTTCCGGCGCGGATGAGGCGGAGGTGGTGGAGAATATCGACATCGGCGGGCCGGCGCTGATCCGCGCCGCGGCCAAGAACCATGCGTTCGTCGTCGTGCTGACCGAGCCCGCCCAGTATGCGGCGGTGGCCGATGCACTCGCTGCCGAGGGTGGCACCCGTCTTGCGCTGCGCCGCGGTCTCGCCGCCGCCGCCTTTGCCCGCACCGCCGCCTACGACGCGGCGATCGCCGCCTGGGCCGCGGCGCGCGAGGGTGAAAGCTTTCCCGAACGGCTGGTGGTGGCGGCGACTCGCCGGCAGAGCCTGCGCTATGGCGAGAACCCCCACCAGCGCGCCGCCTTCTACGCTACCGGAGGCGGGCTCGCGGACGCCGTGCAGGTCCAGGGCAAGGAACTTTCGTACAACAATCTCAACGACCTCGACGCAGCCCTGGCGGCGGTGTCGGCGTTCGCCGAACCGGCGGTGGTGATCGTCAAGCACGCCAACCCGTGCGGGGTGGCGACCGGGCCGGATGTGGCGGCGGCCTGGCAGCGCGCGCTCGCCTGCGACCCGGTGAGCGCGTTCGGCGGCATCGTCGCCCTCAACCGCGCGCTCGATGCCAGGGCGGCCGCGGCGATCGGCGGCATCTTCACCGAGGCGATCATCGCCCCCGCGGCGGACGAGGCGGCACGCGCGGTGCTCGCCGCCAAGCGCAACCTCCGCCTGCTTCTCGGCGCGACGGCGCCGGGGACGGGGCCGGTGCTGCGCAGCATCGCCGGCGGACTCCTGGTCCAGACGGCGGACGATTTCACCGTCGGCCCCGCCGACCTTGCGGTGGTCACCCGGCGCGTGCCGACAGCAACCGAGACGGCGGACCTGCTGTTTGCCTTCCGCGTCGCCAAGCACGTGAAATCCAACGCCATCGTGCTCGCGCGCGGCGGCGCCACCGTGGGCATCGGGGCGGGGCAGATGAGCCGGGTCGATGCCGCCCGCATCGCCGCGCTGAAGGCGCAGGATGCCGGCCTCGCCGGTCCCTGCGTCGCCGCCTCGGATGCGTTCTTCCCCTTCGCCGACGGGCTCGCAGCGGTGATCGCCGCCGGGGCGCGGGCGGTGATCCAGCCCGGCGGGTCGCTGCGCGATGCCGAGGTGATCGCGGCGGCGGACGCGGCCGGCATTGCCATGGTGTTCACCGGCAAGCGCCACTTCCGCCACTAGCAGAGCGGCTAGAGCAGCGCCAAGCCGTCTCCCACGGCGACCTCGCCCGCCTCCTCCACCGTGGCGTGCACCCCGAGATCCGAGTGGCCGTAGTGGGCGCGCAGTTCGGCGACGGGGTCGGCGTCGCGTTCGGCGGTCTCGGGGTTGACCTCGGTCGCCGGGCAGCGGGTGATGGTCTTGAACACGCCAAGGATCGCGGTGCCGAGGCGGAGCCGTCGCCCGACCCACGCCAGTTCCGCGAAGGGCGGCAGGCCGGAAAAATAGACGTTGGCACGGAACCGGTGGAGCGAGCGGGGGGCACCCACGCGGGCTTCGAGATCGCGCAGGCTGGCGAGGTTGATCAGGCTCACCCCCTTGCGCTTCTGGTCAGTGAAGGCGTGGCCGGGAACGTGGAAAAAGCGCGGCTGCCCGCGCGCCTGCGCCCCCATGAAGCGGGTGAGGAAGGCACCGATCCGCTCCCGCCCACCGGCGTCGAGCGCATCCTCCTCGATTCCCTCGCCCGAAGGGAGGGCGAGTGCGAGCCGCCCGGTGGCGGGCTCGAAGCGCGCGGTAACGGCGGCGGCGGCGGCGTTCTTCATCAGGCAGAGGAAATTCTGCTTGGCCAGGAAGCGCGGCGCGGCGGGGTCGAACGGCGCATCCCCCTGGGCGAGCGCGAACGCGCGGTCCCAGGGGAGGGTTTCGCCGGCGGCGAGTGGCGCCCGCGCCAGCGGCTCGGCGGTGAGCCCCTTGACCGGATAGCGAAACAGATGTTCGACCCGCATCCGTACGATCCCCCTTGAGCGTGCCCGCCGGCTCTACCATGTTTCTGGGCGAAGGGCGCGCCCGTTGCCGCAGGCGGGACGGGGGTGCGCTGGTCGCCTACGAGAAGGGACAGAAGCACATGGACATCGAGAAATTCACCGAGCGCTCGCGCGGTTTCCTCCAGGCCGCCTCGACCATCGCCATCCGCGAATTCCACCAGAGGATCACGCCCGAGCATCTGCTCAAGGCGCTGCTCGACGATGAGGAGGGTGCGGCCTCCGGGCTGATCCGCGCCGCTGGCGGCAACCCGCAGCCGGTGGCTGCCGCGATGGAGGCGGAGATGGCGCGCCTGCCCAAGGTGCAGGGCGCGGGCGCGGGCCAGCCGCAGATCACGCCCGAACTCGTCCGCGTGCTCGACGCCGCCGAACAGGCGGCGACCCGGGCGGGGGACGAATATGTGGCGCAGGACCGCCTGCTGGTCGCGATCGCGGCTTCCGCCACCCCGGCCGGGCGCGCGCTGGTGCAGGCGGGCGCCTCGGCGCAGGCGCTCGACCGCGCGATCGCCGAGATCCGCAAGGGACGGAAGGTCACCTCCGCCAACGCGGAGGCCTCGTTCGACGCCTTGAAGAAATACGCCCGCGACGTCACCGCCCTGGCGCGCGACGGCAAGCTCGACCCGGTGATCGGGCGCGACGAGGAGATCCGCCGCACCATCCAGGTGCTGGCGCGGCGCACCAAGAACAACCCGGTGCTGATCGGCGAGCCCGGCGTGGGCAAGACCGCGATCGTCGAGGGGCTGGCCTTGCGCATCGTCAAGGGCGACGTGCCAGAAGCGCTCAAGGGCAAGCGGCTGTTGGCGCTCGATCTCGGCGCGCTGGTCGCGGGCTCGAAGTTCCGCGGCGAGTTCGAGGAACGGCTGAAGGCGGTGCTCAAGGAGATCGAATCTGCCGAGGGCGAGGTGGTGCTGTTCATCGACGAGCTGCACACCCTCGTTGGCGCCGGGCGGGCGGACGGGGCGATGGACGCCTCGAACCTGATCAAGCCCGAACTCGCCCGCGGCGCGCTGCATTGCGTGGGGGCGACCACGCTCGACGAATACCGCAAGCATATCGAGAAGGACGCGGCCCTCGCCCG
This sequence comes from Acetobacteraceae bacterium, assembly GCA_027326105.1. Lineage (GTDB taxonomy): Bacteria > Pseudomonadota > Alphaproteobacteria > Acetobacterales > Acetobacteraceae > DAHWFB01. The sequence continues at coordinate 17,802 of DAHWFB010000002.1, forward strand.
GCGCTTCCAGCCGGTGTTCGTGGGCGAGCCCTCGGTCGAGGAGACCATCTCCATCCTGCGCGGGATCAAGGAGAAGTACGAGCTTCACCACGGCGTGCGAATTTCGGACGCCGCGCTGGTGGCGGCGGCGACCCTGTCCAGCCGCTACATCTCCGATCGCTTCCTGCCCGACAAGGCGATCGACCTCGTCGACGAGGCGGCTAGCCGGCTGCGCATGCAGGTCGATTCCAAGCCCGAGGAGCTCGACGAAATCGACCGCCGGCTGATCCAGCTTAAGATCGAGCGCGAAGCACTGAAGAAAGAGCCGGACGCTGCTTCCCGCGAGCGGCTGGAGAAGCTCGAGAAGGAGCTGGCAGAGATCGAGGAGAAGTCCGACGCCATGACGGCGGCGTGGACGGCGGAGAAGGAGACCCTGGCGGAGTCGCAGAAGCTCAAGGAGAAGCTCGACCAGGCCAAGAGCGACGTCGAGGTCGCCCAGCGGCGCGGCGATCTCGCCCGCGCGTCCGAGCTTCTCTACGGCGTCATTCCCGATCTCGAACGCAAGCTCGCGGCGGGCTCGGCGCAGGGGCGGCTGGTGAATGAGACGGTCGATGAGGCGGCGATCGCGGGGGTGGTTTCGCGCTGGACCGGCATTCCCGTCGATCGGATGCTCGAAGGCGAGCGCGCGAAACTGCTGCGCATGGAAGACGAGTTGCGCCGGCGCGTGGTCGGGCAGGAGGAGGCGCTGGTCGCGGTTTCCCAGGCGGTCAGGCGCGCGCGGGCGGGGTTACAGGACCCGCACCGGCCGATCGGGAGCTTTCTCTTCCTCGGCCCGACCGGCGTCGGCAAGACCGAGCTTTCCAAGGCGCTGGCGGAATTCCTGTTCGACGACGAGCGCGCGCTTCTGCGCATCGACATGAGCGAGTTCATGGAGAAGCACGCGGTCTCGCGGCTGATCGGTGCGCCGCCGGGCTATGTCGGCTACGACGAGGGTGGGGTGCTGACCGAGGCGGTGCGGCGGCGGCCCTATCAGGTGGTGCTGTTTGACGAGGTCGAGAAGGCACACGAGGATGTGTTCAACGTGCTGCTTCAGGTGCTCGACGACGGCAGGCTGACCGACGGGCAGGGGCACACGGTGGATTTCCGCAACACCATCATCGTGCTCACCAGCAACCTCGGAGCCGAGATCATCGCCAACCAGCCCGAGGGCGAGGATCTGGGGCTGGTCGAGGCGCAGGTGATGCGCCTCGTGCGCACCCACTTCCGCCCCGAGTTCCTCAACCGGCTCGACGAAATCATCCTGTTCCGCCGCCTCGCACGGAGCGACATGACGGCGATCGTCGATATCCAGCTCGCCCGGCTGCGCGCCCTGCTCGCCGACCGCCACATCACCCTGGAGGTCGATCGAGGAGGCATCGAGTGGCTGGCCGACGCCGGCTACGACCCGGTCTATGGCGCGCGCCCGCTCAAGCGGGTGATCCAGCGCAGCCTGCAGAACCGGCTCGCCGAGGCGCTGCTCGACGGCTCGATCCATGATGGTGAGACGGTGCGGGTCGGCGCCGGCGCCGAGGGGCTGGTGGTGAACGCGGGGTTGGCGCAAGCAGCCTGAGGCGACCGCAACCGGAAGCAAGCAGGGGGGAGGCCGGGGCCTGAAGGCCCCGGACCCCCGGATTCAGCTGTTGCCGGCGGCCTCGCGTTCGCGGCGCAGGCGGTATTCGCGGCGGACGATGTCGAGCAGTTCGGGCACTGGGGTTTCCTTGGCGCGGCCGGTGAAGGTGACTTCGCCATGCTGCATCATCATCACCCGGTCGCAGATTTCCAGCACCTGCGCGTAATTGTGGGCAATCATGATGAGCGAGATGTCGCCGCGCTTGCGCAGCCGCTCGATGAGATCGATGATCAGGCCGGCCTCGCGTGCGCCCATCGCGGCGAGCGGTTCGTCGAGCAGCAGGATCTTGGCGTTGGAATAGACCGCGCGCGCTACCGCTACCGCCTGGCGCTGCCCGCCGGAGAGACGTGCTACCTCTTCATCGACCGAGCGGATGTCCACCCCGATGTCATCGAGCGCCTCGCGCGCGCGCCGGCGCATTTCGCGGTGGTTCAGCAGCCGGAACGGACCGCGGAGCAGCGGCTCGCGGTTGAGGAACATGTTGTGATAGATGCTGAGGCTGTTGATCAGTGCGAGATCCTGATAGACGCACTCGATCCCGAGTTCGCGCGCGTGATCGACCGAGCGTAGCGCCACCTCCTGGCCGCGGACGAAGAGTTTGCCCGCGGTCTGTTGGTGGTAGCCGGTGATGATCTTGATCAGGGTGGATTTGCCTGCCCCGTTGTCACCGAGGATGCCGAGCATCTCGCCCGGCGCAAGGGTGAGCGATACGCCGTTCAGCGCGGTGATCGAGCCGAACCGTTTGACGATGCTCTCCGCGCGCAGCGCCTCTGCCGGGGGTGCGCTCATTTCCTGCCTCCCGCGCCGCGCAGTTTGGCGAGCCGCACGTTGGAGATCATCGCCACCAGGATGGCGCCGCCGATGATCATGTCGAACGTGAAGGCGTTGATGCCCTGCAGGGTGAAGCCATCCTGGAGGATGCCGAGCACCAGCGCGCCGACGAAGCCGCCGAGGATGGTGCCCGAACCGCCGGCGAGCGAGGTGCCGCCGATCACGCCGGAGGCGACGGCGAGAAACATCACCGTCGTGCCGCCGGCGAGCGGATCGGTCGAGCCGATGCGGAAGGCCTCGATGATGCCGGTGAACCCGCCGAGCACGCTGGTCAGCATGAAATTGCCGATGCGCAGGCGGTCGACGTTGATGCCGGCCTCACTGGCGCCGACGGTATTGCCGCCCAGGGCGATGGTGTGCAGCCCCCAGCGGGTGTGGCGCAGGACGATGTGCATCAGCAGGACCACCGCGAGCGCCCAGAGAATTTCCGAATAGCCCCAGGCGCCCATCACCGCGGCGAAGATCGGGCTGCCCGGGGTGGTGACCGGAAAGCCGCGCGAGATGGTGAGAGTCAGCCCGTTGAGGATGAAAAGCATGCCCAGCGTAGTGACGAAGGAGGGAACCTCGAGGCGGACGCTGATGAAGCCGTTGACGAAGCCGATCGCCGCGCACACCATCAGTGCGGCGACGATGGCGAGCGGCAGCGGCAGGCCGGCCTGATAGGCGAAATTCATCAGGAACGGCGCCATCGCGTAGAGATTGCCGACCGAAAGATCGATCTCGCCGCAGATCAGCAGCATGATCTCGCCGCAACCGATGATCACCCAGGCGGCGATGAACTGCGAGAGCGTCTGCAGATTGTCGTTGCTGATGAAGTTGGCGTTGACGATCCAGAAATAGAGGCCGAGCACCACCGCGACGATGATGATGCCCGCCTCCCGCCAGAGGAGGAAGGCGTGGACCAGGTTGCCGGAACCCAGACGCTTTGCGGCGATGGTGCCGCTCGACGAGTGTGCCGCCACGCTCTTCCTCCTGCCGTTGCGACCCGGTTCTGCTCAGATCGCGCCGCTGTGGGGGACGATCTGCGGGCTCGCCGCACTTCCCTCGTAGCGGGTGTGGGTGGTGAGATACGGCTTCACCGCCGCCTTGGTGACGAACTTGAGCCCGGTGTTGATCTCGGCGGGTCCGACCAGGCCGCCCGACGCCTTCCACAGGAACATTTCCATCACCGTGTAGAAGCCCTGCAGATAGGGCTGCTGGTCGATGGTGAAGTCGAGATGGCCCTCATTGATCATTTGCAGGGTCTTGGGCAGCAGGTCGAAGCCGCCGGCGTGCACGCCCTTCTTGGCCAGCCCGTATTCCTGCATCACCTCGCCGACGCCCTGGGTGCTGCCGGCGTCCACCGCGTACATGCCCTTCACGCTCTTGTTGCCGATATAGAAGGCCTTGATGATCGAAAGTTCGCCGTTCACCGTCGGCCCGCTCGCGATCTCCTTGACCGTGATCTTCTTGCCCGACTTCTTGATCGCGTCCGCCGCACCGTCGATGCGGGGCTGGATGTTGAGCTGGCCGGGCGTCGCGATGAACAGCGCGACGAGGCCGGAATCGACCGCGGCCACGATGCGCTGGCCCATCTGGAAGCCGGACTGGTAGAGATCCTGCCCGATATAGGCGAGCCGCTTGTTGCCGGCACCGGCGGGCGCGTCCGCGTTGTAGGAGAACACCGGAATCCCGGCGGCGAGTGCGCGGTCGGTCGGCGAGTTGAAACCCTTGGGATCGACGATGGCGACCGCGATCGCATCCGCCTTGCCGGCGATGGCGGCGTTCATCGCATTCACCATCTCGGCGACGTTGGAGGTCTGCGAACCGGTCCACTGGTAGGAGCAGCCGAGCAGGGCGCAGGCATCATGGATGCCATAGACGGTGGGAACGAAGAACGGGTTGGTGGTGACGTGGTTGACGAACACGAACTTCCAGCTCGGATGGGCGGGGAACGGACCGGCAGCGGCGGCGTGTGCACCCCTGGCGCCGGCGGCGAGCGCGGCGGCGGCGGTGGCCATGCTTACCCCGTGCATCATCGCCCGCCGCGGCAGCCGGCGCGCCGCGACCTCGGCGGCCATCTCTTCGGTCTTGTCGGTCATGGAAGCTCTCTCCTGGGTTGAGGGTGGGGGAGTTCACGATGGGTGGGTTGACGGTTAGCGCCGCCGACGTGGCCGGCGCGAACGCCGGCCAACACGGATCCGCGCACGGCGGCCACGACGGCGCAAGCAACCGTCGGAGGGCGTGGGTACGGACCGGTTTCGCGAAAGCAAGTCCGGATGGTTTCCTCCACTGGCGCGGGTGCTGGGTGCAACCCTTGCGCCAATTCGTTTTACCTTATAAGTAATATCTATAAGCCGCGGCCGGTCGAGTCAACAGAGGTGACTTCGCGGGCCGTTCGAGCCCGCGGAAAGCGTCGCTGTGGAGCCGCGACGGGGAGGGAGGGGCGCATCCGTTACGCGCGGCTGAATTCGGCGCTGATCCGGCGGGTCAACACCGTCAAGCTCTTCCATGCGCTGCGCGAGCATCCCGGCATTTCGCAGCGCCGGCTCGGCGCACTCGCCGAGGTCGACGCGGCCACGGTCTCCATCATCGTCGCCCAACTCGAGGCTGCGGGCATCGTGCAGCGTTCGCACGCCCGCCGCAGCGGACGCGCCGGGCGGCCGGCGACCGCGCTGGCCATCGCCGCCGCGGGCGGGGTCCTGGTCGGGGTCAGCGTGGAGCCCGATGTCATCCGCCTGCTCGCCACCGGGCTCGACGGCAGCCGCCGGGCGATGATCGAGGTTGCCGGCAGCGTCGCGATCGATGCCGCGATCGCCGCCCTCGAGGCCGGGCTGGCGCTGCTGATCGAGGGTCTTGCCGCGGATGGGGGCGCGATCCGCGGTATCGGCGTCTGCCTGCCCGGCCTGGTCGATCCGACGGGAAGGCTGGTGTTCGCGCCCAACCTCGGCTGGCGCGATGTCGCTTTTGGCGAGCGTCTGGCGCGGCTGCGCCTGCCGGTGCGGGTGGACAACGACAGCAAGGCGGCGGCGCTGGCCGAGCATCTCTTCGGCGTCTGCCGCGGTGTGCGCGACTTCGTCTATGTCAACGGCCATTCCGGCATCGGCGGCGGGCTGCACATGAGCGGGGAACTCTATCGCGGGCCGAGCGGGCTCGCCGGCGAACTCGGCCACATGAAGATCGTGCCCGAGGGAAGGCCCTGCGGCTGCGGCGGGCGCGGCTGCTTCGAGGCCTACGCCTCCGAGCGTGCGATCCGCGCCGAACTCGCCGCCGCCGGATGTCATCTGCCCACGCTGGCTGCGATCTCCGCCGCCGCGGCCGCCGGCGACGAAGTGGTGTGCGGCGTGCTCGACGAGGCCGGGCGCCATCTCGGCCGCGCGCTCGCCAATGTCATCAACATCCTCTCGCCCTGCCGTGTCGTGCTCGCCGGCGTGCTCGCGGAACTCGCTCCCCATCTGCTGCCGGCAACGCGCGCCGCCCTCGAGCGCGACGTGCTGGCGGCGATCTGGCGGCAATCGGAACTCGTCGTCTCCACGCTCGGCCAGGACGCCGTCGCGATGGGTGGAATCGCGCTCGCCATGCAGGATTTTCTCGATCCGCCGCGGCCGGCCGAGGGCGGGCGATGAGCGGGCCCGCGGAAGCGGAGGAGCGGCTGGCGCTCGCCGCTCTGCTGGCCCAGGCGCGGGCCCGCATCTTCGCCCTCGAGACGGAGCTCGCGCGGTTCGCGCCGCCCGCCGCGCCGCCCGCGACAGCGCCCGCCGGGGAACGCGGGCACGCGGGCGGGCTCGCGCGGCGGCTGGTGCGCCCCCTCACCCGCCGCCTGCGCCGCGCGCTGATGGGCGATCTCGCCCGCGAGCTCGCCGAACTGCGTGCCGGGCAGGAGCGGCTCGAGCGCTGGTGCGGGTTGCGCGGGCCGGACGGGGAAATCCTGCCCGCGCCGCGGAGTTTTACCGAAGCGCTCGCCGAGATCGAAGCGGCGCTGGTGCGCGGCGCGCCGCCGCGGTGACGTTCAGGCGGCGTCAGGGAACAGGGAGCGCAGGCCGGACTCGCTCGCCGCACACAGCCCGCGCTCGGTGATCAGCCCACCGACCAGGCGTGCGGGGGTCACGTCGAAGGCCGGGTTGGCGAGCGGACTCCCCGCCGCGACCACGGCGATTTCGCCGATCCGCCCATCTGCCATCGCGCCGCTCATGTGCGAGACTTCGCGGCCCGATCGCTCCTCGATCGGGATGTCGCGGACGCCGTCGGCGATGGTCCAGTCGATGGTGGAGGAGGGCAGGGCGACGTAGAACGGCACACCAGTATCGTGCGCGGCGAGCGCCTTGAGATAGGTACCGATCTTGTTGGCGACATCGCCGTTGCGGCTGACCCGGTCGGTGCCGACGATGACGAGATCGACCAGGCCGCGCTGCATCAGATGCCCGCCGGCATTGTCCGCGATGACGGTATGGGCGACGCCGTGCTTGCCGAGTTCCCACGCGGTCAGCGCCGCACCCTGGTTGCGCGGGCGGGTCTCGTCCACCCACACGTGGACGGCGACGCCCTGCTCGTGGGCGACATAGATCGGCGCCAGCGCGGTGCCCCAGTCGACGCAGGCGAGCCAGCCGGCGTTGCAGTGGGTGAGCACGTTGACCGTGTCACCGGAGCGGGCGCGCCCGGCGATCAGCGGTGCGCCGACGTGCCCTAGGGCCTCGTTCTGCACCGCATCCTCATCGGCGATCGCCTGCGCTTCGCGGTAGGCCCGTGCGGCGCGTTCGTGCGGCGGCACGGCAGCGAGGCGATGGCGCATGCGTGCGAGCGCCCAGCCGAGGTTGACCGCGGTCGGCCGGGTCGCCGCGAGTAGGGACGCATCACGCGCCATCGCCTCGTCGGAGGGATCGGCGCGCAGGCCGAGGCAGAGCCCGAACGCGGCGGTGGCGCCGATCAGCGGCGCGCCGCGCACCCGCATGGCGCGAATCGCGTGCGCCGCCTCCTCGACCGTGGTCAGCCGGGCGATTTCGAGCGACCAGGGCAGGCGGGTCTGGTCGATGATGCACACGCTCCAGCCGTCATCGGGATCGAGCCAGATGGTGCGATAGGCGATACCGTCGATCCGCATGCCAGCCTGCCTTCCCTTCCGCGTCCGCGATTTGCCGCCTCACCCGCGCTGGTGCAAGGCGATGATGAGGGTGAAGAGTCGCCGCGCGGTGGGAAAGTCGATCGCGATCTTGCCGCTGAGCCGCTCGATCAGCAGGGTCGCGGCTTCGTCGTGCAGGCCACGCCGGCCCATGTCGATGGCTTCGATGCGTGCCTCGCGCCCGTCGGCAAGGGCGGCGTCGTGGGCCTCGAGCAGCATGAAATAGTCGCGGATGAGGCTGCGTAGCGGGCCGAGCGCGATGGCATGGGCGACCAGCGGGCTACCCTCGGAGTCGCGGACGTCGAAGACGAGGCGGCCTTCGAGGACGGAGAGATGGAGCTCGAAGCTGCCCGATGCGACACCCGCGGGGGCGAAGCGGTTTTCGAACTCGAGGTCGGCCACCGCCTGCGCGCGTTCCGCTTCGCGTTCGGGAGAAAGCCGCGCCAGCGCCGCGCCGGCGAGCACCACGCGTGCGAGCCGACCGGTGGTGGGTCTAGTTGCCATCGGCGCTCTTCATCATGCCGAGGCGCAGCATCACCGCCAGCGTCGCCCCCTTGATCGGCCGGATCAGCAGCAGGGTGAGCGCAAGCGTGGCGGGCAGCAAGACGGCGAACTCGACCCAGAGCGGCGGTGGCGCCAGCTGTTCCCAGAACACCATCACCGGAACGATGATGTGACCGACGAGGAGGATGGTGAAATAGGGAGGCGCGTCATCGGCGCGGAAGCTGCCGAGCGGTGCGCCGCAAACGGTGCAGACCGCAGCCACACGGAGAAATCCGGCGAACAGCGGGCTGTCGCCACATGCGGGGCAGCGAGCGAGCAGGCCACGGCGCAACGCCAGCCCCAGTGCGGGGCGCGGCCAGGAATGCGACCATCCGGCCGCAGCGGTTGCGGGCGCGCTCTGCCAGCGGGCGGGTAGAGGGCGGCTCAGCGGGTTCATGGCTTGCTTCCGGTGTGTGGCGCTGGCACCCAACCTTGCCCCGTTTGCGGTGAGGATCAAGTCTCGATGGCCGGATATGGGAAGAATTCCTGCTGCAATGCCGACGAAGAACGGCTTCGCGATTGCCATCGCGAGGCACGCCGTGGCCGCCAGGCTGCGGGGCGTGCAAAATTTTTGGGCTCCTTCTGTGGCTTTTTGTTGACAGAGAGAGTCGATGGGCACAATAGCGAAAGCTGCATGTAGAGGCACGATTCGCGCGGCGGTCGATGACAACGCCGACAAGCTGCGCAAGGTTTCGTGTCGCTGGTGCAGAGACCGCGGGACACAGCGTGCCGCGAGAGAGTGGCGCCGGAAGTTGGCGCGGCGAGCGTGGAAGCCGGGCCCGGGCGGGCCTGGTGGATTTCTGCAAAGCCTCGGCCCGCGCGTGAAGTTCTGCGACATGGCCTAGCGGTCGGTCAGGGATAGAGCGGACCGGGAAATCAGCGACAGGGAGTTCGAGCAGGTGACGGACGAAATCGGTATCACGGAAGTCGAGCCCGCGGGTTCGGCGAGCGCGCAGCCACTCGCGATGCGGAGTACGACGCGCCGTGCCGCCGCCAAGCCGGCGGCACGCAAGCCCGCCGCCGCGAAGAAGACCGCGGCCAAGGCAGCCAAGAAGCCGGCAGCCAAGAAGCCGGCGGCGAAGAAGCCGGCCGCGAAGAAGGCGGCCGGCGCAAGGCCCGCCGCCAAGAAGGCCGCGGCGGCGCGCAAGACTACCGTGCGCAAAACCACCGCGCGCAAGACTGCCGCGCGCAAGACGTCGACGCGCAAGCCGGCGGTCCGCAAGCCAACCGCCAAGCGCGCGACCACCGGCCGCGCCAGCACGCGCAAGGCTGCGGCCCGCAAGCCCGCGGCGCGCGCCACCGCGAGCCGTGCGACGACACGCACCAGCGCGCGCAAGACGGCGGCGAAGCCAGCCCCCCGCAAGGCCGCCAACGCCAAAGCGACGCCGCGGGCCGCGGGCGTGCGCAAGCCCGCCGCGCGCAAGCCGGCGGTCCGCAAGCCCGCGGCGGCGACGGCTGCCAAGCCGGTGGTGCGGCGCCCGCGCCGGGCCGCCGCGGTGCCGGCGCCCGCGCCCGCTCCGGTGGTTCGCCGGCGCCGCAAATCCGCCGCGCCAGCCAGCGAAAGCGCGCCGTCCACGCCGGCCCCGATGACGCCGGAAACCGCACCCGAAGACGCCACCTGAACCAGGCTGCGGGCGGCGCCGGGCGGGCGCCGCCATGCCGCGGGGTGGCGGGCATGGCGCGGCCGTTGTGCGGATCGCGGCGGGCGGTAGGCGGCGCTTTCGAGGGTGCCGATCGGGTGGTTCAGTCGAGTGCGGCGAGGAAGCGCGAGCACTGGCTTTCCCATGACGGCAGACGGGTGCCGGCTGCGAAGGCCGCTTGCGCCATGGTGCGGCGCAAATCGGCGTCGAAGATCATTCGCCGCAGACCCTTCGACAGCGTCGCGACGTCCCCCGGCGGAGCCACCACGCCGGCTTCGGGCGGGACCAGCGCCCCCGCGGCGCCGCCGCCGGTGATGGCGAGGGGGACGCCGCGCTTGAGCGCCTCCGCGATCGCCATGCCGTAGCCTTCCCACCATGGCGCAAGGGCGAAGATGTCGGCGCCGCGCCAGGCTTCCTCCAATGCTGCGTCGCGCAGTTCGCCGGCGAAGCGCACCCGCCCGGCGATGTTGAGTTCGGCGGCGAGTGCGGCGAGTTCGGGGGCATGGCCGGGTTCGCGTGCGTCGCTGCCGGCGATGGTCAGGCGCCAGTCGAGGTCGGGAAGGCGGGCGAGGGCGCGCAGCAGCACGTCGTGCCCTTTGCGCGCGATCAGCATACCGAGGGCGAGCAGCGCACAGTCCGGTCCGCCCGAGCCGGGGCTGCGCGGCGCCGGCGCGGTGCCCGGTTCGACGATGGTAATGCGTTCTTCGGCGACCGCGAATTCCGCACCCAGCTGGCGCGCGGTTTCGGCGCTGGTCACGATGATGCGCGGGAGCGTGCCGTAGAGCTGGCGCTCGATCGCGCGCAGCGCCTCGCGCGCGGCGGCGCTCTCGCCCGGTTCGAGTGCGGTCGGATGATGGATCAGACCGACCACCCGCCGGCGCGCGAATGCCTCCGCGATGGGGGCGAAGGCGGGCAGGCACATGCCGTCGATCACCGCGAGCGTGCCTTCCGCCATTGCCGCGAATGCCGCCCGCGCCGCTGCTTCCGCCGCCGCGTCGGCGAACGGGTGGCGTCCGGCGAGACCGATGGTGTGCACCTCGTGCCCGGCGCCAGCGAGTGCGCCGATCATGCGCCGATCGTAGGCGTGGCCGCCGGAAACCGCGTCCGCCGGAGCCGGAAGAATGAAGCAAATCTGCATCGCGCCCTCCGCCGCCGGAAGAGCCGCCGGCGCTCCGGCATAGCGCCGCCGCCGGGCGGCGCAAAGCCCGGTCCCTCTGTCACCACGGGGGCGGAACTGGTAAACTCGCGCGATGAAGAAGGGCGAGCTTGCGAACAACCCCGATATCGCCCGGCTGCTCGCGCACTGCCGGGTCAGCGACGGCGCGAGGTTGCGCCTCGACGAGCACGATCCTTCCCACACCGGCGGCTTCAAGCTCGACCATGCCGAGGCCGAGGCGCTGCTCGCCACCGGTGTCGCGCGGCTTTCCGAGATGCAGGAGAAGCTCTACGCCCAGGACCGCTATGCCCTCATTCTCGTGCTGCAGGCGATGGACACGGCCGGCAAGGACGGCACCATCAAGCACGTGCTCTCGGGGGTGAACCCGCAAGGGGTCTCTGTCACCTCCTTCAAAGCGCCGGAGCCTTCCGAACTCGCCCATGATTTCCTCTGGCGCGTCCATCGCGTGCTGCCGCGGCGCGGGCAGATCGGCATTCTCAACCGCAGCCACTACGAGGAGGTGCTGGTGGTGCGGGTGCACCCCGAGATCCTTGCCCGCCAGCGCCTGCCCGAGGCCTCGCGCGGCGAGCACGTCTGGCGCGAGCGGCTGCGCGACATCGCCGCCTTCGAGACCTATCTCGCCCGCCAGGGGATGGTGGTGCTGAAGATCTTTCTCAACCTTTCGCGGGCCGAGCAGAAGCGCCGTCTGCTCGCGCGCCTCGAAGACCCCGCCAAGCACTGGAAGTTCGATCCTGCCGACCTCGCCGAGCGCGCCCACTGGGACGAATACCGCCACGCCTACCAGGAGGCGATCGCCGCCACCGCCGCGCCGCACGCGCCCTGGCTGATCATTCCGGCCGACCACAAGTGGTTCGCCCGTCTGCTCGTCGCTGCCGCCATCGTCGAGGCGCTGGAAGGTCTAGACCTCGCCTACCCGACACTCGACGCGGCGGCGCGCGGCCGGCTCGCGCAAGCGCGCAAGCGGCTGGAGGGCGAGCGCTGAGCCACGGCCGGCCCCGCTGGTTTAATGATAGACAACAAAATTTCATGACAGGGAATGGACGCGCCGGTGGCGAGGCTCTATAGAGCGGGGTCGGATGCGGGCGGCGGCGGCCGCGCGAGGAAGGAAAGACCCGGCATGCGCTACTCCCTGCGACGCGTCCTGTGGGAAGGGCTGCGTGGCCAGAGCGGCTGGAAGCCGGCCTGGCGCGAGCCCGAGAAGCGGGATTCCTACGACGTCGTCATCGTCGGCGGCGGCGGCCACGGTCTCGCCACCGCCTATTATCTCGCCCGCGAGCAGGGGATCAGCAATGTCGCGGTGCTCGAACGCTCCCGGCTCGGCCTCGGCAATGTCGGGCGCAACACCACCATCATCCGCTCCAACTATCTGTTGCCCGGCAACATCCCGTTCTACGAGCACTCGCTCAAGCTATGGGAAGGGCTCGAGCAGGAGATCAACTACAACGCGATGGTAAGCCAGCGCGGCGTGCTCAACCTCTTCCATTCCGACGGGCAGCGTGACGCCTTCGCCCGCCGTGGCAACGCCATGCGGCTCGCCGGGGTGGACGCCGAACTGCTCGGCGCCGCCGAGGTGAAGGCGATGGCGCCGCTGCTGGCGATGGAGAATACGCGGTTTCCGATCCTCGGCGGGCTCTTGCAACGGCGCGGCGGGACCGTGCGACACGACGCGGTGGCCTGGGGCTATGCGCGGGCGGCGGATGCGCGCGGGGTGGATATCCTGCAGAACTGTGAGGTCACCGGCATCCGGGTGGAAGGCGGGCGGGCGGTCGGAGTGGGGACCACGCGCGGGCCGATCCGCGCCGGCAAGATCGGGCTCGCCTGCGCCGGGCGCTCGTCGCAGGTCGCGGCGATGGCCGGGCTGCGCCTGCCGATCGAGAGCCACGTGCTGCAGGCGTTCGTTTCCGAAGGGCTCAAGCCGCTGATCGATTGTGTCGTCACCTTCGGCGCCGGGCATTTCTACATCAGCCAGTCCGACAAGGGCGGCCTGGTGTTCGGCGGCAACATCGACGGCTACAATTCCTACGCCGCGCGCGGCAATCTGCCGCTGGTCGAGGAGGTGGCAGAGGAGGCGATGGCGGTGATGCCGCGACTGGGGCGGCTGCGGGTGCTGCGCTCCTGGGGCGGCATCATGGACATGACGATGGACGGCAGCCCGATCATCGACCGCACGCCGGTCGAGGGGCTCTATCTCAACGCCGGCTGGTGCTACGGTGGCTTCAAAGCCACCCCGGCCTCCGGCTGGTGCTTCGCCTACACCATCGCGCAAGGCCGGCCGCATGCGCTGAACGCCGCGCTCTCGCTCGACCGCTTCGCTACCGGCGCGCTGGTCGATGAGGCCGGTACCGGCGCCCAGCCCAACCACCATTGAACGATTGAACGGCGAGCATCGGCGGAACCCATGCGCATCGACTGCCCCCACTGCGGCCCGCGCGACCGGCGCGAATTCTCCTACCGCGGCGCCGTGCTGCCCCTCCCCGAACCCGGCGCGGCGGACGAGGCGTGGTTCGCCCATGTCTATCTGCGTGACAATCCCGCCGGCCCGATCGAGGAATATTGGCAGCACGAGGGCGGCTGCCGGGCCTGGCTCGTGGCCACCCGCGACACCATCAGCCACCGCATCCACGCCGTACGCGCGGCGGCGGCGCGATGAGCGCGCTGCGGGGTGGCCCCCATCGCCTGGCTGCGGGTGGGCTGATCGAGCGGGAAAGCCGAATTTCGTTCCGCTTCGACCGGGGGCATTTCGCGGGCCATCCCGGCGACACACTGGCCTCCGCCCTGCTCGCCAACGGCGTGCGGCTGGTCGGGCGCTCGTTCAAATACCATCGTCCGCGCGGGGTGCTCTCGGCAGGCGCGGAGGAGCCCAATGCGCTGGTCGAGCTGCGCGCGGGCGATCGGCGCGAGCCCAACACGCGGGCCACCGTGGTGGAGATCTTCGAGGGGCTGGAGGCCCGGAGCCAGAACCGCTTTCCCTCGCTGCGCTTCGATCTCGGCGCCATCAACGGCCTGCTGGGGCCATTCATTCCCGCTGGCTTCTACTACAAGACCTTCATGTGGCCGGCTGCCTTCTGGGAGCGGCTGTACGAGCCGCTGATCCGCCGCGCCGCCGGATTGGGCCGCGCCGCGCCCGACGCCGACCCCGACGCCTACGAGCGCTGCTTCCTCTTTTGCGACGTGCTGGTGATCGGCGCCGGTCCGGCCGGGCTGATGGCGGCACTGGCCGCCGGGCGGGCTGGCGCGCGGGTGGTGTTGGCGGACGAGGATTTCCGCCTCGGCGGGCGGCTGCTCGCCGAGCGGGCGGAGATCGGCGGACGCAGCGGCCCGGCCTGGGCGGAGGAGGTCGCCGGCGAACTCGCGAGCCTCGCCAACGTCCGGCTGCTGCCGCGCACCACCGTGTTCGGGGTCTATGACGGTGGCACCTACGCGGCGGTGGAGCGGGTCGCCGATCATCTGCCGGTGCCGCCACCCTTCACCCCGCGCCAGCGGCTGTGGCGGATCGTGGCCAAGCGGACCGTGCTCGCCGCCGGGGCGATCGAGCGGGGGGTGGTGTTTCCCGGCAACGACCGGCCGGGCGTGATGCTGGCGGGGGCGGTGCGCGCGTATCTCAACCGCTTCGCAGTCGCCCCCGGAGCCCGCGCCGTGGTGTTTTCCGCCAACGATGATGCCGCCCGCACCGCCGCCGACCTCGCCGCCTGCGGGGTTGCGGTGGCCGCGGTGGTGGACGCGCGTCCCGAGCCGCCGCCCGCGGTCGCTGCTGCCGCCGCTGCCGCGGGGGCGCCGCTGCTGGCGGGTGCGGTGCTGACCCGCGCCCATGGCGGCGCGCGGCTGACCGGGGCCTCCGTCCGCCGCGCCGACGGGGGCAGCGATTTCCTCGGCTGCGATCTCATCGCCGTCTCCGGCGGCTGGAGCCCGACCATCCATCTCACCTCCCACCTCGGCGCGCGGCCCCATTGGGACGAGGCGCGGCTGGCGTTTCTCGCCGGCGAGCCGCCGCCGGGGATGGCGGTGGTGGGGGCGGCGGCGGGGCGGATGGAAACCGACGCCTGCCTCGCCCAGGGCGCCGCCGCCGGCCTTGCGGCGGCGGCGGCGGCGGGGTTTGCCGGGGTGCTGCCCGAGCTGCCGGACGCGCCGCACGAGAGCGCCGGCCGCGCGCCGCTGTGGCGGGTGAAGGCGCCGGGCAAGGCCTTCGTCGATTTCCAGAACGACGTGACAGAGAAGGATCTCGCACTCGCCAACCGCGAAGGGTACGGCGCCGCCGAGCACGCCAAGCGCTACACCACGCTCGGCATGGCGACCGACCAGGGCAAGACCGGAAACCTCAACGGGCGCGCCATTCTCGCCGAGCTGCGCGGCGAGCCGCTGGCGGCGCTGGCGCCGACCACCTTCCGCCCGCCCTACACGCCGGTCTCCTTCGGCGCGCTCGCCGGGCGGGCACGCGGGCCGGCCTATCGCCCGCTGCGCCTGACCCCGAGCCACGCCTGGGCCACGGAATGGAAGGCGGTGTTCGTCGAATCCGGCCCCTGGCTGCGCGCTGCCTATTTCCCGGAAGCCGGCGAGCACGACTGGCAGGCGAGCGTGACGCGGGAGGTTCATGGCGTGCGCCGGGCCGTGGGCCTGTGCGATGTCTCGACGCTGGGCAAGATCGACGTCCAGGGGGCAGACGCCGCGAGCTTCCTCGAGCGCGTCTGCCTCAACCGCTGCTCGCGCCAGCCGCTCGGCCGGGTGCGCTACCTCCTGATGCTGCGCGAGGACGGGTTCGTGCTCGACGACGGCACCGCGACCCGTCTCGGGCCGGAACATTTCCTGCTCACCGCTTCCACCGCCCACGTCGCCCATGTGGTGAGCCATCTCGAATGGTGCCGCGAGGCGCTGTGGCCCGAGCTCGACGTCGCCATCACCGACGTGACCGAGGATTGGGCGCAGTTCGCGGTGGCCGGGCCGCGGGCGAGGGAGGTGATGGCCCGCGCCGTCGACCCTGGGTTCGATCTCTCCAACGACGCTTTCCCGGCGCAGGCGGCGGCCGAGGTGCGCGCCTTCGGCGGTATTCCGGCGCGGCTGTTCCGCATCTCGTTCTCCGGCGAGCTGGGCTACGAGATCGCGGTTCCGGCGGGCTTCGGGGACGCCGCAGTGCGGGCGCTGATGATCCTCGGCGCGGCCCAGGGCATCGTGCCCTACGGGCTGGAGGCGATGGGCACCATGCGCATCGAGAAGGGCTTTCCGGCCGGCCCCGAGATCAACGGCCAGACCACCGCGCGCGATCTCGGCTTCGCCAAGATGATGCCGAAGGAGGGCGCGTATCTCGGCCGCGCCATGGCCGCCCGGCCGGCGCTGGTGGACCCCGAGCGGCCGGCGCTGGTCGGGCTGCGCCCGCGCGATCGCAGCCGGCGGCTGGCCGCGGGGGCCCATTTCCTCGTCCCCGGTGCGGGAGCGAGCCTCGCCAACGACTTGGGCTTCGTGTCCTCGGCGACGTTTTCGCCCACCCTCGGCCACGCCATCGGGCTCGGGTTCCTGCAGGGCGGGCTCGCCCATGTCGGCAAGACCATGCGCGCCGCCGACCCGTTGCGCGGGAGCGAGATCGAGGTGGAAATCTGCCCGCCTTGCTTCGTCGATCCCGCCGGAGAGCGCGCCCATGGCTGACCCCGCCGTTCCGCTGCACGTTCCGTTGCACTGGCGCGCCGCGCTCGGCCCGCGCCCGCACCAGCGCGAGGGGAGGGCGGAGGGCGCGGCCGGGGTGGCACTGCGCGAGCAGACGGGTTTCGCGCTGTTCGAGGTCTGCGCGCGCCCGGGGCAGGGTGAGGGGCTCGCCGCCCGGCTCGGGGCGGCGTTTGGCCTGCCGGTGGCGCTGCCTCGCACGGGGCTGGGCGATGCGCGGGCGGCGCTGCTGTGGTCCGGCCCGGGGCGCTGGCGGCTGCTGGGGACGCCGGGGCGGCTCGATCGGGCCACGCTCGCCGCTGCCTGCGCAGGGGGCGGCTGGTTCACCGACCGGCGCGGCGGCTTCGGCTGGATTTCGGTCTCGGGTCCCGCGGCGGCGGAGGCGCTGGGGCGCGCGGTGCCGGTCGATCTGCATCCGCGCACCTTCGGCTTCGGCGATGTGGTGCTGACCACCGCCGATCACATTCCGCTCCAGATCTGGCAGAGCGCACCCGCCCCCTGCTACGAACTGCTCTTTCCGCGCAGCTCCGCCGGTTCCTTCTGGGCTTGGCTGATCGACCAGATGGCCGGCTTCGGGGTTGCGGTGGGCTGAGCGCGGGGGGACGGACGATGCGGGTCGTGGATGAGAAGGCGATCGACGGGAAGTTTCCCGCGGTCGGTGAAACCATCGATGTGCTGGTGGTCGGCGCTGGCGACGCCGGTTGCCAGGCGGCGCGGGAAGCTGCCGCCGGCGGGGCTTCCGTGGTGCTGGCGGACGAGAACCCGCTCGATCCCGCGCTGATGGGGCTCGACGTGCCGCTCGCCTTCGGGGGGCGGATGGATGGGGCGGTGCAGAACCGCGAACGCATGACCGAGCGGCTGGTGCTCGCCCGCCCGGCGCTCGCGGAGGCCTACGAGGCGGGGATCGACGTTCGCCTCGGCACCACGATCTGGGGCATTTTTCCCGAAAGCGCGGAATCCCGCGCGCTCGCCGGCCTGACCGTCGGGTTGGAGGACGGCAGGCGCTGCTGGATGGCGCGGGCGCGGCGGGTGGTGCTCGCCACCGGCGCGCGTGACCTGATGCTCGGGTTCGCCGGCTGCGACCGGCCCGGGGTGATCGGGGCCCGGGCGCTCGATGCGCTGCTGCATCGCTACCAGGCGTTCGCCGGGCGGCGGCTGCTCGTGCTCGGTTCGGGCTCCGAGGGGCTGCGCGTGGCGATTGCGGCCCATCGTGCCGGGGTCACGGTCGCCGGCATCGTCGAGCCGGGGGCGCAGGCGGAGGGGCCGGCGGAACTGGTGGCCGAGGTGGCAGAGCTGGGGCTCGCGCTGCTCACCCGCTACGTGCTGGTGGAGGCGGCCGGCAATGCCGAGGGCGTAACCAGCGCGCGGCTAGCGGCGCTCGACGACGAGGGCCGGGTGCTCGCGGGCGGCGAGCGGGAGGTCGGCTGCGACACCATCTGCCTCGCCATCGCCGCGGTGCCGGCGATCGAGCTCGCCGCCGCGGCCGGAGCGGCGCTGCGCTTCGAGGGCACCCTCGGCGGGCATGTTCCGGTGCTGGACGAGGCGGGGCGGACCAGTGTCGGAGGTCTCGAGATGGTGGGTGCCGCGGCCGGAGTGCCCGCCGACCATCCCGCCGCGCCGGACGCCTGGCCCTATCCCGAGCGCTGGCTCGCCGCGCTGATCGCTTCGGGCGGGCTGGAGGTTCCCTGCTGCCGATGCGAATCCGTCACCCGCGCCGATGTGCTGGGCGTGCGCCCGCCGGCCTATCTCGAGGCGCGCTCGGGGCCGATCGCAGCGCGCGACCTCGGCCGCCTGCTCGCCGACGGTCCGCCCAACCAGGACCAGGTCAAGCGCCTGACGCGCTCGGGCATGGGCGAGTGCCAGGGGCGGCGGTGCCGGGAGCAGACGGCGCTGCTGCTCGCCCGCGGTGCCGGGGTCGCGCCGGGGCGCATTCCGCTCGCCTCCTACCGCGCCCCGGTGCGCCCGCTGCCGCTGGCGCTGCTCGCCGACGACGCCGAGACCGAGGCGATGCGCGCTGGCTGGGACGCCTGGTTCGGCATCCCGACGCAATGGACGCCGTGGTGGGACATCGGCACCGAGCGCGACGGGCTGGGGCGCGACGCCGGGCTCGGCGATACCTGGCACCTATAGGGGGCGGCGGATGGATGAGACGAAGGGTGCCGCGGTCGTCATCGTCGGCGGGGGGGTCACCGGGCTTTCGGCCGCCTGGTGGCTGGCGCGGGCGGGCGTGGAGGTGCTGGTGCTGGAGAGCGGCATCGTCGGCTGGGAGGCTTCGGGGCGAAACGGCGGCGGCTGCACCCACTATTACAGCCCGCTGTTCCAGGAGGAGCAGCGGCTGTGGCCGCAGATGGACCGGCTGCTCGGCTATCCCACCGAATATCGCCGGTTCCGCGTCGGCGTCGCGCTCAACCCCGGGCAGATGGTGCGCTACGACACGGTGGCCGGCCACGCCGCGCGGCTGGGGTTTCACAGCACGAGGCTGGACGCGAAGGAGCTGCGCGAACTTGCACCGCCGGTGAGCGAAGCGGCGGTGGGCGGCGTGTTCAGCCATTTCGGCGGCCATGCCAACCCGCAGCGCACGGTGCAGGCCTACGCCTGGGCGGTGCAGGATCTGGGCGGGCGGATCCTGCAGAATTGCGCGGTGACCGGGATCGAGGTCGGGGGTGGTCGGGTGCGCGGGGTGGCGACGACGCGCGGGCGCTTCGGCTGCGAGGCGCTGGTGGTGGCTGCCGGGCCGCGGACGTCCGCGCTGCTGGCGCCGCTCGGGATCGACGTGCCGCTGACCCCGGCGCGGGCGGAAATGATCGTGACCGCACCGCTGCCGGCGATGGCGCTGGGCGGGGTGGACGGCAATGGGCTCTACGGGCGGCAGACGCTGCGCGGCAACCTCGCCTATGGCGGCGGGCCGCACGAATGGCTCGACCCGGACGGCGCCTGGCCGCCGCGGCGGCCGACCACGCCGCTCTTGCGCAACCTCGCCCGGCGGCTGGTGGAACTGTTCCCCAAGGCCGGACATGTGCGGGTGCTGCGCAGTTGGGCCGGGGTGATCGAGAACACGCCGGATGGGCGGCCGGTGATCGACCGTCTCGCGGAGCCCGCCAACCTCACGGTGGCCACCATGTCCTCGGTCGGATTCGGGCTTTCGCCGGCTTCCGGCAAGGCGGTCGCGCAGCTGGTGCAGGACGGGCGCTGCCACTTCGCCGATCTCTCTTCGCTCCGGCTCGAGCGCTTCGCCAATCTGCCGCGCGACTGGCGGGAGCGCCGCGGCTGGGTGCCGCCGGAGCCGGCGGACGGGGTGGCGGTGGGGTGAGCATGCCGGACGCGGCCGTCGATCGGGATACGGGTCGCTCGGTCCCGGCGGTTCCAGGGCGGTTCCCGGGCGGAGCGGCGGGCGTTGATCGGCGTTGACTGGGGCACCTCCTCCTTTCGCGCCTGGCGCTTCGGGGCCGGCGGCGAGGTGCGGGCCGAGGTGCGGGCGGAGCGGGGGATTTTGCGGGTCGCCGCGGGCGGGTTCGCTGCCGTGCTCGCAGAGGAAGTGGGGCCGTGGCTCGCCGCAGGGGAAAGCCGCGTGCTGCTCTCGGGCATGGTCGGCAGCCGGCAGGGCTGGGTCGAAGCCCCCTACCTCGCCTGCCCGGCGGGCGCCGAGGAGATCGCGGCGGGGCTGGTCGCGGTGCCCTTCGCCGGCGCCGAATGCCGCCTCGTGCCGGGACTCGCGGCACGCGACGGGCAGGGCGTGCCGGAGGTGATGCGCGGCGAGGAGACGCAGATCCTCGGCGCGCTCGCGGGCTCTGGCCCCGAGGCGCTGTTCTGCCTGCCCGGGAGCCACGCCAAATGGGCGCGGGTCGCGGATGGGCGGATCACGGGCTTTTCCACCTTCATGACCGGCGAGGTCTTCGCCGCCCTGCGCTCGGGCACCATTCTCGGGCGGATGATGGGCGAAGGCGCAGACGACGAGGCGGCCTTCGCCCGCGGCGTCGCCCGCGCCAAGGACCCCGGCGGGCTGTTGCATCATCTGTTCGGTGTGCGCACGCTGGGGCTGATGGAAGGGCTCGAGGGCGCCGCGAGCGCCGCCTATCTCTCCGGCCTGCTCATCGGCCATGAACTCGCCGCCGTGATGACCGGGGCAGAAGAAATTTTCGTGGTCGGCGCGCCGGCGATCGCCGCGCGCTATGCAACCGCGATCGGACTCGCCGGCGGCAGGGCGAGGCGGATCGGCGAGACCGCCGGTGCGGCGGGGCTCGCGCTCATCGCCCGGAGGATCGGATGGATCTGAACGCCTGGCTCGCCCGCTGCCCGCTCGTTGCCATCCTGCGCGGGGTGCGGCCCGACGAGGTGGAGGCGGTGGGCGCGGCGCTGGCGGCGGCGGGCATTGTCATTCTCGAGGTGCCGCTCAATTCGCCCGACCCCTTCACCTCCATCCGCCGCCTCG
Organism: Acetobacteraceae bacterium; assembly: GCA_027326105.1. Classification (GTDB taxonomy): domain Bacteria; phylum Pseudomonadota; class Alphaproteobacteria; order Acetobacterales; family Acetobacteraceae; genus DAHWFB01. The sequence goes on from DAHWFB010000002.1 coordinate 38,814, forward strand.
CCGCGCGCTTTGGCGAGACCATGCTGGTGGGGGCCGGCACGGTGCTGGCCGAGGCCGAGGTGGCGGCGGTGGCCGAGGCGGGCGGGCGCCTCCTGGTCACCCCGCACGCCGACCCGGCGCTGGTGCGTGCGGCCAAGGCGCGGGAAATGCTCGCCTGCCCCGGCTTCTTCACCCCGGCGGAGGCGTTCGCGCTGCTCGCCGCCGGCGCCGACGGGCTGAAGCTCTTTCCCGCCGAGGCCGCCTCGCCCGCGGTGCTGAAGGCGCTGCGCGCCGTGCTGCCCGGCTCCGTGCCGGTGCTTCCCGTGGGTGGCGTCGGCGCCGACAACATCGCCGCCTGGCGCGCCGCGGGTGCGGCCGGTTTCGGCATCGGCTCCGCGGTCTACCGCCCCGGCGACACGCCCGGGACGGTCGCGGCAAAAGCGCAAGCGCTGGTCGCCGCCGCGCAGCCCAACAGATGAAAGTTTTTTGCTACTTTTTTCAAAAAAATATCTTTTTCTTGAAAGATAGAACCAGACGACTTCCGTCTTTTTTATCGCGCCCAAGTCCCGGTTTGCCAGGCTGCGGCGGGCGCGCCTAATCTGGCGGCCAACGGTGCGGGTGGGGACGTCATGGCGCAGGTTTCGCTCAGGAAGCTGGTGAAATCCTATGATTCCGTCCTCCAGGCGGTCAAAGGGATCGACCTCGAGGTGGCGGACGAGGAATTCGTCGTGCTCGTCGGCCCCTCGGGCTGCGGCAAGACCACCACGCTGCGCATGGTCGCGGGGCTCGAGGCCATCACCTCGGGCGAGATCCGCATCGGCGGGCGGGTGGTCAACGAGGTGCCGCCGCGTGACCGCGACATCGCCATGGTGTTCCAGAACTATGCGCTCTATCCGCACATGAGCGTGTTCGAGAACATCGCCTTCGGCCTGCGCATGCGCCACGTGGCGGAGGCCGACATCCGCTCGCGGGTGGGAGAGGCGGCGCGGATTCTCGACATTGCCGCTCTGCTCGAACGCAAACCCAAGGCGCTATCGGGCGGGCAGCGCCAGCGGGTGGCGATGGGTCGCGCCATCGTCCGCCACCCCAAGCTGTTCCTGTTCGACGAGCCGCTCTCCAACCTCGATGCCAAATTGCGCGCGCAGATGCGCACCGAGATCAAGAAGGTGCACCAGACGGTGCGCACCACGACGCTCTACGTCACCCACGACCAGGTGGAGGCGATGACGCTCGCGGACCGGGTGGTGGTGATGAACCAGGGCCGGATCGAGCAGCTCGGCACGCCGGCCGACGTCTATCATCGCCCGGCGACCCGGTTCGTCGCCGGCTTCATCGGCAGCCCGGCGATGAATTTCTTTCCCGCGCTGGTGGCGGAGGGGGATGGTGTGCCGGTGCTGGAACTCGCCGGCGACATCCGCCTGCCGGTGCCGCCCGAGCGGGCCGGGGGGCTGGCACCCTGGCGGGGCAAGCGGCTGGAACTCGGGCTGCGCCCCGAACACATCACCGGCCCGCACGAGCCCGAGCCGCCCGGGGTCGCGCGCTTTCCCGCCGAGATCGATGTCACCGAGCCGATGGGCATGGAGACGCTGATCCATTTCCGGGTGGGTGAGGTGCTGGCCTGCGGCCGGCTCGATCCGCGCCTGCCGGTCGCTGCCGGCCAGCGCATGGCGCTCGCCGCCGATCTGCGCAACATGCACCTGATCGATCCCGAAAGCGGGCGCGTGCTCTGATGGGCCGTTTCGCGGGGCTGTGCGTATGGGTCACCGGCGCGGGTTCGGGGATCGGGCGGGCGATCGCGCTCGGC
>DAHWFB010000126.1 GCA_027326105.1 Acetobacteraceae bacterium
GCCGCCGAAGGAGAGCCGCGCGCCGGTCGCGGCGGTGCCGCTGCCGCCGCCCGCCTGGCTCGGCGCCGCGCCGGACTGGCGCCCCGCGCCGCCGCCGCCCGAGCCGCCGCGCCCCGAACCGCTGGCGCCGAGCCGGCCCGAACAGGCCGATCTCGGCACGGTGCCGGAGGCGGCCTCGCCGCTCGCCGCCGACGGCCGCGGGCCCGAACGCTATCGCCGCGGCACGCTGGTCCACGCGCTGCTCCAGCATCTGCCCGATCTGGCGCCGCCCGCCCGGGCCGCCGCCGCCGCCCGCCATCTCGAACGCGCGGCGCGCGACTTCCCGCCCGCGGCGCGCGCCGCCATGGTGGCCGAGGTGCTGGCGATCCTCGACCATCCCGCTCTCGCCCCCCTGTTCGGCCCGGCCGGCCGCGCCGAGCAGCCGCTCGCCGGTTTCGTCGGCGGCCGGGTGGTCGGCGGCATCGTCGATCGTCTCGCGATCCTGCCCGATCGCGTCCTGCTCGCCGACTACAAGACCAACCGCGCCGTCCCCGACCGGCCGGAGGCGGTGCCGCTGCTCTATCTGCGCCAGATGGCGGCCTACCGGGCCGTGCTCGCCGCCCTCTACCCCGACCGGCCGGTGGAGACGGTGCTGGTCTGGACCCGTGACGGCGCGGTGATGCCGCTGCCCGGCGCACTGCTCGATGCCCACGCCCCCCATCCGCCGGATCGTCCGCCGGCTTGATCGGCGCGGCAAAATCCCCCATTTGCCTGCGCAGCCCAGGAGGCAGAGCAACGATGAGCAACAACACCGTCGCGGTGACCGATGAGACCTTCGAGACCGACGTGCTGCGCGCCGCCGGTCCGGTGCTGGTGGATTTCTGGGCCGAATGGTGCGGCCCTTGCCGCGCCATCGCCCCCGCGCTCGAGGAACTGGCCGGCGAATACGCCGGGCGGCTCACCGTCGCCAAGGTGAACGTGGACGAGAACCCGACGGTGCCCAACGACTACGCGGTGCGCGGCATTCCGACGCTGATCCTGTTCCGCGACGGCAAGCCCGCCGCCACCCAGGTCGGCGCCGCGCCCAAGAGCCACCTCAAGGCCTGGATCGAGAAGAGCCTGTAGCACCCCGGCCCCCGGCTCCGCGGGAGGATAGCGGATCCTCCCGCGGAGCCCCGTCCGGTGCGGGCTATCTCCCGGTCTCGCCGCGCCGGCGCACCACCACGTCCACGGTGATGGAGGCGAGCAGGACCAGCGCGGTCGCCATCAGCTGCACGGCGGCGCTGAGCCCGAGCAGGGCCATGCCGTTGACGATGCCGGCGATGATGATGCCGCCGAGGACCGCGTGCAGCGGGTGGCCGCGCCCGCCGAACAGGCTGGTGCCGCCGATCACCGCGGAAGCGACGACATAGAGCACGATGGTGCCGCCGTCGAAGCTGGTGGAGATCGAGCGCAGGCGGGAGGCATAGACGATGCCGCCGATGCCGGCGGTCAGCCCGGCCAGCACGAAGGCCATGGTGCGCATCTTCCACAGGCTGATGCCGGCCCGCCGGGCCGCCTCGGCGCTGCCGCCGATGGCGTAGATGTAGCGCCCGAAGCGGGTGCGCCCGAGCAGGAACGACCAGCCCACCAGCACGCCGAACACGATCGGGATCACCCACGGCATGCCGCTGAAGGGGAACGCCGGAACGCCGCGGTTCTGGTTGCTGATCAGCACGATCACCACGCCGGCGAGTGCTGCGCCGGCGATCTTGAGGAAGCCGACCAGCGGCGGCGGCGCGACCAGCCCGCTGCGCCGGCGCTCCCCGTCGCGGCGGAGCGTGATCACGGCATAGGCGAGCACGACGAGGGCGGTGACCACCCACCCTTCGAGCGGGCTCAGCGTCCCGTTGGCGAGCCCGTTGATCACCCGGTCGCTGATCGGGATGGTCCCGCCGGTGCCGAGCAGGGCGATCATCACCCCCTCGAACCCGAGCAGGCCGGCCAGGGTGACCACGAAGGAGGGCAGCCGCAGCCGGGTGATCAGCGTGCCCTGGAACAGCCCGAGTGCCGCGGTGACGGCGACGGCGGCGAGGATCGCCGCCCACCAGGGCCAGCCCTGGCCCGGCGCCACCATCTCGGTCGCCACCACCCCGCCGATGCCGGCGACGAAGCCGAGCGAGAGATCGACCTCGCCCAGCAGCAGCACGAACACCTCGCCCATGCCGACCAGCATGAACACCGAGCCCTGCACGAGCAGGTTGACCAGATTGCCGGCGGACAGGAACTTCCCGTTCTGGCTCTGGAAGATGGCCCCGATCAGGATGGCGCCGAGCAGCACCGGCAGCACCCCGCTCTGGCCGGCGACCACGCGCGACCACAGGGCGCGGAAATAGTCGCCCCCGCCGGTCGGCGCCGCCACCGCCGCGATCGGCGAGGCCGGGGTGGCGCCCGGCATGTCGGCGAAATTGTTCCACTGCCCCGGCGCCGGCGCGGCGGCCGGGCCCGGCGCCTTCTCGATCGCCTGGTCGTCGAGCGCGGCCTGGGCGTCGGACTCGCTCACGGCGGAGACCACGTCGGCCCGCACCGCCGGCTCGACCCGGCGGCTGGTGTGGCCGAGCGTCATCAGCTCCACCGCCATCCGCGGGTCGAACTCGGCAACCGGCCCCGCGCCCACGATCCGCCCCAGGCGGAGGATGGCGAGGCGGTCGGCGACCGCGAAGACGTCGTTCATGTTGTGGGAGATCATGATGACGGCGAGGCCCTTGTCGGCCAGCCGGCGCACCAGCTCCAGCACCTGCTTGGTCTGGGCGACGCCGAGTGCTGCGGTGGGCTCGTCGAGGATGACGAGCTTGGAGTTCCACATCACCGCCTTGGCCACCGCGACCGACTGGCGCTGCCCGCCCGAGAGCGCGTCCACATGCATGCGCACCGAGCGCACCGTGCGCACGTTGAGCTCGGCGAGCGTCTGCGCCGCCGCCCGCTCCATCCCGTCCTCGTCGAGCAGCCCATGGCGGAGCCGCTCGCGGCCGAGGAACATGTTCTGCACGATGTCGAGATTGTCGCAGAGCGCGAGGTCCTGATAGACGATCTCGATGCCGAGGGCCGCGGAATCGGCGGGCCCGCGGATGCGCACGGGCTGCCCTTCCCACAGGATCTCGCCCGTGCTCGGCTCGTGGATGCCGGCGATGGTCTTCACCAGCACCGACTTGCCCGCGCCGTTGTCGCCGAGGAGGGCGGTGACCTGGCCCATGGGAACGTCGAGATCGACCCCATAGAGCGCCTGCACCGCGCCGAAGAACTTCTGGATGCCGCGAAGCTGAAGCACCGGCCCGTCCGCCGCGCCCGTCTTCCCCTGGTCCATCTCCACCTCCTCGGTCAACGGGTTCGGGTTACGGCGTGATGCCGGCGGCCTTGCAGGCGCCCGCCAGCCCGCTCGCGCAGAGCTGCGCCGGGGCGACGAACTTGTCCGCCACCACGGTCTTGGCCATGTTCGCCGGTGTCACCCAGATCGGGGTCAGGAGAGAGGAGGGCACCGCGACCTTCTTGGTGCTGTCCATGGTGGAGCCGTTGACCAGCCCCTTGGGCGGCGCCTCGCCGGCGCGCAGATAGAGCGCGAGCGCGGCGGCCGCCTGCGCTTCGAGATAGATCGGCTTGTAGGCGGTGCCGCACTGGTAGCCGGCGAGGATGTTGCGCAGGCCGGTCAGCGTCGCGTCCTGCCCGGTGGTGGGGAAGCGGTGCGGCGGCACCTTCAGGGTGCGCAGATAGGAGATGATGGCGTTGGCATTGTCGTCGTTCGGGGTGATCACCGCGTTGATGTTCGAGTGGGCGGTGAACTGCTCCTGGAAGGTGGTCTGCGCCACCGCCGGGTCCCAGGTGCCGGCGGGCTCGCCGACCTTGACGAACTTGCCGGAGGCGAAGTAGGGCTGCAGCACGCCGTCGTAGCCCTGGGCGAACAGGGTCGCGTTGTTGTCGGTCGGCGCGCCGCGCATCACCAGGATGTTGGGCTTCGCCACATGCCAGGCCTGGATGCAGGCGAGCATGCCGCGGCCGATCATCTGGCCGACGGCGACGTTGTTGAAGCTCACGTAATAGTCGCGCGAGCCGCCGAGGGTGAGGCGGTCGTAGTCGATCACCTTGACGCCGTGCGACTTGGCATAGCTTTCGACCGAGGCGCCGACGCCCGAGGAGATCGGGTCGACGAGCAGCACGGTGGCACCCTGGGAGATGTCCGCCTGCGCCTGGGTGAGTTCGGTCGATTCGCTGCCCTGGGCGTTGGTGATGATGACGTCGGAGGCGGGCACGCCGGCGGCGGCGAAGGCGCGCTTGAGATAGGGGGTATCGAAGGAGGAGTAGCGCGCCGAGGTGGTGGTCTCGGGCAGGAGCACGCCGATCTTGCCCTTGCCGGCCGCGACCAGCGGCTTCAGCTTCGCCATCGCGGAGAAATCGGCGGTGAACGAATCGACCGAGACCGACGGCGCCGCCGCCCGGGCGGCCAGCCCCCCCGCCGCCACGCCGAGTGCCACCGCCGCACCCGCCAGAACCGCCAAGCCCGCCCTCGGCCTTGAGACCTCGAACCGTATCATCCATTTCCTCCCTTGCCGTCTTCCGAAAGCGGCTCGATTCCGCCCGGTGCCCCGCGATGCTAAGCGCAGCACGGGGCCGAGACAAGCCGGGACCGGGAGGCCGGGCTAGCTTTCCAGCGCGGGCTGGCCGCCGTTGCGCAGCATGGCGAGGAATTCGCGCCGCGTGGAGGCGTCGTCGCGGAAGGCGCCGAGCATCCGGCTGGTCACCATGGCGACCCCGGGCTTGTGCACGCCGCGGGTGGTCATGCACTGGTGCGCCGCCTCGATCACCACCGCGACCCCGCGCGGCTGGAGCACGTCGTTGATGGCGTTGGCGATCTGCGCGGTGAGCTTCTCCTGGATCTGGAGCCGCTTGGAGTAGGCCTCGACCACGCGGGCGAGCTTGCTGATGCCGATCACCCGCTTGTGGGGCAGATAGGCGATGTGGGCGCGCCCGACGATCGGCACCAGGTGATGCTCGCAGTAGCTTTCGAGCCGGATGTCGCGCAGCAGCACCATCTCGTCGTAGCCGTCGGTCTCCTCGAAGGTGCGGGCGAGGATCGCCACCGGGTCGAGCGCGTAGCCGCCGAAGAACTCCTCGTACGAGCGCACCACCCGCGAAGGCGTCATCCGCAGCCCCTCGCGGTCGGGATCGTCGCCGGCCCACAGCAGCAGGGTGCGCACCGCCGCCTCCGCCTCCTCGCGGGACGGGCGGGCGTCGAGGGGCGCGGGCACGGGCTTCACGGTCACGGTCACGGGAGGATCCTCTGCGGCGCGGGCCGCGGCGAGACGTTGCGTTCGTCGGTGGCCGAGATATAGGCCCGGTCCGCGGGTCCGCAACCGGCGGGGCGGACCGCGCGCTCAGCCGGCGGCGCCGAGCGCCCAGACCAGCACGCCCTTCTGGGCGTGCAGCCGGTTCTCGGCCTCGTCGAACACCACCGAATGGGGCCCGTCCATCACCTCGTCGGTGACCTCCTCGCCGCGATGGGCGGGAAGGCAGTGCATGAAGAGCGCGTCCGCCGCGGCCTCGCGCAGCAGGGCGGCGTTCACCTGGTAGGGGGCGAGCAGGCCGAGCCGCTCCTCGGTCGGCTCGTCCTGCATGCTCACCCAGGTATCGGTGACGAGGAGCCGCGCCCCGCGCGCCGCTTCCGCCGGGTCGGCGACCACCCGCACGGCGCCGCCCTCGCCGGCCGCCCAGTCGAGCAGGAGCGGGTCGGGGGCGAAGCGGGCGGGGCAGGCGAGCGTGAGCGGAAAGCCGAAGCGCACCGCGGCCTCGATCAGGCTGCGGGCGACGTTGTTGCCGTCTCCCAGCCAGGCGACCCGCTGGCCGGCGATGGGGCCGCGATGCTCCTCGAAGGTCATCACGTCGGCCAGGATCTGGCAGGGGTGGGAGAGATCGGAGAGGCCGTTGATCACCGGGATGCTGGCCGCGCCGGCGAGTTCGTGCAGCTTGGCGGCGCGGTCGGTGCGCAGCATCACCGCGTCCACGTAGCGGGAGAGCACGCGCGCGGTATCGGCGATGGTCTCGCCGCGGCCGAGCTGCATCTCCTGGCCGGTGAGCACGATGGTCTCGCCGCCCAGCTGGCGCATGGCGAGCTCGAAGCTCACCCGCGTGCGGGTCGAGGGGCGCTCGAAGATCAGCGCCAGCGTGCGGCCGGCGAACGGGCGCGCCGGGCCTTCGCCGCGCTTGCAGGCGCGGCCGAGCTCGAGGATGCGGCGCAGCGTCGCGGGGTCGAGATCGCGCAGGTCGAGGAAGTGCCGCGGGGCCGCGCCGGCCGGCCGCGGTGCGGCGCGCGCGGCGCTCATCGGGCCACCCGCCGCCGCGCTGGCGCGGCGCTCATCGGGCTGCCCGCCGCCGCGCTGGCGCGGCGCTCATCGGGCTACCTGCCG
>DAHWFB010000035.1 GCA_027326105.1 Acetobacteraceae bacterium
GGCCTCGCGGCCGAAGGCGAGACCATGGTCAACCGCGTCTATCACCTCGACCGCGGCTATGAGGCGATCGAGGAGAAGCTCGCCGCCTGCGGGGCGCGGATCGAGCGGGTCGCCGGCTGAACGGCGGCCGCGCGCCTATCCGCCGGCGACCCGCAGCGCGCGCCGCTCGACGGTCGCGGGGTCGGGGGGACCGGGGGGGTCGATGAAGCCGTAGGTCGGGTAGTCGCTGTTGCCGAGTTCTCCCGCCGGCGCATACCAGACCCGGACGCGGGACCAGTCGTTGGCCGGCGAGGTGTCCACCACCAGCTGGTCGCGGCTGATGCGGCCGGCGATCCAGTTGGCCTGATCGACCAGGATCGCGCGCGGTGACAGGATGCGCGCGACCACCGCGACATGGCCGCGCGGCATCCGCGCAATGGCGCGGAAGACCAGCACGGCGCCGACCGCGGGGCGGTGCCCGCGGCGATAGCGCCCGGCCGCGGCTCCCCACCAGGCCCAGGCGTCCCCCGGCAGGTTGACGCCGGTGACGGCGGCGGCGAAGGGCACGCAACTCATCGCGCTGCGAACCCCGAGCCCGCTCAGCCGGGCGGTGCTGGAGCCGGCGCAGCCGGTGAGGCCGAGCGCGGCCGACACCAGCGCGAGACGCAGCGGCCCTCCTGCCATGGCACCCTCCGCACGGTGGTGGCGCTTCCTGCCGGGGCTCGTCCTCCCGGCAGGGTCGTCACGATACGGACTCGCTGTCCTATCGACAATCCTCCAACAATCTCCCTCTGGAGTTGCGGAAAGTTACGAAAACTCGCGCGACTCGGCCGATTTGAAACCATTAATTAACCATTTCATCCTATCTTCCCTCTCGAGACGCATTTCGCATGGGTCTCGCGTTTCCTCCCCCAACTGGCGCTTTCGAGCGCCTACCTCATGGGCGGCGCCTTCGGGTGCCGCCCTTTTTTTCGCTCCGGCTGCATCGCCGTCCCGCGCTGCTGCCCTGCGCTCCTGGCATGCGCCCCTGGCCTGCGCCCATGGCCTGCGCCCCCGGCATGCGCGCGGGCATCTTGCGCGCGCAGCCCGTTCCGGTGCTTGCTGCGGCCAGCAAAAGGCGCCGGCGGCGCCGGGGAAGAGGCACCATGATCGATCTGCACTACTGGACCACGCCGAACGGCCACAAGATCACGATTTTTCTCGAGGAATCCGGGCTCGCCTACCGCATCGTGCCGGTCGACATCGGCAAGGGCGAACAGTTCGCGCCCGAGTTCCTGGCCATCGCCCCCAACAACCGCATCCCGGCGATCGTCGATCACGCCCCGGCCGACGGCGGCGCCCCGCTCGGCCTCTTCGAATCGGGGGCGATCCTGCAATATCTCGCCGAAAAGACCGGCAAGTTCCTGCCCGCCGACCTGCGCGGGCGGTTCGAGACCATGCAGTGGCTGTTCTGGCAGATGGCGGGGCTGGGGCCGATGGCGGGGCAGAACCACCATTTCTCCCACTACGCGCCGGAGCGGATTGCCTACGCCACCGAGCGCTACGTGAGGGAGACCAACCGGCTCTACGGGGTGCTGAACAAGCGCCTCGCCGACCGGGAGTTCGTCGCCGGGGACTATTCCATCGCCGACATGGCCTGCTACCCGTGGATCGTCCCGTACGAGCGCCAGGGCCAGAACCTCGCCGACTTCCCCCATCTCGCCCGCTGGTTCGCGGCCATCGCCGCGCGGCCGGCGGTGGTGCGCGCCTATGCGCGCGCCGCCGAGATCAACCAGCAATCGACGGTGACCGAGGAATCGCGGAAGATCCTGTTCGGCCAGAGTGCGGCGAGCGTGCGGTGAGCCTGCCGCGTCTCTACGATCTCGCCGGGGCGGACCCCGCGATCCGCTTCAGCCCCTACTGCTGGCGCATCAGGCTGGCGCTCGCCCACAAGGGCATCGCCGTCGAGACCATCCCCTGGCGCTTCACCGACAAGGCGGCGATCGGCTTTTCCGGCCAGGGCAAGGTTCCGGTGCTGGTCGACGGGGAGACGGTGGTCTTCGACAGCGAGCGGATCGCGGACCATCTCGAGGCTCGCCACCCCGACCGGCCTTCGCTGTTCGGCGGCGCCGCGGGCCGTGCGCTGGCCCGCTTCCTGCACCACTGGACGGTGCAGATGCTCCATCCCGAGATTGCGCGCCTGGTGGTGCCCGATCTCTTCCCGCGCCTAGCCGAACCGGACCGCGCCTATTTCCGGGCCAGCCGCGAAGCCGCATTCGGCCTCTGCATCGAGGAGTTGCCGGCACAGCGGCCGGAGCGGCTGGCCGCGCTCGCGCGCGCCCTCGCGCCGCTGCGTGCCCTGCTCGAAACCCAGCCCTATCTCTCGGGCACGGCGCCGCTCTATGCGGACCACATCGTCTTCGGTGCCTTCCAGTGGGCACGGGTGGCCAGCCCGCTCGTGCTGGTGGCACCGGAGGACCCGGTCGCCGCCTGGCGCGAGCGCATGCTCGACGCCTACGGCGGGCTCGGGCGCGCGATGGCGGCGGCGGCATGAGCGGGTTCGCCGGCGTGCGGGCCTGGGTGTTCGACGCCTACGGCACGCTGCTCGACCTCGGCTCCGCCGCGGCGCGCTGCCCGGCGGTGCCGGAGGAGAAGCGCGCCGCGCTCTCCACCCTCTGGCGCGAGAAGCAGCTGCAATACACGTGGCTGCGCAGCCTCCAGCACCGCCACGCCGATTTCGCGGTGGTGACCGAGGCGGCGCTCGACTACGCGCTCGAGGCGCTCGGGCTCTCCGACCCCGCCCGCCACGCCGCGCTGATGGCGCTCTACCGCCGGCTCGATCCCTACCCCGAGGTGCCCGACGCGCTCGCCGCCATCCGTGCCCGCGGGCTGCCGACCGCGGTCCTTTCCAACGGCACGCCGGCGATGCTCGCCGAAGCGGTGGCGGCGGCCGGCATCGCCGACCGGCTCGATCATCTGCTCTCCGCCGAGGAGGCGGGCGTGTTCAAGACCGACCCCCGCCTCTATCGCCTGGCGGTCGACCGGCTGGGGCTGCACGCGGCCGAGATCGGCTTCGTCTCCGCCAACGGCTGGGACGCCTGGGCCGGTGCGGCGTACGGCTTTCGTGTGGTCTGGTGCAACCGGGCGGGCGCGCCGGCGGAGCGGCTGCCCGGCCGGCCGGCGGGGGTGGTGCGCTCGCTCGCCGCGCTGCCCGCACTGCTGGCGGCTTGAGGAGGGCGTCGCGATGGAAGGTACCGCGGCGGTTCCCGACCAAATTCCACCCGACCGCGCGCTGACCCGGCGCCTCACCCGCGGGCTGTTGCTGATGATGGCGGTCTCCTGCGGGGTCGCGGTCGCCAACCTCTACTACAACCAGCCGATGCTGGGGCTGATCGCGCGGAGCTTTCCCGCCCGGGCCGGCTGGATCGGGATCATTCCGACCGCGCCGCAACTGGGCTATGCGCTCGGCCTGTTCCTGCTGGTGCCGCTCGGCGATCTGCTCGACCGGCGGCGCCTCATTTTGTGCCAGTGCGCGCTGCTCGCGGCCGGGCTGGTGGCGGCGGCGGCGGCGCCTTCGCTGTTCGGGCTGGCGGCGGCGCTGGTCGCGACCGGCGCGGGGGCGGCGCTGGCCCAGCAACTGGTTCCCTTCGCCGCCGAGCTGTCCCCGCCGGCCGAGGCCGGGCGGGTGGTGGGGTTGATGATGAGCGGGCTGATCACCGGCATCCTGCTCGCCCGCACCATGGCCGGGGCGCTCGGCGCGCTGGCCGGCTGGCGGCTGATGTTCGCGGCCGGCGCCGCGCTCTCGGTCGCGATGGCGATGGTGCTGGCGCGCTTCCTACCCTCGAGCCAGCCCGCGGTGCAGGTTTCCTGGCGGCGGCTGATGGTCTCGCTCGGCGCCCTGGTCGTGGAATCCCCCGTCCTGCGCCGGGCGACGCTGATCCAGGCGTCCCTCTTCGGCGGCTTCAGCGTGTTCTGGGCGACGCTCGCGCTCTATCTCGCCGGCCCGCCCTATCACCTGGGCTCGGCGGTCGCCGGCCTGTTCGGGGTGGTCGCCGCGGGGGGTGCTACCACCGCGCCGCTGGCCGGGCGGATGGCGGACCGCCACGGGCCGGCGGCGGTGGTGCGGGTTTCGGTGCTGCTGGTGATCGGCGCGTTCGCGCTGATGGCGGCCTGGCCCTCGCTGATCGGGCTCGGCATCGGCGCCTTCGTGCTCGACGTCGGGGTGCAGACGGCGATGGTCGCGAACCAGACCTCGGTCTTCGCGCTCTCCGCCGCCGCCCGCAGCCGGCTCAATACCGTGCTGGTGACCGGACTGTTCCTCGGCGGCGCCACCGGTTCGGTCGCGGGCGCGCTGGCCTGGCGGTTCGCCGGCTGGAACGGGGTGACGGCGGCCGGCGCCCTGTTCGGCTGCGCCGGAATGCTGGTCCACGCCCGGGCGCGCCGGCGGGCCTGACCGCGGGGTTCAACCGTCGGCCAGCGGCACCCAGGGGATGCGCGTGACCCCGATCCCGTCCTCGGCGAGCGCTTCGGCTTCCTCGGGGGTGGCTTCTCCGTAGATGTTGCGCACGCGGGTGGAGGAGCCGTTGTGCACCCGGCGCGCCTCCGCGGCGAACTCACCCCCGACATAGTCGCAGTTCTTCTCGACCTCCGCGCGCAGCTTCTGGAGCAGGGCGCGCGCTTCGGCGGGCAGGCGCGGACCCGAAACCGCGACGGTGGCGGCCGGCGGGCCATCCGCCGGCGCGGCCGGCGGGGGTGCCGGGTCCGCGGTCGGGGCGGCTCGGGCGAGGGCGGGAGCCATGAGCGCGCGGCGCACCGCGGTGCCCCCGCAGGTCGGGCATTCCAGCAGGCCGCCGGCGGCCTGGCGGTCGAAGGTGGCGCTGTCCTTGAACCAGCCGTCGAACTCGTGGCCGGCGTCGCAGAGGAGCTGGTAGTGGATCATCCGGTCGTTCCACGGCGAAGGGTCAGAGTCGGCAAAATGGTCTTGCCACCGGGGCACGACAAGGCCGGATGCGCCGGCGGCCTCAACCCGAAGGGTGGCTGGCTCCGAGCATCGCATCCAGCGTGCCGGCGGCTTCGAGCGCAAAGAGATCGTCGCTGCCGCCGAGCGGCCGCCCGTCGATGAAGATCTGGGGCACCGTGCGCCGCCCACCCGAGCGGCGGACCGCTTCCGCCCGCGCCGCCGAGCCGTGGGGCGCGTCGATCTCGCGGAACGCCACGCCCTTCCTGCCGAGCAGGTTCAAGGCCCGCGCGCAGTACGGGCAGAAGGGCTGGGTGTAGATCTCGATCTCGGGCATCGGGGCCTCGGCTGCTGGAAACCAATCGGGAAGCTTGGATGCCGGAGCAACCGGCGCAAGGGGCGAGGCCAGGCTGGGCTCAGGCGAGGCGGGGCTCAGGCGAGGCTGGGCTCAGGCGAGGCGGGGGTCGCCGACCCGGGCGGCGACCAGCACGTCGACCGCGCCCGCACCACCCGCGAGCAGGGTGCGGGCGCATTCGCCGGCGGTCGCGCCCGAGGTCAGCACATCGTCGAGCAGCAGCACCCGCCGCCCCCTGATCGCGGCCAGGCGGGACGGGCGCAGCGCGATCGCCGCGGCCAGTTCGGCGGCGCGTTGGGCGGCGCTGCGGTCCTCCAGCGGGCGGGTGCGGCGGGTGCGCAGGAGCGCGTCCGCGAGCAGGGGCTTGCCGGAGAGGCGGGCGATCACGCGCCCGAGCAGGGCGGCCTGGTTGAAGCGGCGGGAGAGCAGGCGGCGGCGATGCAGGGGCACCGGCACCAGCACCTCCGCGGAGGCGAGAAGCTCGCGCCCGGCGCGCGCCATCATGGTGCCGAGCGCTGCCGCATATTCGGTGTGATCGGCGTATTTGAGGCCGAGCACCAGCCGCTTGGCCTGCTCGTCATAGCGCAGCGCGCCGCGGGCGCGGGCGTAGGGCGGGGGATCGTCGCGGCAATGCGGGCAGAGCCCGTCCGGCCCGCTCTGGGCGGCGTAGGCGAAGGGCGCGCCGCAGCGTTCGCAGAAGGGCCGCGTGATGAAGCCGGTGCGGCGGAAACACTCGCCGCAGAACTGCCCGGGAACGCCGACCGGGGCGTCGCAGGTCAGGCACTGCGGCGGCAACAGCAGATCGAGAAGCCGCAGGCCGGCGCTTCGCAGGGCGGCGGGGAGGGCGCTCATGGCTCCAGTGTAGGCGGCGCCGTCGCGGGCGGGAACGGGTTTCTTGACGGGCGGCTGCGGCGGACCTATCACCCGGGGCGGAAACCCCGGGTGCGTAGCTCAGCGGGAGAGCATCGCCTTCACACGGCGGGGGTCACAGGTTCAATCCCTGTCGCACCCACCAGGGTTTTCCCCTCACTCCGCCGCCCCCTCACTCCGCCGCCCCCTTACTCCGCCGCCGGACGGCGGGCGGCGAGGGTCGCGGTGATCTCGTCGATGGTCGCCGGATCGTCGATGGTGGGCGGGATCGGCACGGTTTCGCCGGCGGCGATGCGGCGCAGGCTGGCGCGCAGGATCTTGCCCGAGCGCGTCTTGGGCAGCCGCGCCACCACCTGCGCCTCGCGGAAGGCGGCGACGGGGCCGATGCGCTCGCGCACCAGCGCCACCAGTTCGCGCACGATCTCGCTCTCCTCCCGCGCCACGCCCGCCTTGAGCACCACGAGGCCGAAGGGTGCCTGGCCCTTCACCGCATCGGCGACGGCGATGACCGCGCATTCGGCGACATCGGGGTGGGCGGCGAGCACCTCCTCCATCGCGCCGGTGGAAAGCCGATGGCCGGCGACGTTGATGATGTCGTCGGTGCGGCCCATGACCGAGACGAACCCGTCGGCGTCGATCGTCCCGCCGTCGCCGGTGCGATACCAGCCCGGCCAGTCGGCGAGATAGGCGCGGCGGAAGCCTTCCGGATTCTCCCACAGCGTGGGGGCGGAGCCGGGCGGCAGCGGCAGGCGGATGGCGAGCCCGCCGTTTTCGCCGGCGGGCACCGGCGCGCCGTTCTCGTCCAGCACCGCGAGTTCGTAGCCGGGCGCGGGCTTGCCGCCGCTGCCCGGGCGGGGCGGAAAGAGCCCGAGCGCGCGGAAGCCGCCGGTGATGGTCCAGCCGGTCTCGGTCTGCCACCAGTGATCGACGACCGGCCGGCCCAGCAGCTCCGCGATCCAGACCGAGGTCGGCGGGTCGCAGCGTTCGCCGGCGAGAAACAGCGCCTCGAGCGCGGAAAGATCGTAGCGGGCGAGTTCGCGCCCGGCGGGGTCGCGCTGCTTGATGGCGCGCAGCGCGGTGGGCGCGGTGAACATCGCCTTCACGCGATGCTGGGCCGCGACGCGCCAGAAGGCGCCGGCGTCGGGCGTGCCGACGGGCTTGCCCTCGTACATCACGCTGGTGCAGCCGGCGAGCAGCGGGCCATAGACGATGTAGCTGTGGCCGACCACCCAGCCGACGTCGGAGGCCGCCCAATAGACGTCCCCGGCGCCGACGCCGTAGATCATGCCCATCGAATTGGCCAGCGCCACCGCGTGCCCGCCATTGTCGCGCACCACGCCCTTGGGCCGGCCGGTGGTGCCCGAGGTGTAGAGGATGTAGAGCGGGTCGGTCGCGGCGACGGGAACCGGCGGATGGGGGCTGGCCGCCGCTTCGAGGGCGGCGAAATCATGATCGCGCCCGGGCGACAGATCGGCGGCGAGGGCAGCGCGCTGGAAGATCACGCACGCCTGCGGCTTGTGGGCGGAAAGCGCGATCGCCGCGTCGAGCATCGGCTTGAAGGCGACGGTGCGCCCCGGCTCGAGCCCGCAGGAGGCGGAGACCACCACCTTGGGCCGCGCGTCGGCGATGCGCGAGGCGAGTTCGGGGGCGGCGAACCCGCCGAAGACGACCGAATGGATGGCGCCGAGCCGGGCGCAGGCGAGCATCGCGATCACCGCCTCGGGGATCATCGGCATGTAGATCACCACCCGGTCGCCGCGGCCGACGCCCAGCGCCGCGAGCGCGCCGGCGAAGCGGGCGGTGCGCGCGCAGAGTTCGGCGTAGGTGAGAACGACGACCCGGCCTTCCATCGCGCTGTCCCAGATCAGCGCGGGTTGCGCGCCGCGTCCGGCGGCGACGTGGCGGTCGAGGCAGTTGGCGCAGGTATTCAGCGCCCCGCCCGCGAACCATTGCCCCCAGACGCCGAGCGCGGGGTCGAAGATGCGCGCGGGCGGCTCGACCCAGTCGACCAGCCGGGCGGCATCGCGCCAGAATGCTTCGGGGTTTTCCCGCCAGGCGCGCCAGGCGCTGGTATAGCCCGGGGACGGGTCGTCCTGCATCTCGTTCACTCCCTTTCTCGCCCGTTCCCCCCGCCGTTCGCCGGCTTCCCTGCGGGCGTTCTCTCGTGCTCGGGTCAGCCGTCGCCCCGCGCGGGCGCGGGCGCGGGCGCGGGCGGCAGAATGGTCTTGACGATGGCGGCGTCGAGCGCCTCGTAGTCGGCGTAGCCGATGGTGGCGTAGAGATCGGCGCGGGTCTGCATCTCGCCCACGACATTGTGCGCCCCGCCGTCCCGGCGGATGGCAGTGTAGAGTCGTTCGTGCGCGTGGGCTGCCATGCGCAGCGCGCTCACCGGCCAGATCACCATGCGGTAGCCCAGGGCTTCGAACTCCTCGGCGGTGAGAAAGGGCGTGCGGCCGAACTCGGTCATGTTGGCGAGCAGGGGCGCGTCGATCGCGGCGGCGAATTCGCGGAACATCGCCGGCGTGGTCAGCGCCTCGGGAAAGATCGCGTCCGCCCCGGCTTCGAGATAGCGCCGGGCGCGCGCGATCGCCGCCGCCATGCCTTCGCCGGCCACCGCGTCGGTGCGCGCGACCAGGAAGAGATCGCGCCGGGCGCGGGCGGCGGCGGCGATCTTGGCCGCCATGTCCTCGCGATCGGCGAGGCGCTTGTCGTTGAGGTGGCCGCACTTCTTGGGCAGGAGCTGGTCCTCGATGTGCACCGCCGCGGCACCCGCCTCCTCGAAGACGCGAACCATGTGCATGACGTTGAGCGCTTCGCCGTAGCCGGTATCACCGTCGACGAGCAGCGGCAGGCCGGCCGCGCGCACGATCTGGCGGATGAAGAAGCCGACCTCGTCCACGGTGAGGACGCCGAGATCGGGCAGACCCATCGAGGCGCTCATCGCCGCCCCCGAGAGATAGAGCGCCTCGAATCCCGCGCGCCGGGCTTGCAGAGCGGAGAGCCCGTTGTAGGCGCCGGGCAGGCCGAGAATGCGTCCGCGCGCGAGCAGTTGGCGCAACCGCGCGCCCGCGCGCTCCTCCGGCAGATCGGCGGCGAGGAGATAGGTCATCGTGCGCCCTCAGGCAACGAAGAGATCGACGAAGTCGGGCACCGCCATCGCTTCGAGGCGCGCCTGGTCGAGCACGGCGTCGAGAATGGTGCCGACGCGCTTCTCCGCGAAGCGGTGGGAGAGGTGGGCGCGGAACTTGGCTTCGAGCAGCGGGATCGCTTCCACCCGGCGGCGGCGATGGCCGATCGGATATTCGACCACTTCCTCCTCGAGCACATCGCCGTCGCGCAGCGTCACCGTCAGCGCGTTGGCGATCGAGCGCTTCTCGGGGTCGTGATAGTCGCGGGTGAAGCCCGCGTCCTCGACGCAGGTGATGCGTTCGCGCAAGGCGTCGATGCGCGGGTCGGCGGCGACGCTGTCCTCGTAGTCGGCGGCGGTGAGGCGGCCGAACAGCAGCGGCACCGCGACCATGTACTGGATGCAATGGTCGCGGTCGGCGGGGTTGGCGAGCGGGCCGCGCTTGTCGATGATGCGCATGCAGGCCTCGTGGGTGCGGATGCGCACGCTGGCGATGTCGGCGGCGGAGTTGTCCATCGCGAGCAGGCGGCGATGGAGGGTCATCGCCGCTTCCACCGCGGTCTGGGCGTGGAATTCGGCCGGGTAGGAGATCTTGAAGAGCACGTTCTCCATCACGTACGAGCCGTACGGGCGCTGGAAGGCGAAGTGCCTGCCGCGGAACAGCGCATCATAGAATCCCCAGGTCGGCGCGGTGAGAACGGTGGGATATCCCATCTCCCCGCTGGCCGTGATCAGGGCCAGGCGGACCGCGCGGCTGGTCGCGTCTCCGGCCGCCCAGCTCTTGCGCGAGCCGGTGTTCGGCGCATGGCGGTAGGTGCGCAGCGACTGGCCATCGACGAAGGCCTGCGAGATCGCGTTGATGACCTCCGCGCGGCCGAGGCCGAGCAGCGCCGCGACCACCGCGGTGGTCGCGACCTTGACCAGCACGACATGGTCCAGCCCGACCTTGTTGAAGGAATTCTCGAGCGCGAGGCAGCCCTGGATCTCGTGCGCCTTGATCATCGCGGTCAATACGTCGCGCATCCGCAGCGGCGCCCGCCCCGCCGCGCGCGCCGCGCGCGAGAGCCAGTCGGCCATCATCAGGATGCCGCCGAGATTGTCCGACGGGTGGCCCCATTCGGCGGCGAGCCAGGTGTCGTTGAAGTCGAGCCAGCGGATCATGGTGCCGAGCGTGAAGGCGGCCTGCACCGGATCGAGCACGTAGTCGGTCCCCGGCACCCGCGCGCCGTTGGGCACCACCGTGCCGGGAACGATGGGGCCGAGCAGCTTGGTGCAGGCGGGATAGAGCAGCGCCTCGAAACCGCAGCCGAGCGTATCGAGCAGGCAATGGCGCGCGGTCTCGTAGGCGAGCGGACTTTCGATCCCGTAGTTGAGCGCATAGTCGGCGATGTCGACCAGGACCGGGTCGGGGTCGGGCCGGACGCTGCTTGCGTGCGACATGT
Source organism: Acetobacteraceae bacterium (assembly GCA_027326105.1). Classification (GTDB taxonomy): domain Bacteria; phylum Pseudomonadota; class Alphaproteobacteria; order Acetobacterales; family Acetobacteraceae; genus DAHWFB01. The sequence continues at coordinate 10,710 of DAHWFB010000035.1, forward strand.
CTTCTCTCCCGTGGTGGGTGACGCTCAGCCGCGCGCGGCGAGCGGGACGAAGGCGCGCGGCTCCGGGCCGGTGTAGATCGCGGAGGGACGGATGATGCGGTTGTCGATGCGCTGCTCGAGGATGTGCGCACTCCAGCCGGAGGTGCGGGAGATGACGAACAGCGGCGTGAACATCGCGGTCGGCACCGCCAGCATGTGGTAGCTCACCGCGCTGAACCAGTCGAGATTGGCGAACATGCGCTTGGCGTCCCCCATCACCTGCTCGATGCGCTCGGCGATGTCGAACAGGCGGCGGTCGCCGGCGGCGTCGGCGAGTTCGCGGGCGAGCGTCTTGATCGCCTGGTTGCGCGGATCGGCGACCGTATAGACGGGATGGCCGAAGCCGATCACCACTTCGCGCGCCGCGACCCGGCGGCGGATGTCCTCCTCCGCCTCGTCGGGCGTGGCGTAGCGCCTCTGGGTCTCGTAGGCGAACTCGTTGGCGCCACCGTGCTTGGGCCCGCGCAGCGCGCCGATCGCCCCGGTGATCGCGGAATGGAAGTCCGAGCCGGTGCCGGCGATGACGCGGGCGGTGAAGGTGGAGGCGTTGAACTCGTGCTCGGCGTAGAGCACGAGGGAGACGTTCATCGCGCGCTCGTGCAGCGCGGACGGCGGGCGACCGTGCAGGAGACGGAGGAAATGCCCGCCGATGCTTTCCTCCGCGGTCTCGACGTCGATGCGCTTGCCGTGATGGGCGTAGTGGAACCAGTAGAGCAGCATCGAGCCGAGCGAGGCCATCAGCCGGTCGGCGATCTCGCGCGCGCCCGCCGCGCCATGGTCCTCGCGCTCGGGAAAGGCGGCGCCGAAGGCCGAGACCGCGGTGCGCAGCACATCCATCGGATGGGCGTGGCCGGGGATCCGCTCGAGCACGCCACGCAGCCCCGCCGGCAGGCCGCGCATCGCGCGCAGCCGCTCGCGGTAGGCGGCGAGTTCGATCGCGGTGGGCAGGCGCTCGTGCACCAGGAGATGCGCCACCTCCTCGAAGCTGCAATGCGCGGCGAGATCGAGAATGGCGTAGCCGCGATAGTGCAGCTCGTGGCCGTTGGCCCCGGCACTGCAAAGCGCGGTGGCACCGGCCGGAACACCCGAAAGCGCCACCGATTTCTTGGCCTTCGCCGCCGCTGCCACGGTCTCGCTCATGCGCGTCCTCCTCGCCGACGTTGCCGACAGAGTGGCGCCGCCGCGCCCCCTCGTCAAATATATTGAAGCGGCAAATTCGATATGCAAAACTTATCGGAATGGAGCTGCGCCACCTCCGCTACTTCGTCGCCGTGGTTGCCGAGGGGCACCTCACCCGCGCCGCCCGCCGCATCGGCATCGCCCAGCCGGCGCTCACCCAGCAGATCAAGGCGCTCGAGGCCGAACTCGGCATCCGCCTGTTCGACCGCGCCGGCCGCGGCATCGTCGCCACCGAAGCCGCCCGCGCCTTCGCCGAGGAGGCGCGCGCCATCCTCGCCCGGGTGGACGGGGCGGTCCAGCACGCCCGCCAGGTCGCGCGCGGGCTCGCCGGGCGGGTGCGCGTCGGCTTCACCGAATCGGCCTCGTTCCATCCCCTGGTCACCGGCAGCTTCCACCGCTTCCGCGCCCGCTATCCGGAGGTGCGGCTCGACCTCGAGGAGGGGGATTCGACCGCGCTCGCCGCCGGCCTCGCCGAGGGCAGGGTGGACGCCGCCTTCGTCCGCCCGCCGCTGCCCGCCGCCGGAACGGTGCGGCTCGATCCGCTGGCCGCGGAGGCGATGGTCGCGGCGCTGCCGGTCGGGCACGCGCTGGCCGGGCGGGAGAGCCTCACCCTCACCGATCTCGCCGCCGAGACCTTCATTCTCTACCCGCGCGCGGTGCGCCCGGGGCTCGCGGACGCGGTCCTCGCCGCCTGCGAGGCGGAGGGGTTCCATCCGGTGGTCGGGCAGACCACCCCGCAGCTGTCCTCCACCGTCAATTTCGTCGCCGCCGGCATCGGCGTCTCCATCGTGCCTGCCTGCATGGCGGAGATGCGGCCCAAGGGGGTGCGCTATCTGCCCCTCGTCGGGCCCCAGCCCAGCGCGATGCTCGGCATCGCCTGGCGCCGCGGCGAGCCGGCCCAGGCGGTGCGCAATTTCGTCGCCACCGCCCGCGCCGGGCGCGGCGCGCTCGCCGCCCCGCCGCCTTGACCGCGCGGCCCCGGCGCGGAAAGACTGCGCCGGCTCTGGGAGGAACCGGCATGCTGCATCTCGTCCAGTTGAGAACCCCGGAGGGAGCGCCGGCGCTCGCCGCGCTCACCGCGGAGGGAGCGCGCCTGGTCGAAGGCGCCACCCGCACCCGCGAACTCGCGCTCGCCGCCATCGCCGCCGGCGAGAGCCTCGCCGCCCAGCTCGCCCGCCGCCCGCCCGGCGCCGCGGTCGATCTCGCCCGCGCGCTCGCCGAAGGCCGTATCGAGGCGCCGATTTCCCACCCCGATCCGGCGCACATGCTCATCACCGGCACCGGCCTGTCCCACCTCGGCAGCGCCGAAGGGCGGGACAGGATGCACCGCGACCTCGCCGACCCCGCCAAGCTCACCGATTCGATGCGCATGTTCCGCCTCGGCCTCGAAGGCGGCAAGCCGGCGCCGGGGCAGGCGGGGGTGCAGCCGGAATGGTTCTACAAGGGGGACGGCAGCATCGTCGCCGGCCCGGGGGAGCCGCTGCGTTCGCCCGAATTCGCCCTGGACGGCGGCGAGGAGCCGGAGATCGCCGGCATCTACCTGATCGGGCCCGACGGCACGCCCTGGCGGCTCGGCTTCGCGCTCGCCAACGAATTCTCCGACCATGTGACGGAGCGCCAGAACTACCTCTACCTCGCCCACTCCAAGCTGCGGGCGTGCAGCCTCGGGGCCGAACTCCTGACCGGGCCGCTGCCCGAGGATCTGCGCGGGGTCTCGCGCATCCGCCGCGCCGGCGCGGTGGTGTGGGAGAAGCCGTTCCTGTCGGGAGAGGCCAATATGTGCCACGCCATCGCCAACCTCGAGGCGCATCATTTCAAATACGCGCTCTTCCGCCGGCCCGGCGATGTCCATGTCCATTTCTTCGGCACCGCGACCCTTTCCTTCAGCGACGGGGTGCGCGCCGAGCCGGGGGACGTGTTCGAGATCGAGGCGCCGCCCTTCCGTCTGCCGCTGCGCAATCCGCTGGCGCCCGGGCACGAGGCCGGGCCGGGCGTGCGGGCGCTGTGAGGCGGGGGTGCGGATTTGCCATGGCCGCGGGTGATCCGCCGGCCGCAGCCTCCGTATCGAGGGGTGCGGTCAGGAGGTGCTGGCGGAAGCATGGGCGGCGCATGGGCGGGGGCGCGGACGGCGCCGGGGCATAGTGGTGGAGGAAAGCCGAACCGCGGCGGACCCGGGCGGGCTCGCGGCGCAGGGCGGGGAACTCGCGGCGCTGCTGGGCCGGGTCGCGGCGGCGCGCGACCGTGCCGCCTTCGCCGCGCTGTTCGGCCATTTCGCGCCGCGGCTCAAGAGCTACTTCCAGCGCCTCGGCGCGGCCCCGGCGCAGGCCGAGGATCTGGCGCAGGAGACCATGCTGGCGCTCTGGCACAAGGCGGCGCTGTTCGACCCCGCCCGCGCCGGGGTGAACACCTGGGTCTTCACCATCGCGCGCAACCTGCGCATCGATGCCCTCCGCCGGGACCGTTTCCTGCTCGATCCGGACGGGATCCCCGAGGAATTGGCCGCCCCCGGCGTGGCCGGGGATGAGCGGATGGCGGTGATGCAGAGCGAGGACAGGGTGCGCGCCGCGCTCGCCAGCCTGCCCGAGGAGCAGGCCCTGGTGGTCCGGCTGTCCTTCTTCAAGGAGAAGCCCCATCAGGAGATCGGCCGTGAACTGGGAATTCCGCTCGGCACCGTGAAATCGCGGCTGCGGCTCGCCATGGCGCGGCTGCGCGCGGCACTCGGGGAGGCGCAATGAGCATCACCCATCACCCCAGCGAGGCGACGCTCTTCGCCCACGCCGCCGGCGGGCTTCCCGGTGCGCTGGAGGCGGTGGTCGCCACCCATCTCTGCTTCTGTGCGGCCTGCCGGGCGGCGGTGCGGGTGGCGGACGGCGCCGGCGGCGCGCTGCTGGAGGCGCTCGCTCCCGCGCCGCTCGCCGAGGGGGCGCTCGATGCCGTCCTGGCGCGGCTCGATCAGGCCCCGCCGGCGCCTGCCCTCGCTCCCGCGCCGCCGGCGGGGGTGCCCTGGCCGCGCCCGCTGGCGCGTTTGGCGCACGGGCGCTGGCGCTGGCTCGGGCCGGGCATGCGGGCGATGCGGCTGGGGCCGCCCGCGGCGCGCGGCGGCAGTCTCGCCATGCTGCGCATCGCCCCGGGACGGGCCATGCCGGTGCACGGCCATGGCGGGCTCGAGCTGGTATGCGTGCTCGCCGGCAGCTTCGCCGACGAGAGCGGCACCTACCGGCCGGGCGATGTCTCCGAGCACGACGAGGAAGACCGCCACCAGCCGGTGGCGGGCCGGGAGGCGGATTGCATCTGCCTCTCCGGCACCGACGCGGCGCTGCGGCTTTCCGGCCTCGCGCGGCTGCTGCAGCCCCTCCTCGGGCTATAGGCCGGCTCAGCCGGCGCGGGCGACGCCGGCGAGGGCCTCCATCCGCGCGCGGTCGGCCGCGAGTGCGGCGGCGGGGCCCTCATGGACCACCTCGCCGTCGCTCAGCACATAGGCGCGGTCGGCGAGTTCGAGGGCGAGAAAGGCGTTCTGCTCGACCAGCAGCACGGCGATGCCTTCCGCCTTCATCGCGGCGACGGTGCGCATCACCTCCTGCACGATGACCGGCGCGAGCCCCTGGGAGGGTTCGTCGAGGATCAGGAAGCGCGGGTTGAGCAGCAGCGCGCGGGCGATCGCGAGCATCTCCTGCTCGCCGCCCGAAAGCCGGCTGCCCTTGCTGGTGCGCCGTTCGGCCAGGCGGGGGAACAGCCGGTAGATCGCCTCGATCGTCCACCGCCCCGGGGTCGCCGCGGGCACCAGCAGATTCTCATGGACGCTGAGATGGCCGAAGACCTTGCGCCCCTCGGGCACGTAGCCGACGCCCCGCCCGGCGATGCGGTGGGGCGCGAGCCCGCCCACCGGCTCGCCGAACAGCACGATCTTGCCTTCGCGCGGCGGGGTGAGGCCCATGATCGAGCGCATGGTGGTGGTCTTGCCGGCGCCGTTGCGGCCGAGGAGGGCGACCAGCTCGGCCTCCCGCACCTCCAGCGAAACGCCGTGCAGGATGTGGCTCTTGCCGTAGTAGGTATGCAGCCCTTCGACCGCGAGCACCGCGCTCATGAGGCGGCGTCCGCGTGGCTTCCCGTCACCCGTGCCTGGGCGCCGCCCTGGCCGAGATAGGCGGCCTGCACCCGCGGATTGGCCGCGATCTCCGCCGCCGTGCCCTCGGCGAGCAGGGCGCCGTTGTCGAGCACGGTGATCCGCTCGGCGACGCCGAAGACGATGTTCATGTCGTGCTCGACGAAGAGGATGGTGATGCCGCGCTCCCGGTTGAGCTGGCGGATCAGGTTGGTCATGTGGTGGGTCTCCTCGTCGCCCATGCCGGCGGTGGGCTCGTCGAGCAGCAGGAGCCGCGGCGCGTGGGCCAGCGCCATGCCGACTTCGACCACCCGCTGGTCGCCGTGCGAAAGCTCGCCGGCGACCCGGCCCGCGCGTCCGCCGATGCGTACCAGCTCGAGGAGTTCCTGCACGCGCAGATCGACCGCGCTGCGCACCGCGCGCGAAACCCACGGGCGCAGCGAAATGCCCATCGCCGTCTCCACCGCGACCCGCAGGTTCTCGTAGACGGTGAGATCGAGAAAAATCTCGGTGATCTGGAAGGTGCGGATGATGCCCTTGCGCACCAGCGTCACCGGATCGGTGGCGGCGATCCGTTCCCCTCCGAAGAGGATTTCCCCATCGCTGGGCGGAAAAAATCCGCTGATGAGGTTGAAGAGCGTGGTCTTCCCGGCGCCGTTGGGGCCGATCAGCGCGCGCAATTCACCGGCCTCGATGTCGAGCGAGATGTCGTTCAGCGCGACCAGGGCGCCGAAGCGGCGGGAGACGTGGCGCAGCGACAGCAGACTCATTGCGCGCTCCGCCGGCGCAGGAAGCCGAGCACGCCGAGCGGGAAGAACAGCACCGAGAGGACGAAGATCAGCCCGATCACCGTCATCCAGTTGGTGATGAGCGAGCTCACATAGTCGCGCACCAGCACGAAGATGATGGCGCCCACGAACGGGCCCCAGAAGCTGCGCATGCCGCCGAGCACGGCGATGATGAGCAGATTGCCGGAGAGCGTGTAGTCGAGGTCGTTGGGCGAGGTGAAATTGTCGAGCAGCGCGTTGAGGCTGCCGGCGAGCGCGACGACCAGCCCCGAGATCGCGAAGGAGAGCGCGATGTAGCGGGCGACGGGAATGCCGAGGAAGCGCATGCGCTTGTGGTTCTCGCGGATGGCGACGAAGGCGTGGCCGAGCGGGGATTGCAGCACCCCCCACAGCAGGGCGCAGCCGAGGGTGAAGAAGACGAGCACGAAATAATAGAAATTGGTCGTGCCGAGCGGCACGGTGAGGCCGGGGAAATGCAGCGGGTGGCGCCGGAACCCGGTCAGCCCGTCCTCGCCGCCGGTCAGATTGTTCCAGCGCACCGCGATGAAATAGAACATCTGGCCGATGGCGATGGTGATCATCGAGAAGTAGATGCCCCGCCTTCGCACCGCGACCGGTCCCAGGAGCAGGGCCGCCGCGCCGCCGAGCAGGGTGCCGGCCAGGAGGGCGAGCAGCGTCGAATGGGTCTCGTATTTCAGCATCAGCCCGACGCCGTAGCAGCCGAGCCCGAAATAGGCGGCGTGGCCGAAGGAGAGGCCGCCGGTGAAGCCGAGCAGCAGGTTGAGCCCCATCGCCGCGAGCGCGTAGATCAGCACCCGCGAGGCGAGATCGGTGTAGCCGCCGACGAAGGGGATCCAGAACGGCACCGCGATCAGGAGCGCCCAGCCGATGCCGAGCGCGAGCCAGGTGCGCGGCGTGGTGTGCGTCGGCGCGCCGGCGGCGCGGGCGAGGGTCGCGCTCATTCGAGCAGTCCTTCCTGACCGAGCAGGCCGCGCGGGCGGATCACCAGCATCACCCCCATGATGACGTAGATCACCACCGCGCTGGCGGCGGGGAAGAAGGCGGTGGTGACGCCGCTCGCCACCCCGATCAGCAGCCCGCCGAGCAGCGAGCCGAGCAGGCTGCCAACACCGCCGACCACGATGGCGACGAAGCTCGGCATGATCAGCGTATCGCCCATCGTCGGCGTCAGGCCGAGTTGCCCGGCGGCGAGAATGCCGGCGAGGCCGGCGAAATAGATGCCGAGCACGAAATTGGCCGCGCGCAGCAGATAGATGTTCACCCCGAGCGTCGCCACCGTCTCCAGATCGGCGTTGCCGGCGCGGATGCGGATGCCGAGCCGGGTGTAGCGCAGCACCGCGAACAGCGCCCCGGTGGAGAGCAGTGCGGCGGCGACCACGAACACCCGGTAGCCGGTGAGGAAGAAATAGGTGTTGCTGAGCGGATGGTCGAGCAGGTTGGGGATGGTGATCGGCTGCCCCTGGGCGCCCCAGATGGTGCGGATGAGATCCTGCATGATCAGCGCGAGGCCGAAGGTGAGCAGCAGCGAATAGATCGGCTCGCGCCGGTAGAGCCGGCGGATCAGGAAGCGCTCGACCAGGAAACCGAGCGCGGCCGCGAGCACGGGAGCGACCACCAGCGCACCCCAGAAGCCGAGCACCGGCATCAGCGTGAAGGCGAGATAGGCGGCCAGCGCCATGAAGGTGCCGTGGGCGAAATTGATCACCCCGTTCAGTCCGAGAATGAGCGAGAGCCCGATCGCCATCAGCCCGTAGAAGGCGCCGACAATCAGCCCGTTGAACGCATCCAAGAGAACGACGATTCCCAAGCCCGATCCTCCGCCCAAACCCGCCCGGCCGCCACGCCCGCTGGCGCGGCGGCCCGCTCGCTGCCCGGGTTCAGCCCGGGTATTTCATCTTGCAGCCCGCGGCGGCGGCGGACAGCCCGGCCTTCGAGGCGGGCACGATGTCGGCCACCGAGAAGAGATCCGGATAGTTGCCGGTCGCCTTCACCTCGCCGGGGAACATCGAAAGCTGCAACTGGTGGTCGGCGGCGCGATAGGCGGGCGCGCCGGGCTGCAGCGCCACCTCGGGCGGGAGCTCCATCCCCTCCATCGCGCGCACCACCTTCAGCGTCTCGACCGCCTTCGCCTTCTCCACCGCGAGGCGGATCGCATGGGTGCTGGCGAAGCCGAACCAGGAGCGCGCGGAAGGATACTGGCCGGGGTAGCGCTTCTTGTAGCGGCCGACGAAATCGGCGACATGGGCGTTGCCCGCCTGCTGCCAGTACCACTCGAACGTCCACCAGCCATAGCGCGCCGCCGGCGGCAGCGCCGCCACCTGCTCGAGTTCGAGCAGCGCGCCGCCGACGTGGATCTCCTTGTTGATGCCGAACTGGGTGATCTGCTTCATCGCGTTCACCTGGTCGTCCCCGGCGAGCAGCAGGCAGAGCACGTCCGGCTTGGCGGCCTTGATCTGGATCAGATAGGAGGAGAAATCCCCGGTCCCGATCGGCGCCAGCGCGTTGCCGAGCACCTTGCCGCCGATGCCGGACAACTGCTTCGCGTAGTCGATCTGCTCGGCGTGGCCGAAGGCATAGTCGGTGGTGAGGAAATACCAGCGCTTGCCGAACTTCGTGACCAGCGTCTCGAAATCCCCCGAGGTCAGCATCCAGGTGGTGCCGCAGGTGCGGAAGGTGGTCCATTTGCACTCGGTCCCGGTCACCGCGTCGGCGTGGCCGCCGGTGTCG
>DAHWFB010000097.1 GCA_027326105.1 Acetobacteraceae bacterium
TCCGCATCTGGCGCACGCTGGAAGCCTATCGCCAGGGTCTCGCCCGCCCCGGCAACCGGCTGGTGCTTTCGCCGGACAGCCCGATCCTGCACTATCTCGCGGTCGCGCCCACCGTCGGCCCGCCCTGAGCTTCGGCCCGGCCTGAGTTTCGGCCCGCCCTGAGCTTCGGCTCGGCCTGAGTTTCGGCCCGGCCTGAGTTTCGGCCCGGCCTGGGGCGCGTCGCTCAGAACGAGGCGAGCAGCCCGCCGTCCACCAGATGGTGGGAGCCGGTGATGAAGCTCGCCTCCTCGGAGAGCAGGAAGGCGGCGAGGCGCGCCACCTCCTCGGGCCTGCCGATCCGCCCCAGCGCGTGCTTCGCTCCCCATTTGCGCAGCACCGCCTCCGGGTCGGCGGGGTTCCAGTGGCGGGCGTTGGCAGCGACCATCGGGGTCGCGACAGTGCCGGGGCAGATCGCGGTGACCCGGATGTTGTCCCGCCCGTGGTCGAGCGCCATCACCCGGGTCAGCGCCAGCACCGCCCCCTTGCTCGCGGCGTAGGCCGCCACACCCGCCTGGGTCGCCAGCGCCTGGGCCGAGGACATGTTGACCACCGCGCCCCCGCCGCCCGCGATCATGTGCGGCAGCACGTGCTTGGAGAGCAGGAAGATCGCCTTCAGATTGACCGCAAGCACGAGGTCCCAGTCCGCCTCCGCCATCTCGATCACCGAACCGTGCAGTTCGAGCCCGGCGCAATGGAAGAGCCCGGTGATCCGCCCCATCCCGCCGGCGCGCTCGGCGACCGCCCGGCAGTCCGCGTCGCGGGTGAGATCGGCCGCGATGGTCGCGATCCCCTCGGCGGCGAGCCCGGCGAGCCCCGCGGCGTCGCGGTCGGCGGCGAGCACCACGGCGCCGCAGCGGGCGAAGTGCAGCGCCGCGGCGCGCCCGATGCCGGAAGCGGCGCCGGTCGCGACGACCACGCCGGCAAGCTCGGTCACCGCAGAGCCCCTATGGCGCGCCCATTCCCGGCATCATGCCCGGCATGCCGCCACCAGGCGCCCCCGGCGCGCCAGCCGGCATCGGCGGCGGCGCCATCACCCGATAGCCGGGCGGCACCGTGAACAGGGCGGGGGATTGCGGCCCGTAGGCGACCGCAACCGCGACCAGCCCCTTGCCGCTCTGGTCCATCATGCGCAGCGGCACTCCATCCGCGGTGATGCAGGCGGTGCCTCCGCCCCGGCTGGTGGTGACGTGCCAGAGCTGGCAGGAGACCCCGGCCACGATGTCGCTCCCGGCGCGGGTGAAGTGGAGGTCGGCGCCCGCGCGCCAATGCCGGGCCCAGGGGTCCATCCCCGCCATCTTCACCACCATCCGCTGCGGCGGCATCACCATCATCGCGTCGTGCGCGGCATGGTCGATGATCATGTAGCCCGGCCCCATGCCGTTGATGCGCATCTTGTGCAGGCTGGGGGCGAAGTCCATCGTCATCTGCCGGGACGGACCCTGCCCCGTCACCTGGTAGGTGACGGCGACATCGCGCGTCGGCTCGAACAGCGGGTGCTCCTGCGCCCGTGCCGCGCCCGCCGCCAACAGGAGGGCGGCCAACAGGGGGGCGCCGAGCGCCAGGACAGCCAGTGGTCGTTTCATCATCTCACGATGCTCCCGTTTCGTTGAGGAACTCCGGCAGTTCCGGCCCGCCCGGGGGCGGGCCTTCGAGACGTCGGATCTGGCTTTCGATCGACTCCGCGGTGGGCGCCTTCGGCCATTCCGCCCGCGCCTCGAGCGCCGCCCGCAGCCGCTCCTTGTAGTCGGCGCGCGGGATCTCGACGGCGCCGAAGCGGGCCAGATGGGTGGTGACGAATTGGGTATCGAGCAGGGTGAAGCCGCCCAGCCGCAGCCGGGCGACGAGATGCACGAGCGCGACCTTGGAAGCGTCGCGGGCGCGGGAGAACATGCTCTCGCCGAAGAAGGCCCCGCCCAGCGCGACGCCGTAGAGCCCGCCGGCGAGCTGCCCGCCTGCCCAGCATTCGACGCTGTGGGCGTGGCCCTGGGCGTGCAGCGCGAGAAACAACCGCTCGATCTCGGGGTTGATCCAGGTATCCGGCCGCCCCGGCCCGGCCTCGGCGCAGCCGGCGATGACGGCGGCGAAATCAGCGTCCGCGGAGACGGCGTAGCCGCCCGCCCGCAGGGTGCGGGCGAGCCGGCGCGGCAGATGGAAGCGTTCGAGCGGCAGGATGCCGCGGCCTTCGGGGTCGAGCCAATAGAGCCGGTTTCCGGCCCGGCTCTCGGCCATCGGGAAGAGGCCGGCGCGATAGGCCATCAGCAGGAGATCGGGGGTGACCGCCAGCGGGCGTCGCAACATGGCCCGATGCTAGCAGGAAGCGCGCCCGGCGGAAACGTGTCCGATCGGGCGGCCGGCGGAGCGCAGCCCCTGGCCCGCCGCGCTCCGCCTGCCCGCTAGGCTGTGAAGATCTGGCTGCGCACCAGCCGGGCGTAGAGCCCGTCGGCCGCCATCAGCGCGGCATGGGTGCCGGATTCGACCGCCCGCCCGTGCTCCATCACCACCACGAGATCGGCGTCGCGCACGGTGGAGAGCCGGTGCGCGACCACGATCGTGGTCCGCCCCGCCCGCAGCCGGGCGAGCGCCTCCTGCACCGCGGCCTCGCTCTCGGCGTCGAGCGCGCTGGTCGCCTCGTCGAGCAGCAGGATGCGAGGATCGCGCAGGAGCGCGCGGGCGAGCGCGATGCGCTGGCGCTGTCCGCCCGAAAGCCGGCCGCCGCCGGTGCCGACCCGCGTTGCGTAGCCCTCGGGCAGGCGGGCGATGAAGCCCTCCGCCGCCGCCGCCCGCGCCGCCGCCGCCACCGCGGCATCGTCCGCCCCGGGGCGGCCGACGCGGATGTTGGCGGCGATGGTATCGTCGAACAGCCCCGCCTCCTGCCCGACATAGGCGGTGGCGTCGCGCAGGCTGGCGAGCGTGAGCGCCCGCACGTCCACCCCGTCCACCAGCACGGCCCCGCGCCCGGCCTCGTAGAGGCGGGGGATCAGCGCCAGCGCGGTCGATTTGCCCGCCCCCGACGGCCCCACCAGCGCCACCGTGGCACCCGGCAGCGCGACGAAGGAGAGCCCGTCGAGCCCGGCGCGGCCATCCGCGTAGTGGAAGCCGACGTCGCGGAACTCGACCCGGCCGGGACCCGGCGGCAGCGCCACCGCATCCGCCCGATCGACGATGGTGGGCGCCTCGTCGATCACCGAGAACACCCGCGCGAGCCCGGCGAGCCCTTCCTGCAGCGCGGCGTTGAGCGAGCCGAGCGCGCGCAACGGGCGCGAGGCGATCAGCAGGGCGGCGAGGAAGCCGGTGAAATTGCCGAGCGAGCCCGCCCCCATCGCCGCCCGCCAGCCGACGAAGCCGAGCACGGCGGCGACCGCCATGCCACCCAGCACCTCGAGCACCGGATCGACCATGGCGCGGCCCCGGCTCATCCCGAACAGCGCGCGGTAGAGCGCGGCGAAGGCGGCCTCCGCCCGCCTGCGTTCGGCGGCTTCCAGCCGGTAGGTGCGCACGCTGCGCGCCTGGGCGAAGCTTTCGTTGAGCAGTGCCGCGGTCGCGCCCATGCGCTCCTGCATCTGCCCGGAGGCGCGCCGCACCCGCCGCCCGATGCGCTGGATCGGGATGCCCGCCAGCGGGTAGAGCACGGCGGCGATCAGCGACAGCAGCCAGTCGAGCCAGAGCATGGAGCCGACCAGGCCAACCACGGTCAGCCCGTCGGCCACCCCGTTCACCGCGCGGGTCAGCGATTCGCGGATCACCGTCGCATCGGTGGTGAAGCGGGCGGCGAGCGCCGCCGGCGCCTCGCGTTCCAGCCGGGCGAGGTCGGCTTCGCTGAGGTGGGCGAACATCCGCCCCTGCAGGTCGCGGATCACCCCCAGCACCAGGCGCTGCACGGCGACGTTCTGGGCGTATTGCGCCAGCGCCTTCACCCCCGTCACCACCAGCACGAGGAGGGGGATCTGGTAGAGGATGCGCGGGTCGCGGGCGGCGAACAGGGCGAAGCCGCGCTGGATGACCAGCGGGTAGAGCGCGGTCGCCGCCGACATCGCGAGGGTGAGGGCGAGAATCGCCGCCACCGCGCCGCGATGGGCGCGGACATGCTCGCGCCAGAGCCGTGCGAGCAGCGGCCAGCTGTGGGTGGGCAGGGGCTTCGCGCTCATCGCCGGGGCTGTATCAGGCGCCGCGCCGGCGGGCCAGAGCGGCCTCGCCGCGGGCCGCGCCACCGTGGTAAAAAGAGAAAGTTCTTTGGTTCTTTCTTTCAAGAAAGAACTTCTTTTTTGCAAAAAAGAAGCAAAAAACTTTTATACTATTGGCTTCGCCGACTTCGTGCCAGTTCGGCGAGACACGCCTCCCGGCTCGCCCGGCAGCCGCCGGCGCGCCACCAGCGGCGCACCTCGTGCAGCATCGCCCCCACCGCCGGGCCGGGAGCCACCCCGAGCGCGAGCACGTCGCGCCCGGCGAGCGGGAAGACCGGCGCCGGCAGGGTCGCGAGCCGGGCCCGCAGGACGCCCCAGGCGGGGGTTCCGTCATCGGCGCGCCAGGCCCGCCCGAGCAGCACCGCGAGCGGGGTTTCCTCCCGGGCGCGGCGGAGAGCGTCGTCCTCCGCCCCCGGGTCCGGCGCCGGGCCGGCGAGGGCCGCGAGCGCATCGCGCTCCTCGCGGGAGAGCCGCAGCCGCGCGGCGAGCAGCACCCCGGCGGCGGGGCAAAGGGCGGAAAAGCGCAGCAGCGGGTCGGCCGGCGCGGCGCTCGCCACCAGCCGGTCGAATGCGGCGCGCCCGGTCGCCTCGGGCAGCACGGCGGCGAGCACGCCGGTCTCCGCCATCCCCGCCACCGCGGCGCGCGGGTCGGGCGCGGCGAGGATGCGCTTGATCTCGCCCCACACCCGCTCGGCCGAGAGCCGTGCGAGCCCCGCCACCCGCGCGGTGATGGCGGCGAGCGCCGCCGCGTCCGCCGCCTCCCGCCCGAAGCGGGCCTGGAAGCGGAAAAAGCGCAGTGCGCGCAGAAAATCCTCCTCGATCCGCCGCCCCGCCTCGCCGACGAAGCGGATCCGCCCGGCGGCGAGATCGGCGACGCCGCCGAATGCATCGAACACCGCGCCCTCCTGCGTCATCGACATCGCATTGAGGGTGAAGTCCCGCCGCGCCGCGTCGGTCGCGAAATCCGCCCCGAAGGCGACCACGGCGTGGCGCCCGTCGGTCGCGACGTCGCGGCGGAGCGAGGTGACCTCGAAGCTCCGCCCGTCCACCAGCGCGGTCAGCGTCCCGTGGTCAAGGCCGGAGGGTACGAAGCGGATCCCGGCGCGGGCGAGCGCCGCCACCACCATCTCCGGCGGGTCGGGGGTGGCGAGGTCGATGTCGGCGGGGGCGAGCCCGGCGAGCAGGTCGCGCACCACCCCGCCGACCAGCCGCACCCGCGGCAGCGCCGCCCACAGCCGGGCCAGCCCCGGCGCCGCCAGCAGCGGCGGCGGGCCGAGCACCAGCGCGGGCCGGCTCACCGTGCCGGCCCGCCGGGCAGGATGCGCCCGCCGCGCAACTGTGCCGGGCGGTAGCTCTCGCCGGCGGGGATCGCCCGCACGAACCCATACCAGGCGATGGTGGCGAACAGCGCAAGCAGCACCCCGATGGTCGCCGCCACCACCACCGGCGGGATCGGCAGGGCGGAGAGACCGCGCCAGGCCAGATAGAGGCCCAGCGGCAGCAGCAGCAGCGCGAGCCCGAGCAGATCGGGCATCAGGGCTCCTCGCCCCGCAGCCGCCGCGCCAGGCTGACCAGGATGGTCGCGGTCGCGCCCCAGATTTCGTGCTCGGGGTGCGGCCACACCCAGAACCGCCGCCAGGCGCCGCGGATCAGCCGCGATTCCCGCCGCGGCGCCGCCGGGTCGAGCAGCGTCGCCAGCGGCAGGGTGAAGATCGCGCTCACTTCCCCGGGCGCCGGCGTCAGCCCCTCGGGGCGGATCAGCGCGGTGACCGGAACCACCAGGTAGCCGGTGCCGGTGAGATGGGTGGGCAGCCTGCCCAGCAACTCGACGCTGGCGGGGTCGAGCCCGACCTCCTCCTGCGCCTCGCGCAGCGCCGCGGCCTCCGCACTCGCATCCGCCGCGTCGATCCTCCCGCCCGGGAAACTTACCTGCCCGGGATGATGGGTAAGCGAAGTGGCACGGGTGGTGAGCAGCACCGCGCCTGCGCCCTCGGCGATGATCGGCACCAGCACCGCGGCATCGATGGCGCCGGCGAGCGGGCTCGCCGCCGCCACCGCCGGGTCCGCCTCGCGCAGCGGCGCGGTGACCGAAGGCAGCGGGCCGGCGAGGCGCGCGCGCAGGCTCGCGCGGTCCATGGCGGGCGCTGCGCTCAGAAGCCGCCCGCCGGTATTTCGCCCAGGCCGAAGAACATCCCCTCGCTCCACACCCCCAGCATCCGCCGCCCGCAGCAAGAGCCAGGCTCCGCCAGCGCCGCCATCTCGTAATAGACCGAGCGCTGGATGCGCGCCTCCACCGGGAAGGCGCCGCGGCCGGGCCGCAGCCGCAGGTAGGGGGTGGGCTCGCAGGTCAGAATGTCGTGGGAGATGCGGATCGGGTGGTCGGGGCCCGCGGTCACCAGCTGGTCGGTGTTGGTGCGGAAGGTCAGGCACTGGCGCCGCCCGCAGCCCCGCCAATCCAGCTCGACCGCCAGGAAGGGCGCGTCCTCCACCTCGATCCGGCCGCGCTCGGCGGGGGTTTCGAGCCAGTAGGCGCCGGCCTCGTCGCGGGTCAGCACGCTGGCGAAGAGGCAGACCATCTCCTTCCGCCCGATCGGGCTGCCACGATAGAGCCAGCTTCCGTCGCGACGGATGAGGAAGGGGAGATCCCCGCACTCCACCGGCGCCCGGCGCGCGCACTTTCCCGCCAATGCAGCAAACTCCGCGGGCGCAGGAATGGGCGGGGTGGCACCGCCCGCACCCTGCGCAACCGCTCGTTGGGCGAAACTCTCCTTCACCTCTCCGACTCCCGCCCTTGCCGTGGTAGCGTTCGTCCCTTGGATATAGGAACTCGCATCCCCGCGGGGGAAGTGGGAACATGGGCCGGAACAGCGAAGAAGTCGCCGCAGGGAAATTGGCCGGGTGAGGGACGTCGGATGAGAGATCGGGCATGAGAGATTCGGGCGGCGGCGTGGCTCCGGCCCCGGCGCGCATCGTGGCCGAGGCGGAAGCGCTGGCCGAGCGGCTGCATGGGCTGCGCGCCGAAATCGGTCGCGTCATCTTCGGCCAGGAGGAGGTGGTGGAGCAGACGCTGATCACCCTGCTCGCCGGCGGCCACGGGCTGCTGGTCGGCGTGCCCGGCCTCGGCAAGACCCGGCTGGTGGAGACGCTCTCCACCGTGCTCGGGCTCGCCACCCGCCGCGTCCAGTTCACCCCCGATCTGATGCCCGCCGACATCCTCGGCTCGGAGGTGCTCGACGAGGGGGCGGACGGGCGGCGGTCGTTCCGCTTCCTCCCCGGTCCGGTGTTCTGCCAGCTGCTGATGGCCGACGAGATCAACCGCGCCAGCCCGCGCACCCAGTCCGCGCTCTTGCAGGCGATGCAGGAGGGCAAGGTCGCGGTCGCCGGGCTCGACCATCCGCTGCCGCGCCCCTTCCACGTGCTCGCGACGCAGAACCCGATCGAGCAGGAGGGCACCTATCCGCTGCCCGAGGCGCAGCTCGACCGCTTCCTGCTCGAAATCGCCATCACCTACCCCGACCGGGCGGCGGAGCGGGCGATGCTGCTCGCCACCACCGGGGCGGAGAGTGCCGCTCCGCGGGCGGTGCTGGACGGGGCCGAACTGCTCGCCGCCCAGGCGCTGATCCGGCGCGTGCCGGTGGGCGAGACCGTGGTCGACGCCATCCTCTCCCTGGTCCGCGACGGCCGCCCCGAGACCAGTCCCGACGGCGCACTCGCCCGCCGTCTCGCCTGGGGGCCGGGCCCGCGTGCCGCCCAGGCATTGATGCTCGCCTGCCGGGCGCGCGCCCTGCTCGACGGGCGCCTCGCCCCCTCGCTCGACGATGTCGCAGCGCTGGCGCCGCCGGTGCTGCGCCACCGTATGGCGCTCTCCTTCGCCGCCCGCGCGGAGGGGGTGACGATCGCCGAGATCATCGCCGGGCTCATCGAGCGGCTGGGATGACCGCGGCTCCGGCCGCCCGCGCCCGTCGCGCCGAGGCGCTCGCCGCCTGCCTGCCGCCGCTGCTCGTCGCCGCCGAGCGGGTGGCCGCGACCGTGGCGCAAGGGGTGCACGGGCGGCGCAAGGTCGGCCAGGGCGAGAGCTTCTGGCAGTTCCGCCCCTTCCAGCACGGCGATTCGGTGGCCCGCATCGACTGGCGCCAGAGTGCCAAATCCGCCCGCATCTTCGTCCGCGAGAGCGAATGGGAGGCGGCGCAGACAGTGCTGCTGTGGCGCGATGCCTCGCCCTCGATGGCCTGGCGTCCCGAACCCGGGCAGGAAAGCAAGCAGGCCCGCGCCGAGTTGCTGCTGCTCGCGCTCGCCGCCCTCGTGCTGCGGGGGGGCGAACGGGTGCGCCTGCTCGGCGCCGCGCCCCATCCGGCGAGCGGGCGGGTGGCGCTGGAGGCGCTGGCCGAGACGCTCGCCGCCGCCCCGCCCACCGCGGCACTGCCCGAGCCGGCGGGGCTGCCCCGCCACGCCCGCCTGGTCGCCTTCGGGGATTTTCTCGCCCCGCCCGAGGAGACCGCGGCGGCCATCGCGGCGCTCGCCGCCGCCCCGGTCGCCGGGCAGATCGTCATGGTGCTGGACCCCGCCGAGCGTGCCTTCCCCTACCAGGGGCGGCTGCGCTTCGCCGGCCCCGAAGGCGAGGGCGAGACGCTGATCGCCCGCGCCGAGGCGGTGCGCGGCGCCTACGCCGAGCGTCTCGCCGCGCAGATCGGCGCGGTGGAGCAGGCGGCACGCGCGGTCGGCTGGGGCTTCGCGCTGCACGACCGCGGCCAGCCGCCGGAAGCCGCGCTGCTCGCCCTCTACATGGGCCTCGATCGCGGTCTCTATCGCGGCCGCGTCGCGGGGCCGGCGC
The DNA here is from genome assembly GCA_027326105.1 of Acetobacteraceae bacterium. Classification (GTDB taxonomy): domain Bacteria; phylum Pseudomonadota; class Alphaproteobacteria; order Acetobacterales; family Acetobacteraceae; genus DAHWFB01. The sequence goes on from DAHWFB010000097.1 coordinate 9,052, forward strand.
GGCGATGAGCTTCGCCACCCCCTGGCTGCTGGCCCTGCTCGCGCTGCTGCCGCTGCTCTGGTGGCTGTTGCGCGCTACCCCGCCGGCACCGAAGCGGGCCATCTTTCCGCCGCTGCGCCTGCTGCTCGGCCTGCACGCGCCGGAAGAAACCCCGGCGCGCACCCCGCTCTGGCTGCTGGCGCTGCGCATGCTGGCCGCCGCCCTGCTCATCCTCGGCCTCGCCGGCCCGGTGCTGCATCCGCCGCGGCGGCTGGCGGGAAGCGGGCCGGTGCTGCTGGTGATCGACAATGGCTGGGCCTCGGCGGCGGACTGGGGCGCGCTCGTGGCCGCCGCCCGGCGCCTGCTCGCCCGCGCCGCACTCGACCACCGGCCCGCTGCCCTGCTCGCCACCGCCCGCGGGCCGGACGATGGCGCGCCCGCCGCCACCCCGCCGATGCGCGCCGCCCTGCTCGGGCCGCGCCTTGCCGCGCTGCACCCGCAGCCCTGGCCGCCCGACCGCGTGGCCAGCGCCCGGGCGCTCCGCCCCTTGCGCGGCCGCTTCGGTGCGGTGGTCTATCTCGCCGACGGCCTCGCCGGCCCAGGCACGGCGCGCTTCGCCCGGGCGCTCGCCGCCGCCGGGCCGGTGCGGGAGATCCGCGCCCCCGCCCCGCCGGTGCTGCTGCTGCCCCCCCGCCACACCGGGGATGGTCTGCGCCTGCGCCTGGCCACCCTGCCGGCCGCCTTCCCGCGCCGGCTCTTCGTCCTCGCCGAGAGCGGGCACGGGCGGGCGCTCGCCCGCCGCGCGCTGACGATCGCGCCCGGTGCGGCCGGCGCCACCGCCCGCCTCGCCCTGCCGCTCGCCCTCGCCAACCGGCTCGACCGGCTGGTGCTCGCCGGCCCGCCCACGGCGGCCGGGGTGGTGCTGCTCGACCGCCGCTTCCGCCGCCGTCTGGTCGGGCTCGCCAGCCCCGATCCGGCGCGGGCGATGATCCCGCTCGCCGGCGATCTCTATTTCCTCGACCGTGCCCTCGCGCCTACGGCGAGCCTGCTCCGGGGCAGCGTCGCGGCGCTTCTCGCCCGCCATCCCGCGGTGCTGATCCTCGCCGACGATCCGGTGCCGGCGGGTCCCGGGCGCACGGCGCTCGCCGCCTGGGTGCGCAACGGCGGGCTGCTGCTGCGTTTCGCCGGGCCGCTGCTCGCCGCCCACCCCGACCCGCTGCTGCCGGTGGCACTGCTGCCCGGCGAGCGTCGGCTGGGCGGCGTGCTCTCCTGGCGCACCCCGCGCCGGCTGGCGCCGTTTCCGCCCGCCAGCCCGTTCGCCGGGCTGCACCCCTCGGCACGGGTGCGGGTATCGCGCGAATTGCTCGCCGATCCCGCCCGGCTTCCCGCCGGCGCGGTGTGGGCACGGCTCGCCGACGGCACGCCGCTCATCACCCAGGCCCGCTTCGGGCGCGGGCGCATCGTGCTGTTCCACGTGAGCGCCAACGCCGCCTGGTCCGATCTGCCGCTCTCGGGCCTGTTTCCCGCCATGCTCCAACGGCTCGTCGCCCTGGCCTCCGGCGGGGCGGCGATGGCGGGCAACGCGGTGCTGGCGCCGGCCGAGACGATGGACGGGTTCGCGGTGCTCGGCACCCCACCGCCGGCCGCGCGCGGGCTCACCGCCGCCGCGCTGGCCCGTGCGCGGATCTCGCCGCGCCATCCCCCCGGCCTCTATGGTCCCGCCGGCGCCCGGCTCGAGCTCTCCCTCGGCGCGGGTGTCACCGCTCCCGTCGCGGCCCCGCCGGTGCCCGGCGCGCGGCTGCTCGCGCTCGGCCGGCCGGCGCCGGAGCGCGCGCTCGGCCCGGCCCTGGTGGCGGCGGCGCTGGCGCTATTCCTGCTCGACCTGATCGCCTCGCTCGGCCTGCGCGGGCTGCTGCGCCCGGCGGCGGCGGCCCTGCTGCTCACTTTCGCCGCCCCCGCCGCGCGCGCCGCCGCCGGCGTGCCCAAGGCGGCGCTGGTCGACCGGCTGGCCTATGTGGTGACTGGAGATCCGCGGGTGGACGCGCTGTCGCGCGCCGGCCTCGCCGGCCTCGCCCGCTTCGTCGATGCCCGCACCTCCGCCCTGCTCGCCGGCCCCGCCGCAGTGGTGCCGGGCAAGAGCGACCTCAGCCTCTACCCGCTGCTCTACTGGCCGATCACGCCCGCGGCCCCAGCGCCCAGTCCGGCGGCGGTCGCGGCGCTCAACGGCTTCATGGGGCACGGCGGGATCCTGGTCATCGACACCGAGGGCGGCGACGTGACCGGGGCGGGCTCGGGCGCGGGGTTCGCCCCCGGGGTGGCGGCGGCGCTCCAGCGCGCGACCCGCGGGCTCGACATTCCCCCGCTCGCGCCGCTGACGCAGGCCCATGTGCTCGCCCACAGTTTCTATCTGCTGCGCGCCTTTCCCGGCCGCTTCGCGGGGGCGCGGGTCTGGGTCGCGGCGAGCGGCCAGCGCGCCAACGACAATGTCAGCCCGGTGATCCTCGGCGCCAACGACTGGGTCGCCGCCTGGGCGCGGCGGCCGGGCGGCGGCTACGCCTACGCCACCATTCCCGGCGGCACCTGGCAGCGCACGCTCGCCTTCCGCTTCGGGGTCAATCTGGTGATGTACGCGCTGACCGGCACCTACAAGGCCGACCAGATCCACGTCCCCGCCATCCTGCGCCGGCTGGGGAGGTAGCCGAGCGTGGGCCACATCGTCCCCGCCCTGCGCTTCGCGCCGCTGGTGCCGCCCTGGGTGCTCGCCTTGCTCGCCGCCCTCGCGCTGGTGGCGCTCGGGCTCGCCCTGTTTCGTCGGGCCCGCGGCGCTCTGCTGCGCGCCGGCTTCGCGCTGGTCGTGCTGGGCTGGCTCGCCGGGCCGCTGTTGGTGCGCGAAACCTGGCGCGCGCTGCCCGACATCGGCCTGCTCGTGCTCGACCACAGCGCCTCGATGGGGGTGGGCGATCGCGCCGCCGTCGCTGCCCGCGCGCGGGCGGCACTGCTCGCGCAGGCGCGGCGGTTTCCCCATCTCGAACTGCGCACCGTCGTCGTCCCCGAGCGGGGTGCGGCCGGCACCCGGCTGTTCGCCGCCATCCGCGCCGGGCTCGCCGAGATCCCCCGCCGCCAGCTCGCCGGCGTCATCGCGCTGACCGACGGGCAAGCGGTGGACACGCCGCCGCACCTGCCCTTCGCCGCCCCCTTCCACGTGCTGCTCGCGGCGCACGGCGAGCAGACCGACCGGGTGATCCGCCTCCTCGCCGCCCCCCGCTACGGCGTCGTCGGCAAGAGCGTGACGCTGCGGCTGAAGATCCTCGACCTCGGCGCCAGGATCGGCCCGGCGAGCGCGCGGCTGACCATCCGCCGCGACGGCGCGCCCAAGCGGGTGGAGAGCGTGCCGGTGGGTGCCGTGGTCTCGGTGCCGGTGCCGATCCGCCGCACCGGGCCGGTGGTGGTGGCGCTCTCGGTCAGCCGTCTGCCGGGCGAGGTTTCCACCCTCAACAACCAGGCGGTGGTACGCATCGAGGGGGTGCGGGAGCGGCTGCGCGTGCTGCTCGTCGCCGGCGAGCCCAACCGGGGCCTGCGCGCCTGGCGCCGCCTGCTGAAGTCCGACCCGGCGGTGCAGCTGGTCAATTTCACCATCCTGCGCACCCCCCAGCAGAACGACCAGACGCCGCTCAACCAGCTGGCCCTGATCGCCTTTCCGGTGAATGAGCTGTTCGCGCGCAAGATCGGCCATTTCGACCTCATCATCCTCGACAGCCTGGCCAACGACGGGCTCCTGCCACCGATCTATCTCGCCAACATCGCCCGCTACGTGGAGCACGGCGGCGCCCTGCTGCTCAACGCCGGGCCGGAGTTCGCGGGCGCCGGCAGCCTCGCCGATTCCCCGCTCGGCGCGGTGCTGCCCGCTGTGCCGGTGGAGGGCAACGCCGGGCTCGTCGTCCGCCCGTTCCGGCCGCGGCTGTCCGCGCTCGGCCGGCGCCATCCGGTCACCGCCGATCTGCCCGGCGCCGGCCCGCCGAAGGGTCAGCCCCGCTGGGGGCAGTGGTATCGCATGGACGCGGCCTCCGCGCTGGGCGGGGAGAGCCTGATGCACGGGCCCGGCGGGCGGCCACTTCTGATCATCAATCGGGTGGGAAAGGGCCGGGTCGCGCTGCTGCTCTCGGACCAGATCTGGCTGTGGTCGCGCGGCCACGACGGCGGCGGCCCCACCGCGGCCCTGCTGCGCCGGCTCGCCCACTGGCTGATGAAGGAGCCCGCGCTCTCCGGCAACGCACTGACCGCGACGGTGGCGGGCGGGGAACTGCGCATCCTGCGCCGCAAGACGCTGCCCGGCCCGCCCGCGCCGGTGACGCTGACCGACCCCGCCGGGCGCAGCGTCCGCCTCGCGCTGCACCGGATCGCCCCCGGCCGCTGGGCGGCGCGGGTGGCGGCGCCACACCCCGGGGTGTGGCGGGTGCGCGAGGGTTCCCGCGCCGCCTTCGCCGCCGCCGCCATGGCGGACGGGCCGGAATTCGCCGATCTGCGCGCGACCGCCAGGCGCCTCGCGCCGCTCGCCCGCGCCTCCGGCGGCGGCGTGGACTGGCTGGTGCCCGGCGGCGCCCCGACCCTGCGCCGCACCGCCCGGCACGGGGCGCAGTCGGGCGCGGGCTGGATCGGGCTGCGCCGCAACCGCGCCCATCTCGTCACCGGCATCGCCGCGAGCCCGCTGTTGCCACCCTGGGCCGCGCTCGCGCTGCTGGCGGCGCTGGCGCTCGCCGCGTGGCGGCGGGAGGGGTCGTGAGGGCGGGTGGCGCGACGCCGGCCGGGCATGCCCGGTTCGCACCGCTAGCCTAATGATCTGGTTGAGTGATTTGGACCGCAGACGGGACTCGATCCCGACCATCAGGCCACTAGGCGCGGCCGCCGAAGCGGCCTATGTGAGGGCCGGTCGCAACCGGAGGGGCGTGTCTTTCGCGATGTGAACTTCGAGGATGGCGGCGGTTCCCGCTCGGCGGGCCTGGCGCTCGCCGGGTTCGTGGGGTTGTGCCTGCTGGTCGGTCTTTCCGACGGGGCGGTCAACGCGCTCTCCGTCCATAGCTGGTATCTGACCCTGAAACCCCCGCCGCTGACGCCACCGCCCGCGGTCTTCGGGCCGGTGTGGACGGTGCTCTATGTCATGATCGGGGTGGCGGCCTGGCGGGTCTGGCGCACCCCGGGACACGCACCGGCGCTGCGTCTGTGGGGCTGGCAATTGGCCGCCAACGCGCTCTGGACTCCGGCCTTCTTCGGCCTGCGCAGCCCGGCGCTCGCGCTCGCGGTGATGGCGGCGCTGATCGTGCTGCTGCTCGCCACGCTGCGCGCCTTCCGCGCGCACGACCGTCTGGCGGCGGCGCTGCTTCTGCCCTATCTCGCCTGGGTCCTGTTCGCCACCTGGCTCAATCTCGGCTTCTGGTGGCTGAACTGATACCGGCGGCCCGCAGGGCCCGCCGGTATCGCGCGTGGGGATCGCGGCATTGCCGCGATGGGGCGGCCGCCTGCAACGCAAACGCCGATACTATGGGGCGCGATCAACGAGCCCTGGTATGAGGAGATCGAGGAGATTGGCGATGACATTCGGCACTTTCGCACGCATCGGCCTGGTCACGGCGGCGGTGCTGGCCGGCTTCGTGCCGGCGCCGGCGCGGGCCCAGATCGGCGGCACCTCGGTGCCCGGCCCGGTCGCACCCGCGGCCAAGCTGAACCGCCAGCGCCAGGCCGCCCCCGCCGCGCTGCCGGGCGCATCGGCAACGCCCGCCGCGCCCGCCAACCCCAACGCCGGCAACCTTTCGCCCGACGCCGCCCTGTTCGACGCCATCGAGCGCGGCGACCTCGCTGCCACCCGCGCCGCGCTGAGCCGCGGGGCGAGCCTCTCGGCGCGCAACCTGCTCGGCCAGACGCCGCTCGACGTCGCGGTCGATCTCGGCCGCAACGACATCACCTTCCTGCTGCTCTCGCTGCGCAACGCCCAGGCGGCGGGCACGGCGCCGCCCGCCACCAACACTCCGCCCGCCC
>DAHWFB010000098.1 GCA_027326105.1 Acetobacteraceae bacterium
AAGCCGGCGGCGGCGAGGCGCTGGGGGTACCAGGGGTCGGACTGGGCGGCGACGGCACGGCAGAGCAGCGCGAGGATGCTGGCGAGCCGATCGGTCGGGGAGGTGGGGAAGGAGAGCGCTGCCATGAACGGAGAAAGAACATGAAAGCGGGTTCGGGCACAAGGAAATTGCGCCACCAGGAAATTGCGCCGACCTGTCGGTAGCACGCGCTCTGTCCGGTCCGGGTAGCTCCCGGTCCGTCCGATGGGGAGGGGCTGTCCGCCGTGGTGCGCGGAGCGGACGCGGCGGCCGGACGGACCGCGGCGCCGCGCGGGGAGGATGGTGGCGAGCGACCGAGACGCTTGACAGGAGGCGGCGGGGCGCGGTGATGGACGCCGATCCATCGTGCCCCGGGGAGAGGCGGAATGGTCGGGAGATCCGCGAGCCGCGTCACCCTTGCCCAGGTCGCCACGCGCGCCGGCGTGGGCAGCGCCACCGTCGATCGCGTGATCAACGAGCGCGGCCAGGTGAGCGAGGCGGTCTGCCGGCGGGTGCTCGCGGCGGCGAGAGAGCTCGGGCTCAGGCGCATCCTGCCGCCGCCGCATCGCGCGCTGGTCCGGCTGAACGTGGTTCTCGCGCGGCCCGAACTGCCGTTGATCCAGCGCATGGGGCTGGAGTTCCGCCGGCTCGCGCAGCGCATGAACCACGCCATCGCCCTCCACCGCACCGTGCTCGAGGACGAGGCGCCGGCTACCCTCGCGGCCGCGCTGCGCCACGGAAACTACGACGGGAGGATCGTCTATGCGCAGGATCACCCGCTGATCCGCGCCGCGATCGCCGATCTCGCGGCGCACGGCCGGCCGGTGGTGACCCTGATCTCCGATCTGCCGGGCTCCGACCGGCTGGCCTATGCGGGCACCGACCACTACCGGGCCGGGCGGACCGCGGGATTCTTCCTCGGGCGGATGTCCCCGCCGGGCGAGGTCGCCGTGCTGTGCAACCATCTCGGCTTCCAGTCCCATGCCGAACGGGTGCGCGGGCTGACGGACCAGCTGGCCGAGGAGGGTCGGGGGCTCGCGCCCGGCTGCGTGGTCGAGGGAGGCGACGATGCGCTGCGCTCGGAGAGCGTGCTGCGGGAGGCATTCCGCACCCACCCGGGGACGGTCGCGGTCTACAACGTGGGCGCGGGCAACCGCGGCGTCGCGGGGGCGATCAGGGCCGGCGTGCTGGCGCGCCGGCCGAACTTCATCGGCCATGAATTGACGCCGCTGACCGCGGCCTTGCTGCGCGAGGGGCTGATGACCCTGGCGATCGACCAGAGCCCGGAATTGCAGGCCCAGTTCGCCCTGGAAGTGCTGATGAGCCATTTCGCGGTCGAGGGCGCGGGCCGGCTCGCGCCGCCCTATGTCGCGAACGTTCCCATCGTGCTCTACTGCGCCAGCAACCTGCCCGGGACGGCGCCACCTGGCGGGTGACGGGCCGCGGGCCGCGGGCGACCGGCAGAAAAGCCGCGGGCGACCGGCAGAAAAAAGTGGCGATCGGCAGAAAAAAGAGCGGGGCCTGAGGCCCCGCGCCCCCAATCGTTGGAGAGCGCGATCGTTGGAGAGCGCCCGGGGGCTGGGGCCTGCGGCGGGTCGGCCGCGGGGGCGGCCCGGTCAGAGCGCCGCGAACAGGAAGGCGTGGCGGCCCTCACAGCACACCCGCACCTCCTGCCCGACGCCCGCGGGTGCGCCGCCGAGGGCCGCGAGCGGCGTGCGTACCGCGAGGTCCTGCGCCCAGCCGGTGCGCACCCTGTAGGCGATGCAATCGCCGAGGAAGGCCGCGTCCACCACCGTTCCCGCGATCCCCTCTCCCGCCCCCCCGGGCGCGAGCCACAGCCGCTCCGGCCGCAGCATCAGCGTGGGCTCCGCGCCCGCCGGGCGGGCGGCAACCCGCACGCCGCGGAGTTCGAACCCGTCCGGGCAGGAGACCACCGCGTGCCGGCCCGCCGCCGCGACCACCCGCACCGGCAGGAAGTTCGAATTGCCGATGAAGCCGGCGACGAAGGCGCTCGCCGGGCGCTCGTACAGATCCCGCCCGTCCCCCACCTGCTCGATCCGCCCGTGGTTGAAGAGCGCGATCCGATCCGACAGCCGCAACGCCTCCTCCTGGTCGTGGGTGACGTAGAGGACCGTCACCCCGGTCTCCACGTGCACGCGCCTGATCTCGCCCTGGATCTCCTCGCGCAGCTTCTTGTCGAGCGCGGAGAGCGGCTCGTCCATCAGCAGGATGCGCGGATCGTAGGCGAGCGCGCGGGCGAGCGCCACGCGCTGCTGCTGCCCGCCCGACAATTGCCCGGGCCGGCGCCCGCGCATGCCCTCCAGCCGGACGAGGCGCAGCATCTCGTCCACCTTGTCCGCGATCTCCGCCCGCGGCCGGCGCCGTACCCGCAGGGGAAAGGCGATGTTCTCCGCGACACTCAGATGGGGAAACAGCGTGTAGCGCTGGAACACCATGCCGATGCCGCGCTGGTGGGGCGGCACCGCGAGCAGCGAGCGGCCGCCGAGCAGCACCTCGCCCGCCGAGGGCTCCACGAAGCCCGCGATGATATAGAGGGTGGTGCTCTTGCCCGAGCCCGAAGGGCCGAGAAAGGTGACGAACTCCCCCTCCGCGATGTCGAGCGAGACCTCGTCCACCGCCTTGGTGCCGGCGTAGCTCTTCGCGATCCGCGCGATGCTGAGGAACGGTGCGCTCACGACGAGGCCCCCCTGCGCACCATGGCCGCGAGACCCATCAGCACCGCGCTGCCGAGCACCAGAAGCGTCGAGACCACCGCGATGTCCGGCGAGAGATTCTGCCGCAGCTCGCCCCAGATGCGCACCGGCAGGGTCTGCAATCCCGGGCTCGCCATGAAGATCGCGACCACCACCTCGTCCCAGGAGGCGAGGAAGGAAAAGATCGCAGCGCTGACCAGCGCGAGCGAGATCGCGGGAACCGTGATCCGCAGCCGCGCCTGCCAGCGGGTGGCGCCGCACAGCACCGCCGCATCCTCGACCGCACCGTCGAACTGTTCGAGCGCGCTGGTGATCGGGATGATCGAGAACGGCAATGCGAGCACGAGGTGCGCGAGCACGAAGCCCGCCAGCGTGCCGTTCAGATGGAGCCGCAGGAACACGCCGTAGAGCGCGACCGCCAGCACCACCGAGGGCAGGATCATGGGCGTGACGAAAAAGGCGCGCAGGAAGGCGCGCCCGCGAAACCGCCCGCGCACCAGCGCGAAGGAAGCGCACAGGCCGATGCCCACCGACAGCACCGTGACCGAGACGCCGACCTCGAGACTCGCCCGGAGCGAGGAGAGCCAGTCCGGATCGGCGAACACCTGCGCGTACCAGTGCAGTGTCCAGGAAGGCGGGGGAAACTGCAACCACTGCGAGGAATCGAAGGAAAGGGCCACGATCAACAGCAGGGGCAGCAGAAGGAAGAGCGAAAGCAGCAGCGCGGTGCCGCCGAGCAGCCACCGCCACGCCCCGAGTTCGCGATGGTCGAGCAGCATCGCGCGCTCAGCCCCCCGCCGCGCCGCGCACGCCGAACAGCCGCACCTGCACCGCATAGAGCGAGAGCGTGATGGCGAGCAGCACGAAGGCCGCCGCGCCGGCCACACCCCATTGCAGGAGCGATTGCACGAGCTGGGCGATGAGTTCCGCGAGCATCATGTTCGAGGTGCCGCCGAGCAGCGAGGGCGTGATGTAGTAGCCGAGCGCCATCACGAAGATCATCAGCGCGCCGGAGGCGAGACCGGGCATCAGCAGCGGCAGGAACACGCGCCAGAAGGCCTGCCAGCGCGAGGCGCCGCACAGCGCCGCCGCCCGGAACGTCTCCCGATCCAGCGCCGCGAGCGGCATGCGCAGCGACAGCACCATGAAGGGCAGCATGATATAGACCATGCCGATGGTGACCCCGGTGAGATTGTCGATCAGCGGCAACGGGGCCGAGACGAGGCCGAGCGCGATCAGCGCGCGGTTGATCACCCCGGTCGATTGCAGCAGCACCATCCAGGCATAGGTGCGCGCGAGCAGGTTGGTCCACATCGAGAGGACGACGATGCCGAACACCAGCCGCGCCCAGAAAGCCGGCGCCACGGCGAGAAACCAGGCGAGCGGCAGGCCGAGCAGAACGGTCACCGCCGTCACCGTGCCCGCCACCAGGAAGGTGTTGGCGAGCACGCGGTAATAGGTCCCGGTGGCGAGCAGTGCCGCGTAGTTCTCGAGCCCGGGGCGGGGGTCGAGCAGGCTGCGCAGCAGCAGCGCGAGCACCGGAAGGGCGAAGCAGCAGAGCAGCAGGGCGAGCGCCGGCACGGCGGGAGCGAACCCCTCTCCGCGCCCGCGCGCACCGCGCGCCGGCCGGGCGCCGGCCAAGCCGGTGCCCTGCGCTTCCCGCACCGCGATCGCGCCCGGAGCCGGCATGCTACTTCGTCTGCCAGGCGTACCAGCGGCTCGCGATCTGGTCGCGATGATCCGCCCAGTACTGCATGTCGAGCGGAACATGCCCCGCCGCGTGGCTATCGGGCAGTTCGGGCAGCGCCGTCTTGGCCATCAGCGCGATCGAGCCCTGGTTGATCGGCGCGTAGCCGGTGTCGGTGGCGAAGGCCGCCTGCGCCTTGGCGGAGGTGGCGTAGGCGATGAAGCGCCGGGCGGCGGCGAGGTGCGGCGCGCCCCTGGGGATGACCAGCACGTCGCCGGTGGTCAGATTCTGGGTCCAGTCGATGGCGACCTTCTGGCCGGACTGGATCAGCGCCTGCACCCGCCCGTTCCAGAACAGGCCGATCGGCGCCTCGCCCGAGGCCAGCAGCTGCTGGGACTGGGCGCCGCTGCCCCACCAGACGATGTCCTTCTTGATCGTATCGAGCTTGCGGAAGGCGCGGTTGAGGTCGAGCGGATAGAGCTTCGCCGGCGGCACGCCGTCGGCGAGCAGCGCCGCTTCGAGCAGGCCGGGGGCCGACCATTTGTAGAAGGCGCGCTTGCCCGGGAAGCGCCTGGTGTCGAAGAGATCGGCGAGCGTGCGCGGCGCGCGGCCCCGCCAATGGCCCGCATCGTAGCCGATGACGAAGGAATAATAGAAGGAGCCCACGGCATATCTGGTCAGGAAGCCGGGCACGATCCGGGCCGCGTCCTGGGCCGGCAGGTCGAGCGGGGCGAGCAGACCGTCCTTGGCGGCGCGCACCGCGAAATCATACTCCACGTCGACCACGTCCCAGGAGACGTTGCCGGCCTGCACCATGGCCTTGAACTTGCCGTAGTTGGTCGGCCCGTCCTGGACCACGCGGATGCCGGTGCGCCTGGTGAAGGGCACCGCCCAGTCCTTCTTCTGCGCGTCCTGGGTGGTGCCGCCCCAGCTCGTGAACACCATGGTTTGCGCGAGGGCCGCGCCGCTGGCGAGGGTGAACGCCAGCACGGCGGCCAGTCCGATCGCTCGTCTCATGTCTCGGGTCTCCTCATCGGGCTTGTTGGCTGCGGGCTTCGGGGCGCGGGTTTCCCGGGCGGGAACGGGGCCGGGGAAAAGGGCGCGGGGTTGAGGATCTTGCTGCTCATCTCGAGGATGAGCGCCTGGATCCTGGGGAGGAACGCCTGCCACGCCGGATCGGCGGCCAGCGCCGCGCGGCGGCGCCCGCGCTCCTCGAGGCTTTCGTAGGCCCAGACGTGGACGATCTCGTTCAGCGGGCCGATCTCGGTAGAGAAATAGCCGACCAGATGGCCGAGATGGCGCTGCTGCACGCCGATGCCCTCGTCCTCCACCAGGCGCAGATAGGCGGGAACCGTTCCCGTTCGCAGCCGATAGGTGCGCATCTCGCAGATCATCGGCGGTTCCCTTCAGCGCATGACGAAGGGGTCGGGGATCGGCGCGTCGGAGGTGTTGATCCACACCGTCTTGGAGCGGATGTAGTCGAGCACGGATTGCTGCCCTCCCTCGCGGCCCAGCCCGCTGAGCCCGAAGCCGCCGAAGGGCGCGAGCGGGGAGATGGCGCGATAGCTGTTGACCCAGACCACGCCCGCGCGGAGACCGCGGATCAGCCGATGCGCGCGGGCGAGATCGCGGGTGAAGACGCCGGCGGCGAGCCCGTAGGGCGTGCCGTTGGCGAGCGCGAGCGCCTCCGCTTCGGTATCGAAGGGCAGCACGCAGAGCACCGGCCCGAACACCTCCTCGCGGGCGGCGGCGATCTCCTGGCTCTCGCACAAGAGGATGGTGGGCTCGAAGAAGAATCCGGCCTCCCGGCCCGCCGGCACGCCACCGCCGGCGGCGAGC
>DAHWFB010000099.1 GCA_027326105.1 Acetobacteraceae bacterium
CCGGATCCGGAGTAGGGACCCGCTCCGGCTTCGGGCGGGCCAGCCCCGCGCGGCACCGCCCCGCTCGCCCCGGCGGGTTGCGGGTCAGGGGCCGGTTCCACTGGCCGCCATCAGCCGTTGCAGGGTCGGTTCGATGGTGGCGGCGATGCGCTCCATGCCCTGGGCGTCGGGGTGGAGGAGGTGGGGCGTGGGGTGGAGATGGCCTTCGACGTAGAGCGAGGGGTCGATGTGGCCGTTCTTTTCCAGCACGTGGTTCACGTCCATGAACGTCACGAAGGGGCTGTTCGCGTAGAGCGGGGCCAGTGCGGCGTTGATGGCGCGGGTCTGCGCCGTGATCCAGGCGCTGCGGCGGCTGGGCAGGACGCCGAGCAGCAGCACCTTGGCGCGGGGCAGCTTGCGATGGAGGATCTCGATCACCGTTTCGATCCCCGGCACGGTGCGCCGGGCGCCCCAGTGGGGGGCGCCGAGATTGTTGGCGCCGATCAGGAGGATGACGACGCTGGGGGAGATGCCGGCCACCTCGCCATGGTCGAGGCGCCAGATCACGCTCGCGGTATCGTCGCCGATGAAGCCCAGGTTCACGGCGCGGTAGCGGGCGTAGTAGCGGCGCCAGATGGGGTGGAAGTCCCGCCAGGCGGGAGGGCCGCTGCGTTCCCAGTTCTGGGTGATGGAATCGCCGAGCCAGACCAGTTCGGGGTTCTTCTGGTGGATGAGGGTGAGGCTGCGCTCGAAGCGGGCGCGCCACCAGGGCAGATCCATCCGCCCGATCGGCACGGCGGCGAGGTTGACCGCGGCGCGCGCGAGCGGTGCGGCGGCGAGCAGGGCGAGCAGGGCGAGCAGGGCGAGCGGCAGGTGGCGGCGCATCGGTCTCTCCGGAGTGGGAATCGATTGGGGGTCCGGGGCCTCGGGCCCCGGCCTCGGGTCCTTGCTTTGCGGCCGCCTACCCGGTCCGGCAGAGGCTTCGTGCCAGCACCATCGCCCAGGCGGGCAGCCCCGGCATGGCGCCGCCGGCCGCGCCCATGGCCAGCGCCATGCCGCCCATGGCGAGGAAGGCGAGCGCCCAGCCGAGGTCGAGGTCGATCCAGAAGCGGGTGAGGGCGGCGAGCCCGAGCGAGCGGTGGACGAGCAGGGCGGCGAGGCTCGCGGTGAGCAGGAGGGCCGCGATCATCGCCGCCGGCAGGGCGAGGGCGGCGGCGGCGAACCAGGCGGCGCGGGCCAGCGCATCCGGGCCGCCGCGGCCCTGGAGTTGGAGGAGGACGAGGAGGCTCGCGAGCGGGGAGAGCATCATCAGCGGCGAGCCGCAATGGGCGAGCGCCATCAGGAAGGACCAGCGCAGGGTGTGGCCGGGGCGGATGCGGGCGAGCGCGCGGGGATGGGCGCGGCGGCAGAGCTTGAAGAGGCCGAAGCCGAGCAGGGCGCCGCCGAGCCAGGGTTCGGCGGCCATCGGCGGCAGGCCGGACAGGGCGAGCGCGAGGGCGGCCGGGAGCAGCACCGCGGCCATGGCGAGATAGTGGCCGGCGGCGACGGCGAAGGTGGCGCCGAGCACGGCGGCACCGGAGCGCCGCTCGAGCCCGCGGGCGACGCCGTGGAGCCAGCCCATCGTGGGGTTCAGCCCCTGGTAGACCCCCATCGCCAGCACCATGCCCCAGAGGCTCGTGGTTCCCATCGGCCGCGGTCCTGCCTCAGGCGGAGGCGAAACAGAAGCTCTCGGTCGAGCAATCCCCGCCTTCGAGGCGGATCTGGTGGGCGCGCATGCCCTCGGGGAAGCCGACCAGGAAGTCCCGCTCCAGGGCGAAGCCACCGGCGCCGCTGCGCGCCATCGCCATCTGGCCGGGGACGCCCATGGGGTAGAACTGGTCGTCCCAGGTGGAATAGAGCGAATTGGTGAAATAGACGCGCTCGCCGTCGCGGCTGATTTCGATCATCTGCGGCCCGCCGTGGAAGGCCGCGCCCGAGGGATGGGGGGTGTGGCGGGCGATGCCGCCGAGCCGCACCGAGCCGGTGAGGCGGAGGTCGAACGGGTCGCTCACGTGGTAGCGGCGGAGTTCGCCGGTGCCCCAGCAGGCGACGTAGAGATGGCGGTCGTCGAGCGAGAGATCGATGTCGGTGACCAGGGGCGGCACCGCGCCGAACGGCTTGAGCAGGTCGGGCAGAGCCGCGGGATCAGCCGGTTCGGGCGGGATGGTAGCGGTCTTGCGGGCGTGGAAGCGGCCGTTCTCGCGCCACCAGGTCCACAGCGAGCCTTCGAGGGTGGTGGTGTCCACCACCACGCCGAGGAAGCCGTAGTCGCGGGTGGGGTCGTGGGCGGGGCGGACTTCGAGCGCCATCTGGTGGTTGGCGCCGAGGTCGATGGTTTGCAGGTGCCGCCGGCCGCGCAGGTCCCAGAAATGGAGGTGGTGGCCGTAGCGGTTGGCGAGCAGATCCTCGGCCACCAGCCCGCTCTCGAACTGCGGCGGCAGGCCCCATTCGGAGGAGACCATGTAGTCGTGGGGCAGGTTCCACCAGAAATCATAGCTCATGGTCTGCGGCCCGCGCGCCAATTCCCACTGGCCGAGGACCTCGAAACTGTCACAGTCGAGGAGGAAGATGCCGGGCAGGCTTTCGTCCCCGCGCGCGCCCTTGCCGCCGAGCGTGCTGACGTAGATGCCTTCCGGGCCGCAGTGGACGGTGTGGGGACGGGAGTAGCCGGTCTTGCGCAGCAGTTCCTCGGGCGGGATTTCCTTGACGATGCGGGGCTGGCGGGGGTCGGGGCGGGTGTCCGCGATGTAGAGGCGCGAGGAGCGGATGCCCGGGATGATGAGGTAGCGGCGTTCGGTGAACGGGTGCCCGCCCATCGGGCAGAGGGCGGAGGAGCAGGCGTTCCAGCCGTAGTGGTGGAGTTCGTCCCCGAGGTGGGGCAGATCGAGCCCGCCGACGCGGGTGGCGTGGGTGGGCGAGGCGGGGTCGAGATCGACCACCGCCAGACCGTCCGCGCGGGAGCGGCCGGGACAGAGCATGGCGACGTAGGCGAGGCGTTCGCGCGGCGCCTCCATGGCCAGGCGCGGCGAGGGGTAGAAGGTGGGATCGGGGCGCAGACGGGCGCTGCTCATCGCTGGCTTCCTCCGCATTCTTGCCGGCGAGCGCGGCATCGCTCACGCTCCGCCGGAGAAAAAAGCTACCAGCCGGGAGTAACCGCGGCAAGCCGGCCCGACGAACAGAAGCCGAAGGGAGAGACCGATGGATGCGAGCCAGTTGCGCGACCTGCAGGCACCGCTCAAGCAGCGCTACCGGGAGCGCCCGGAGAGCGCGCTGATCCCCGCCCGCGCCGAGGTGCGGCTGGACCCCGCGACGCTCGCCTGCCGGGTGCTCGGGCGCGAGGGCGCGGTGGTGGCGGGGCTGCATCCGGCGGCCGGTGGGGACGGCCGCTTCGCCTGTTCGGCGGACCTGCTGCTCGAAGCGCTCGCCGCCTGCGCCGGGGTGACGCTGCTCGCGGTCGCGACCGCGAGCGGGATCGCGCTGCGCGGAGGGCGGGTGATCGCCGAGGGAAGCTGGGACGCGCGCGGGACGCTCGGCGTCGATCGCGCGGCGCCGGTGGGGCTGACCGCGATCCGGCTCGCCTTCGACCTCGATTGCGACGCGGACACGGCGGCGCAGGCGCGCCTGGTGGCGATGACCGAGCGCTACTGCGTCATCCTGCAGACCCTCAGGCACCCGCCGGAGGTGACGCTGGCGGGGTAGCCGCGCTCACCCGGCGAGGCGGGCGCGGGTGGTGATCTGGGCGGGGTCGGCGGCGAGTTCGATCACCGCGGGGAGGCGGCAGGCGCGGGCGCGCAGGAAGGCGGGGGCGAACTCCGCGGTCTCGCGCACGCTCTCGCCGTGGCCGCCGAAGGCGCGGGCGAGGGCGGCGAAATCCGGGTTGGTGAGGTCGGTGGCGCTGACGTGGCCGGGGTAGGCGCGTTCCTGGTGCATGCGGATGGTGCCGAACATGTTGTTGTTGAACACCAGCACGATGGGGGCGGCGCCGTGGTGGCGGGCGGTGGCGAGTTCGGAGCCGGTCATGGTGAAGCCGCCGTCGCCGACGAAGGCCACCACCTCGCGGCCCGGATTGGCCAGCGCCGCGCCCACCGCCGCCGGCACCGCGTAGCCCATGGCGCCGTTGGTGGGGCCGAGGAACTCCTGCGCGGCGCCGATTTCGAGGAAGCGCGCCGGCCAGCCGGCGAAATTGCCGGCATCGGTGGTGAGGATCGCATCCGGCGCCAGCAGGCTCGCGAGGCTGCGCATCACTTCGGCGAGATCGAGCGGGCCGGGATAGGAGGCGGCGCGCCCGGCCTCGCGCAGGCCGCGCAGCCGCGCGCGCCAGGCCGACCAGCGGGCGAGGGTGGCGGGCTCGAGCGGCGGCAGGGCGGCGGCGGCCCGGGCGAAGGGTTCGGGGGTGGCGACGATGCCCAGAGCGGGGCGGAAGACGCGGCCGATCTCGGACGGCTCGGCGTGGACGTGGATCAGCGTCTGGTCCGGTCCGGGCAGGGTGTAGCGCTGGCTGACCGCTTCCCCGAGGCGGGTGCCGATGGCGAGGACGAGATCGGCCTCGCGCGCCGCCGCGACCAGCGCGGGGTCGGCGCCGACGCCGAGATCCCCGGCGTAGAGCGGCGAGGTGCCGTCGAACAGCGACTGGCGGCGGAAGGCGACGGTGGTGGGGACCGCGTTGGCGGCGAGGAAGGCTGCGATCGCTGCGCGCGCGGGAAGGCTCCAGCCGCCGCCGCCGAGGATGGCGAGCGGGCGGCGGGCGGCGGCGAGCAGGCGGCGCAGTTCGGCGAGTGCCGCGGGGTCGGGGTGGGCGGGCGCGACGCGGGCGGGGCCGGGGATGGCGGCACGGGCGCGCGCGGCCTGCATCTCCTCGGGGAGAGCGATCACCACCGGGCCGGGGCGGCCGCTCACCGCGACATCGACGGCGTGGGCGAGCAGTTCGGGGACGCGGGCGGGATCGTCGATCTCGGTCACCCATTTGGCGATGGGGGAGAAGAAGCGGCGGTAGTCGATCTCCTGGAAACTCTCGCGGTCGCGCTCGGCGTGGGGGATCTGGCCGACGAAGAGCAGCAGCGGCGTGCTGTCCTGGAAGGCGACATGGACGCCGATGGCGGCGTGGCAGGCGCCGGGGCCGCGGGTGACCATGGCGGCGGCGGGGCGGCCGGTGAGCTTGCCCACCGCCTCGGCCATGTGGACGGCGCCGGCCTCGAAGCGGCAGGTGCGCAGCGCGATGCGGCCGCGGGCGCCGTGGAGCGCGTCGAGAGTGGCGAGGTAGCTCTCCCCGGGGACCGCGAAGACCTCGCTGACGCCCTGGACGATGAGGGTTTCGACCACCAGTTCGCCGCCGGTGCGGGCGGGTTCGGGGGCTGCCGGTGCGGGTGCTGACGACTGGATTGCGGACGGCGCGGCTGCTGACGACAATGTGCACTCCCGGGGCTGGCTGGCGCGGCTAGGATAGAGGGGTGCGGCAGAGGGCGCCACGGTGGCGCGGGGGGTCGTGATGCGCTGGCTGGGAATCGGGGTGGCACTGCTCGCCGGGCTGGGCTCGGCGCGGGCGGCGGAAAAGCCGGTGGTGCTCGAACTCTTCACCTCGCTCGCCTGCTCCTCCTGCCCGCCGGCGGACCGGCTGCTGTCGCGCCTGGCGCGGGAGCCGGGGGTGCTCGCGCTCGATCTGCACGTCACCTACTGGAACGGGCTGGGCTGGCCCGACCCCTATTCGCTGATGGCGGCCACCGCCCGGCAAGTCATGTACCAGAACCGTTTCCATCTCGCCGAACTCTATACCCCGCAACTGGTGGTGAACGGCGTGCGGCAGGTGGTGGGCTCGGACGCGGCGGCGGTGCGCCGGGCGATCGCCGCGGTGCGCGCCGCCGTCGCGCGGCATCCGCCGGTGCGGCTCAGCCTTGCCCGGACGGCCGGCGGGATGGTGGCGCGCATCGGTCCGGGACGGGGGCCGGCGATGCTGTGGCGAGTGGGATACGACGAACGCCGGGTCACCGCCGTAGGCGGGGGCGAGAATGCCGGCCGGCGGCTGGCCGAGACCGACGTGGTACGCGAGATCAGCCCGGCGGCGAGCTGGATGGGGGCGGCTTCGACCTTCGTGCTGGCGCGCCCGGCCGGGCAGCGGGCGGCGGTGTTCCTCGCCGCGCCCGACGGGCGCATCCTGGCCGCCGCGACCCTGGCCCGCAAGGACTGACACCGGCGCGGGGTGCTGCGGCACGCACCGTCCGGCGTCGCCGGGTATCGGGCGCCGGAGCCAGCCGCCGGGCTCAGGGCCCGGCGAAGGAAAGCGCCGAGATGCGGCAGAGATTCTCGTCCAGCCGCTGTTCCTCCGCGCCGCCGGCATAGCGGACCTTGATGTCGTACTGGCAGGAATTGCCGTTCGCCGGCTGCACGGAGCCGGCCGCCCCGGGCGCGATCTGCGCCGCCGCCGCCCCGGGGCGCGCCAGCAGGTTGGCGCCCCAGCTTCGCTGCGCCGGCGGGGTGATGAACACCCCGACGATGGGCCGGGCTCCGATGTTGCGGATGGTGCGCGCGCCGACCGGGGCGGCGGGCGGCGGGGCGGGCGAGAAGGCGGTGACCTGGCCGATGCGGCAGAGGTTGAGATTGGCCCACTCCACCCGCTTGTGGTCGGCGAAGGTGGCGAGGAGGTCGAACTGGCAGCCGCGGTACTGCGGCATCGCGAAGCTCGCCGTTCCGCCCGGGGCGAGGGGGGTGGTGAGCCGTTCGGGCCCGAAGCTCGCGGCCCGGGAGACGCGGGTGCGCAGCGAGGTCACGTTCATGGTGCCGCTGTTGACCAGCCTCAGCGAGACGTGGCTGGGCGGCAGGCAGCGGCGGGCGAAACGGCCGAGCCGGGCGGAATCGAGGGTCGCCATGGCGTCGAGGAAGCGGACCGCGCCATGGGGATTGTAGAAGGCGAAGCCGAGATAGCGGCTGCGGGCGATCACTTCGAACTGGGGCAGGGTGAAGACGAGGGTGACCGCCAGCCGGCCGGTCACCTTGCTGACATAGGCCCGCCGATAGACATGGGGGCTGGCATCGGTGAGGACGAAGCCGGTGCGGTCGAGGCGGAGGTTGTAGCCGGTCACGCCGGCGGCGAAGCTGGCGGGGTCGGCGCGGCCGGCGGCATCGACGTAGAGATCCATGAAGATGGTGCGGCCGGCGGCGCGCTGGCTCGGGCTGCCGCAGGAGACCGCGATCTCGTCGTGCTTGCCCCAGACGTCCGTGGTGTCGCCGTAGAGATAGAAGAAGTTGTTGTCACCCTGGGAGATCCGCCAGCTCGTCCGCCAGTAGGGCGTGATGATGCGCAGCGCGGCCATGCGCTGGCGGGTGAGATGGGTGACGTGGTGGGGCCCCTTCTTCGCCATCTCCACCGCGAAATCCGCGCTCACGCCCATTTCGCGCACGTAGTGGATGATCGCCGCCATGTCCCGTTCGCCGATCGCGAGCGCGAGCGCGCCGGAGGGCTGGTTGCCGGTGAAATAGAACCGGTGGACCCCGTAATCGGACGTCGGGCTGACCGAGCGGACGACGCCGCCGAGGAAGGCCAGCGTGCAGGAACTGTAGCAGTAGCCGGGGAACGGCGGGGCGGTCGGGCGCTGGAGGAAGGGGAACGCTCCGGGGTGCAGGGTGGGGGTGGCGCCGAGCGCGAGGGGGATGCGGCTGCCCACCTCGGTCCACAGGCCGTGCTTGCGGATCATGCGGCCGACCGCGAGGCCGGCGGCGACGCTGCCGCCGGGCGAATTGAACACGATGATGGTGCCGCGATGGGCATGGAAGCGCGCCAGCGCGGCGCGGAAGGCCGCCGGCGTGTCCTTGACGAATACGCCGTCGGCGAAGATGTAGTCGCGCACGCCCTGGCCCCAGAACACCCCGCTGCGGTCGGAGGTGTGCAGGAAGCTCATCGGGGCCGCCCGGGCCGCGACCGGCAGCACGGCCATCGCCACCGCCGCGACCGCACCCACAATCGCCCGCTGCATCCCCAGCCGGAAGCCTGCCATCCGCGCCCTCCCGAATCTCTCGCGGCCACCGCCCGGTCCGCCGCCATATTCCCAGTCTGACAATGAATCGGCCGGCCGGTCAAGAATATCGTGAATCGTTGAAGTATTAAGACGCCCCGGCACCGGCCCGGGCGTGGCGGCGCGCTTGCGCGGTGTCGAGCGGGGCGCCGATACTGCCCTCCACCTTCCGCGCCGGCCCGCCTGCCGCGCCGGTCCGGCGGGAGCAGCAGAGGGGGACCGCCGCATGGAGCCGCGTTTTGCCGGCCAGGGTGCCATCATCACCGGGGGAGCGTCCGGCATCGGGCTCGCGGTCGCAGCAAGACTGGCCGCCGAGGGGGCGCGGATCGCGCTGTGGGACGCCGACGCCGAAGCGCTCGCCCGCGCGCGGGAGGCGCTGCCCGGGGCGCAGACCACCGCCCTCGATCTCACCGAGCAGCCGCTGGTCGAGGCCGCCGCGCGCGCCACGGCGGCGGCCTTCGGGCGGATCGACATCCTGGTCACCTCGGCCGGGATCACCGGACCCAACGCGCCGCTCGCCGACTATCCGGTCGTGGCCTGGCGGCGGGTGATGGAGGTCAATGTCAACGCCGTCTTCTACTGCAACCGGGCGGTGGTGCCCGCGATGCAGGCGGCGGGCTACGGGCGGATTGTCAACATCGCCTCGGTCGCGGGCAAGGAGGGCAACCCCAACGCCGCCGCCTACTCCACCTCCAAGGCGGCGGTGATCGGGATGACGAAGTCGCTCGGCAAGGAACTCGCGCGGAGCGGGATCACCGTGAACTGCGTCACCCCGGCGGCGGTGAAGACGCCGATCTTCGCCCAGATGAGTGCGGCGCACATCGACTACATGCTGGCGAAGATCCCGCTCGGCCGTTTCGGCACGGTCGAGGAGGTGGCAGCGCTGATCGCCTGGCTCGCCTCCCGCGAATGCTCCTTCTCCACCGGGGCGGTGTTCGACATCTCCGGAGGGCGGGCGACGTACTGAACCCGTCTGTTGCACGATTGCCACATTATTTTGCGCCGCAACAGGCCCGGCGCAGTATTGATTTGCATCAATGCTGGCGCCGCGCCGAAGATGAATTTCTCGTCATGCAGCGTGCAGCCGGCGGACATCCCGCCCGACCGGCTCGCGGATCGGAGGCGGTGATGAGACAGGCGATGAGGCAAGCAACCGGGGGCAACCCCACCACGGCGGCAGCGCTGGCGAGCGGGCTGCTGCTGGTTTCGTTCCTCGGCGTGGAGCTGGCGCTGCACGCGCCGACCGCCAAGGCCATTCCCGCCTTCGCCGGGCAGACCGGGCTGCCATGCGCGGCCTGCCACGCCGGCTTCCCCCAGCTCACGCCGACCGGGCGGATGTTCAAGCTCAACGGCTATGTGCTGGGCAAGCCGGCGCCGACCTTCAAGAATTTCGCGGTGATGTTCCAGCCGGGCTACACGGTGCTCGGCAAGGGCGTGCCGGGCGGCGTCAGCAACGGCTTCAACGAGAACTACAATTTCGACGTCCAGCAGACCAGCCTGTTCTATGGCGGCGCCCTGGTGCAGTCGATCGGGCTCGGCGCCTTCGTCCAGGCGACCTATGACGACGACCAGAAGCAGATCCACTGGGACAATACCGACATCCGCCTCGCCCGCAGCGCGACCATCGGCGGCAAGAGCCTGGTCTATGGCGTGACCTTCAACAACAACCCGAGCGTGACCGACCTCTGGAACACCACGCCGGCCTGGGGCTATCCGTTCTTCGGCTCCGAGCTGGGCGAAGCGCCGGGAGCCAAGCCGCTGATCTCCGGGGCGTTCGCCCAGACCGTCTACGGCGTCGGCGCCTACGCCGACTGGAACAACCTGATCTACGCCGAGTTCGACCTCTACAAGAGCCTGCCCAACGCGACCGGCGACGCGCTCGGCGTCGGCGCCACCAGCTCCGGCCATTCGATCGACGGGGTCGCTCCCTACTGGCGGGTGGCGGTGGAGAAGAACTGGGGCCGCAATTCCTGGGAGGTCGGCACCTTCGGGCTCTACGCCAGCGTCTATCCGACCTATCCAGCCACCGGCATTTCCCCGGCGACCGACCAGTACACCGACATCGGCCTCGACAGCCAGTATCAGTTCATGGGCCAGGACAACATCGTCACCCTCGGCGCCACCTACATCCACGAGGACCAGAACCTGGGTTCGAGCTTCTCGCAGGGACTTTCGGCCAACTCCCACGATACGCTGGACAGTTTCCAGGTGACCGCGCAGGAGCTCTACAAGCAGACCGTCGGCGGCACGCTGTCCTATTTCAAGACCTGGGGCAGCACCGACACCGGCCTCTACGCTCCGGCGCCGATCTCGGGCAGCACCAAGGGCACCCCGAACAGTTCCGGTATCACCGCCGAGCTCGACTATTACCCGTTCAACAACGGCGGTCCCAAGTTCCTGCCCTGGTTCAACGTGAAGTTCGCCGTGCAGTACACCTACTTCCTGCAGTTCAACGGCGGCAACCACAACTATGACGGCTTCGGCCGCAACGCGACCGACAACAACCAGATCTTCCTCGGCGCCTGGATCCTGTTCTGACCCTCTCGCCGAGCGGACCTCTACGGGCCGGGAGCCTCGCTCCCGGCCTTTTTTTGCAGTGCCGCCAGGGCGGCGCGGATATCATCGGGGATCGGCGCCGGGCGCATGTCCTCCCGCGCGACATAGACATGGACGAAGAAGCCTTCCGCCGCCGCCTCGGGGTCCGCGTTGCGGAACAGCCCGATCTCGTAGCGCACCGAACTCCGCCCGAGGTGGGCAACCCGGATGCCGGCGTGGACCAGGTCGGGGAAGCCGAGCGAGACGCGATAGCGGCAGCCGCTCTCCACCACCACCGGGATCAGGCGGCTGGCCGCCGGGTCGAGCAGGCCGGCTTCGACCAGGGGAGTGCAGATCGCGGTATCGAAGAACGAGTAGTAGTGGGCGTTGTTGAGGTGGGCGAAGACGTCGTTGTCCAGCCAGCGGGTGGTGATGGTGGTGAAGCGGACGAACGCCGCGCGCCGCGCCGGGGCCGTGCGGTTCACGAGGGGCGTTCGACGATGGCAGCGATCCCCTGCCCGCCGCCGATGCACATGGTCGCGAGCCCCCGCCGCCCGCCGGTGCGGGCGAGTTCGTGGAGGAGCTTGACCATCAGGATCGCCCCGGTCGCCCCCACCGGGTGGCCGAGCGCCACCGCCCCGCCGTTGGGGTTGGTGCGTTCGGGCGGGAAGCCGAGTTCGGCCGCCACCGCGCAAGCCTGGGCGGCGAAGGCCTCGTTCGCTTCGATGACGTCGATGTCGGCGATGGCAAGCCCGGCGCGATCGAGGGCGCGGCGCACGGCGGGGATCGGCCCCAGCCCCATCACCCGCGGCGCCACGCCGGCGTGGGCGTAGGCCACCAGCCGGCCCAGCGGCACCAGGCCGCGGGCGGCCGCGGTCTCCTCCGCCATCAGCACCACCGCCGCGGCCCCGTCGTTGAGGCCCGAGGCGTTGCCGGCGGTCACGCTGCCGTCCCTGGCGAAAGCCGGGCGCAGCGCGGCGAGGCTGTCGGCGGTCGCGTCGGCGCGCACGTGCTCGTCCTGTGCGACGACCGTTTCGCCCTTGCGGGCGGGGATGTGCACCGGGACGATCTGGCTCGCGAACCGCCCTTCGGCCTGGGCGCGGGCGGCGCGGCGGTGGCTTTCGGCGGCGAACGCGTCCTGCGCGGCGCGGCCGATGCCGGCTTCGGCGGCGACGTTCTCGGCGGTGATCCCCATATGCCCGTTGCCGAACGGGTCCGACAGTGTGCCGAGCACGAGATCGAGCAGCTTCGCCTCGCCCATGCGTACCCCCTCGCGCAGGCCGGCGAGCAGGTGGGCGCCGCGGCTCATGCTCTCCGCCCCGCCGGCGAGGGCGATGTCGCAGTCGCCCAGCGCGATCCGCTGCGCCGCCGAGACGATGGCCTCGAGCCCCGAGCCGCACAGCCGGTTCAGCGTCAGCGCCGGAACCTCCGCCGGCAGCCCGGCCTCCACCGCGGCGACGCGGGCGAGGTAGGCGTCCCGCGGTTCGGTGGGGATGACGTGGCCCATCACCACATGCCCGACTTCCTCCGGCGCGAGGCCGGCGCGGGCGAGTGCGGCGGCGATCACCAGCGCGCCCAGCCGGGTGGGCGGCACCTCCCTGAGCCCCTTGCCGAAATCCCCGATCGGGGTGCGCACGCCGGCGACCAGCACCACGCTGCGGATCATGCCGCCCGCTCCGCGATCGGCAACAGCTTGACCTGCCTGCCGGCGACGCCGAGGGCGAGCCGACCTTCCTTGAGCGCGAGCGCGTCCGCCCCGAAGATCTCCCGCCGCCAGCCCACGAGCGCGGGCACCGCGGGCGCCTCCTCGGTCGCCAGCCGGTCGAGATCCTCCGAGGAGGCGAGCAGGCGGGGCGCCACATGGGCGGCCTCGGCGCGGGCGGCGAGCAGCACCTTGAGCAGGGCGACCAGCGCCGGGGATGGCCGCGGACCGTCGCGCGCGGCCGGCGCCTCGGGCAGCGCCTGCTCGGGGAGCGCGCGGGCGGCGGCGATGGCGATGAGCAGCGAGGCGCCGGCGCGCCCCTCTGCGAAGCCCCGGGTCACCCCGCGCGCCCGCGCCAGCGCCTCCGCCGTCGTCGGCGCCAGCGCCGCGATCTCCATCAGCGCCTCGTCCTTGAGCAGGCGCTGGCGGGGAATGTTGAGCGCCTGCGCCTCGCGCTCGCGCCAGGCGGCGACGGCACGCAGGGTGCCGAGCAGGCGGCGGTTGGCGGTGCGCGGGCGCAGCCGCTCCCACATCGCCTCCGGGTCGGCGCGGTAGGTCGCGGGATCGGCGAGCGCGGCCATCTCCTCGGCCACCCAGGACAGCCGCCCTTCGCGTTCGAGGCGGGCGACGAGCCGCTCATAGACCGCGCGCAGATGGGTCACGTCGGCCGCGGCATAGGCGATCTGGGCCGGCGAGAGCGGGCGGGCCGCCCAGTCGCTGAACCGGTGCGCCTTCTCGATCGCGGCGCCGGCGAGCGCCGCCACCAGGCTGTCATAGCCGGCCTGGTCGCCGAAGCCCGCCACCATGGCGGCGATCTGGGTTTCGAACAGCGGCGTCGGCACCACCGCGAACTTGAGCAGGAACGTCTCCACGTCCTGGCGCGCGGCATGGAAGACCTTGAGCACGGCGGTATCGGCGAGCAGCGCGCCGAGCGGAGCGAGGTCGAGGCCGGGGGCCAGCGCATCCACCACCGCGACCTCGGCGGTGCCGGCGAGCTGCACCACGCAGAGCTCGGGGTAATAGGTGCGCTCGCGCATGAACTCGGTATCGACGGTGACGAACCGCTCGCGGCGCAGGCGCGCGCAGAGGCCGGCGAGAGCGGCGGATTCGGTGACGAGGACGGGGGGCGGGAACTCTGCCCGGGCGGCGCGCGACATGATCCCCGCTTCTACACGCCCCCGCTTCTAGACGCCAAGTGCCGCCGGCGCAGGCGGCGGTGCGGCGGGCAGCGTGAGCTGGAAGACGGTGCCCGCCGGCCCGGTCTCGAGCAGCGCGATGTCGCCGCCGTGGGCGCGCATGAGGTCGCGCGCGATGGCCAGCCCGAGCCCGGTGCCGCCCGCCCGCCCGCTGCCGGCGAAGGGGCGGAAGAGATTGGCCTGCGCCGCCTCCGCCATGCCCGGCCCGTCGTCGGCCAGCGTGATCCGCACCCGCTCCGGCTCCGCCGCCGCCGTCATCGTGACCCGCCGCGCCCCCGCCTCGGCCGCGTTGCGCAGGAGATTGGCGAGCACGCGGGAGAACTGGCCGCGATCGACCGCGACCACGAGGCCGGGCGCCACCTCGTTGACGACCGTGAGCGGCGGCCCGCCCGCCCGCAGGGCCTCCCCGGCTTCGGCCAAAAGGGGGGCGAGCGGCAGGCTGCGCAGGCTGAGCGCGGGGCGGCCCTCGCGGGCGAAATCGAGGGTGTGGGCGACCAGCTCGACCGCCCGCTCCACCGCCTGCACGAGCAGGACGCCGGCGCGCTGCACCGGCGGATCGGCGCTGCCCTGGAGCCGGTCGGCCACCATCAGGGCGGAAGCGAGAATGCCGCGCAGGTCATGGCTGAGCTTGGCGACCGCGGTGCCGAGCGCGGCCAGCCGCGCGTTGCGCCAGAGGGCGGCGCGCAGCTCCCGCTGCATCGCCGCCAGCTCGCGCCCGGCCACCGCCATCTCGTCATCGGTGAGCCAGGTGACCGTGCCCGGATCGAGCGGCACGCTCGCCTCCGGGTCGGTGCGGAACTCGGCGATCGCGCGGGTCAGCCGCCGCATCGGGCGGACCAGCACGAGATGGAGCGTGAGATAGACCAGCGCGCCGGTGACGGTCGCGATCAGCAGCGAGAGCCAGGCGATGTGGCGGGCGTAGGCCGCCAGGTGGTGCGCCAGCGCGGTGGAGCGGACGACGAGTTCGACCCGCGTCCCCGGTCGCAGCGTGCTCGCGCTGGTGACCAGGATCTGATGCGGGCGGGTGGCGAAGAGCGTGGCCAGCGCCCGCTCGATCCCGACCAGCATGTCCTCGCGGTTGAGGTTGGCGTGCCGGTCCGCCATCAGCCCCGGATGCGGCGCCAGCGCGAGCACGCTGCGGCCGGGCTCGTCGAGGCGGATCGCCTCGGTTCCCGACAGGCGCAGCAGTTCGTCGCGGGTCCGCATGTCCACCATGCCGTGCGGCGCCGCGGCGACCGCAAGTGCCGCGATCTCGGCCTGGACCACGTGCTCGCGCAGCCAGGTCTGCCGCTCGCGGCCGAGCGAGGGCAGCAGCACCAGCACTTCGGTGAGCAGCACCACCGCGACGGTGACCACGAGGACGCGGAACGAGAGGCTGCGCGCCGCGGCGGGGGAGGAGGGTTTGCGTACTCGCGCCATGCCAACGACATATGCAACGATTCCGCGCCAGGGCAACCGCCTGCCGGAAAGCAACCGCCGGCGGGCGATCAGGGCAGGTGGGCGAGGAGTGCCACCAGCCGGCGGGTGCGGGGGCCGAAGAGGCGCGGGGCGAACACGCCACCGGCCGCGCGCTTGATCGCCTCCGCCCGCGTCGGGTAGGCGGCGATCGCGCCGGCCAGCGCCGAGAGCGGCAGGCGGCGGGAGATGGCGAGCCCGAGCCCGCCCAGCATCTCGCCCGCGCCGGGGGCGAGAATGCCGGCCCCGACCAGCCGCCCGCGCCGGTCGAGCACCAGGCGGACCAGCCCTTCGCTGCGGCCTTCCGCCACCGCGCGGTCGTTCTCGGCCAGTGGCCAGTCGGCAAGGCGGGGATCGAGGCCGGCGGCGCGCGCCTCCGCCTCCGTCATGCCGATCTGGGCGAGTTCGGGGTCGGTGTAGATCACCCGTGGCAGGGCGGCGTAGTCCACCCGCGCGGGCAGGCGGAAGAGGATGCGGCGGATCAGGATGCCGGCGTGGTAGCCGCCGACATGGGTGAAGAAGCGCGGGCCGATCCCTTCCGGGTCGGCGATGTCCCCGGCGGCGAAGACGCGGCGGTTGGTGAGGCTGCGCAGGCCGCGGTCGGTCGCGATGCCGCGGGGGGAGTGGCGCACGCCGGCGGCCTCCAGCCCGAGGCCGCCGACGTTGGCGGCCCGGCCCACCGCCACCAGCAGATGGCTGCCCCCGATCCGCCGCCCGTCGGCCAGCACCAGCGTCGGGCCGGGGGCGACCTCGACCACGCCCACCCCCTCGTGCAGCGCGACGCCTTGCCCGGCGAGGCGCGCGGCGAGGCCGGCGGCGAGCACCGGATCCTCGCGCAGGCCGACGCGCGCCGCCTCGACGAGGCTGACCCGGCAGCCGAGGGCGGCATGGGCCTGGGCCATTTCGAGCCCGATCGGCCCGCCGCCGAGGATGAGCAGATGGTCGGGACGGTCCTCGAGGTCGAACAGCGTGTCGCTGGTCAGGTGCGCGACCTGGTCCAGCCCCGGGATCGGCGGCACCGCGGGCCGGCCGCCGGCGGCGACCACGAAGCGGCGCGCGCCGAGCCGCTGCCCGTCCACCACGACCGCATCGGGGGCGACGAAGCGCGCCTCGCCGGCGATCACGGTGGCGCCCAGTGCCCGGTAGCGGGCGGCCGAATCGGCCGGTTCCAGAGCGGCGATGGCGCCGCGCACATGGGCGCGCACCCCGGCCCAGTCGATCTCGGGTTCGGGCAGCTTCACGCCGAAGCGGGCGGCCTCGCGCGCCGCCATCGCGGCATGGGCGGCGGCGAGCAGCGCCTTGCTCGGCACGCAGCCGGTGTTGAGGCAGTCCCCGCCCATCCGGCCGCGCTCGATGAGTGCCACGCGAAGCCCGAGCCGCGCCGCGACCGAGGTGACCGAAAGCCCGGCCGCGCCGGCGCCGACGACGAGAAGATCGAACCGTTCCAATTCACGCCTGCCCACGCCGGCCATCCCCGCGCCGGCGCCGGCGCAACAGGATCGGCAGCAGCGAAAGCAGCGCCAGGGCGAGCAGTGGCAGCAGCACGGTGGGGCGGAAGATCAGGCCGAGATCAGGCGTCCCGCCCGCCGCCAGCACCCGGTCGAGCCCGGCGCCGAGGCTGGCATAGACCGCGGTTCCGGGAATGATGCCGACCACGGTGGCGAGCACGTAGGGCGCGAGCCGCATTCCCACCAGCGCCGGGGCGAGATTGACCAGCCAGAAGGGAAAGGCTGGAATGAGGCGCAGCGCCAGCAGATAGCGGAACCCGTCGCGCTCCAGCCCGGGGCCGATGCGGGCCAGCAGATCGCCCGCCCGCGCCCGCAGGAGATCGGCGAAGGCGTAGCGCGCGGCGAGAAACAGCGCGACCGCCCCGAGGCTGGCGCCGAGCACCGTCGCCGCCGTTCCGGCGACCGCCCCGAACAGCGCGCCGCCGGCGAGCGTCAGGATCGCCCCGCCGGGCACCGACAGCGCGACCGCCAGCGCATAGATCGCGCCATAGGCGAGGAGCGCGAGGGCGAAATGGCCGGTGACGAACGCGGCCAGCGCGGCGCGGTGGGCGGCGAAGCCGGCGAGCGAGAGCTCCCGCCCCAGGCCGCTGGCGAAAAACCCGGCCAGTCCGGCGAGGATCAGCATCACCGGCCAGTAGCGGCGCAGCAGCGAGAGCATGGGCGCAGACCTTCCCGGTTCGGCGCATCGCGGCGCCAGCATCGCACCCTATTCGGCGGGCGCCGCCATTCGGTAGCCTTCCTGACAGCGATGTGATCGGCCCGCGATCACCCCGCCACGCCGGCGCGAAGCCGTTCACCCACCACCCCGACCCCGGCACGCAAAGCGCCCCGCGCCGCCCGGGCATCGCCGGCCAGGGCGATCAGCGCGGGGAGCGAGCGCGGTGCGGCGAGCAGGGCGCCCGCGACCCGCCAGGGCGCGACCACACCGCGCCCATCGAGCGCCACCAGCGCGGCCCGCGGCAGCCCGCGCGCGGCCGGATCGCACACCGCGCGCCAGACCGCGAAGGGCAGCCCATGCGCGGTGGCGACCCGGGCCACCGCGCCGCTTTCGAGATCGACGATCGAAGCCCCGGTCTCCCGCCACAGCCGCCGCTTGTCCGCGACCGCCGCGACCGGCCGCTCGACCCCGAGCGCCAGCGTCACCTCGCGGCCGGGCAGCATCCGGGCGAGGGCGGGGTCGGCGCGGAAACTCCGCCCCTGCGCGCGCAATCCGCGCGGCACCACCAGAACCCCCGGCACCAGCATGGGGTCGAGCCCGCCCGCCAGCCCGGCGCTCAGCAGCGCCCGCGCGCCCGCCGCCACCAGCCGCTCGGCGGCGGCCTCGGCGCCGGAGACCGTGCCGCCGCCCACGCCCACCGGCACGCCGAGCGGGGCGAAGAGCGCGGCCTCGGAGCGCATGCCGACCACGATCGCGAGGCCCGGGCGTTCCATTCACATCACAGGGAAGACTCCAGGGCTCCGCCCTGGACCCGCCGGGGCCCGATGCCCCGGACCCCGGTCGCTTCGTTCATAGTCCGAATCGGACGTCCGTGCTGTTGGCCCGGCGCTGCGCGCGGTAGCGGGCCAGCGCCAGCAAGGGGAAGAACTGCGGGTAGCCGTGGTAGCGGAGGTAGAAGACCCGGGGAAAGCCGACCGCGTTGTAGGCCTCCTCCGCCCAGCTTCCATCCTCGTTCTGGGCGCCGACCAGCCAGCCGATGCCGCGCGCCACCGCCGCGCCGCTGCCCTCGCCGGCGGCCATCAGCCCGAGTACCGCCCAGGCGGTATGGGAGGGCGTGCTTTCGTGGAATTCGCCCTTCGGCCCGCCCTCGTAGCTCCGGCAATCCTCGCCCCAGCCGCCGTCGGCGCGCTGGCGGGAGAGCAGCCAGGCGACGGCGCGGGTGACTTCGGGCGCGTCGCGGGCGACGCCCGCGGCATTGAAGGCGGCGAGCACCGACCAGGTGCCGTAGATGTAATTGGTGCCCCAGCGGCCGAACCAGCAGCCCTCCGGCTCCTGCTCCGCCCGCAGCCAGGCGAGCGCACGCTCGATCGCCGGGCGGTCGCGCCGGTCCCCGAGTTGGGCGAGGAACGAGACGCAGCGGGCGGTGACATCGGCGGTCGGCGGGTCGAGCAGCGCGCCATGGTCGGCGAAGGGGATGTGGTTGAGATGGAAATGGGTGTTGTCGGCGTCGAACGCGCCCCAGCCGCCGCCCCGGCTCTGCATGCCGAGGATCCACAGCCGCGCGCGCTCGATCGCCTCGGTGTGGGCGGGGGCGCCGTTGCGGTGGAGCAGCATGGCGGCGACCGCGGTATCGTCCACGTCCGGATAGTGCGGGTTGGCATACTGGAACGCCCAGCCGCCCGGCGGGGTGGCGGGCCGGCGCGAGGCCCAATCCCCCTTCACGTCGAGGATCTGGCGGGGAATCAGCCAGTTGCACGCCTCCTCCACCACCCCGCTCGCCGCGCCCTCGGCCTCGGCCATGGCGTGGCCGGCGAGCGCGGTGTCCCACACCGGGGAGACGCAGGGCTGGCACCAGGCCCGGCCGGGACCTTCCTCGATCAGGAGCCGGCGCACCGCGGCCCAGGCGATGGCGGCCTCCGGGTGCTCGGGCGGGTAGCCCAGCGCGTCGAACATCATCACGCTGTTGGCCATGGCGGGGTAGATGGCGCCGAGACCATCCTCGCCGTTCGAGCGCTTCCGCACCCAGGCGAGCGCGCGGGCGACGGCGCGGCGGCGGAGCGGTTTCGGGGCGAAGGGCTCGGCGCGGCGGAGCACCGCGTCGAGGGCTGCGAAGAAGCGGCCCCAGCGGGAGGCGTCGGGCGGGCGGATCCAGTCGGTGACAAGCGCGGGCGGGGTGCGGAACAGCTCGTCGATGGTGACGCCGCGCGGGTTGCGCGCGCGCGGGCGCAGGGCGGCGAGCACGGTGAGCGGGACGATGACGGTGCGCGACCAGTAGGAGACCTTGTCGAGATGGAACGGGAACCAGCGCGGCAGCAGCACCAGTTCCACCGGCATCACCGGCACCGCCCGCCAGGGCACCGCGCCGAACAACGCCAACTGGAAGCGGGTGAAGACGTTGGCCCGCTCCGCCCCGCCGGCGGCCAGGATCGCCTCCCTTGCCGCGCGCATGTGCGAGGCGTGCGGCGGATCGCCGAGGCAGCGCAGCGCGAAATAGGCCTTCACGCTGGCCGAGAGGTTGAAGCCGCCGCCATGATAGAGCGGCCAGCCGCCATGATCGCCCTGGATCGCGCGCAGATGCACGCCGATACGCGGTTCGAGGGCGGGATCGATGCGGTCGAGGAAATGTTCGAGCAGCACATATTCGGCGGGAATGGTGGCATCCGCCTCGAGCGGGAAGACCCAGTGCCCGTCGGGCTTCTGGCGGGCGGCGAGTGCGGCCGCGGCGCGGCTGGTCGCGGCCTCCAGCCCGGGGCCGAGCCGCTCGGCTCCGAAGATCGTCTCACCCGGCATCGCTCGTTCCGCCACCCCGACCCCTTCGCCGCCCACCCGCGCGGGCGGGCCTCGCCGTCCTGATGGCACCGATGCGGGTGGCGGGCAAGGCGGGAGGGCGGGGCGCGCGACGCCGGGAGGCCGCCGCCCGCCGCCCTAAGCCGGCCGCGCCTGCGCGATGAACCCGCCGCCGAGAACCCTGCTATCCTGGTAGAACACGCAAGCCTGGCCGGGGGCGGGCAGCGCCGGTTCGGCCAGGGTGACGACGGCGCCGTCGCCATGCGCCACCACCACCGCCTCGCGCAAGCCGTCGCGGGCGCGGAGCTTCACCGCCACCGGGCGCGGGCGCCCGGGCGGGTCGATCAGCCAGTGGACCTCGGTGAGCGCCACCTCCCGCACGCCGCCGCCGCGCGGACCCACCACCACCCGGTTGCGAGCGGCGTCGAGCGCCACCACCACCCCCTCCGCCCCCTCGAGCCGGCGGGCCTGGCCGACCGTATAGCGCGCAAGACCGCGATGATGGCCGAGCACCACGCCGGCGCGATCGACGATCTCGCCCGGCGCCAGCGCCTCCGGGCGCAACGCTCCCACCACCTCGGCATGGTCGCCGCGGGGGACGAAACAGATGTCCTGGCTGTCCGGCTTGGCCGCGACCGCGAGACCGAGCCGCGCCGCCTCGGCCCGCACCGCCGCCTTGTCCGCCATCTCGCCCAGGGGAAAGCGGCAGAAGCCCAGCTGCGCGCGGGTGGTGGCGAAAAGAAACCAGCTCTGGTCGCGCGCCGGATCCGCCGCGCGGTGCATCTGCGGCCCGTCCGGCCCGTCGACCCGGCGGACATAATGGCCGGTCGCCAGCGCCCCGGCGCCGAGATCGTGCGCCAGCGCAAGAAGATCGCCGAACTTCAGCGCCTGGTTGCAGCGCACGCAGGGCACCGGCGTGCGGCCTGCGGCGTAGCCGGCGGCGAACTCCTCGATCACCGCGGAACGAAACCGCGCCTCGGCGTCGACGACGTAATGGGCGATGCCGAGCCGGTCGGCGACCCGGCGGGCGTCGTGGATGTCCTGCCCGGCGCAGCAGGCGCCCTTGCGCCCCACCGCCGCGCCGTGATCGTAGAGTTGCAGGGTGACGCCGACCACCTCGTGCCCGGCCTCGGCCATCAGCCCGGCCACCACCGAACTGTCCACGCCGCCGGACATGGCGACGACGACGCGCATCAGGCGGGCCAAGGGGCTCTGCCCCTTGCATCCCCGCCCGGGCCGGAGGCCCCAGACCCCGATCGCCGGGGGTCCGCGGCATCAGGCCCCGGCAGCGGCGCAGGGGACAGCGTCCCCCGCTCTTCCCCGGAGCGGGTCATTTCTCGAGCATGTTGCGCGTGGCGGCGGGCAGGCGGACGGTGAGCCCGTCGAGCGCGTCGCTCATCACGATCTGGCAGCCGAGGCGGGAGGTGCGTTCGAGGCCGAAGGCGAGGTCGAGCATGTCCTCCTCGTCCTCGCTGGCCTGGGCAAGCTTGGGATACCAGGCGGGATCGACGATGACGTGGCAGGTGGAGCAGGCGAGCGAGCCCTCGCAGGCGCCCTCGATGTCGACCCCGTGCTTGTGAGCGATTTCGAGCACCGAGAGGCCGTTGGGGGCTTCGACCTCGCGGGCGGTGCCGTCGGGGGCGATGAAGGTCATCTTGGGCATCGGGTCTCGCTTCAGGTGGCGGTGCCGCCGACGGTCAGGCCGCGCAGCTTGAGGGAGGGCTGGCCGACGCCGACGGGCACGCCCTGCCCGTTCTTGCCGCAGGTGCCGATGCCGGGGTCGAGCGCGAAATCGTCACCCACCATGCTGATCTTGGTGAGCGCGTCGGGGCCGTTGCCGATCAGGGTGGCGCCCTTGACCGGGGCGCCGATGCGGCCGTTCTCGACCAGATAGGCTTCGGCGGCGGAAAAGACGAATTTCCCCGACGTGATGTCCACCTGGCCACCACCGAAATTGACCGCGTAGAGGCCGCGCTTCGTCGAGGCCACGAGTTCGCCCGCCGGCGTGGGGCCGGCGAGCATGAAGGTGTTGGTCATCCGCGGCATCGGCGCATGGGCGTAGGACTGGCGCCGGCCGTTGCCGGTCGGGGCCATGCCCATCAGCCGCGCGTTCAGCCGGTCCTGCAGGAAGCCGACCAGGACGCCGTCCTCGATCAGGGTGGTGCGGGAGGTGGGCGTGCCTTCGTCGTCGATGGTGAGCGAGCCGCGCCGGTCGGGCAGGGTGCCGTCGTCGACCACGCTGACGCCCCGGGCGGCGATGCGGGTGCCGAGCAGGCCGGCGAAGGCGGAGGTGCGCTTGCGGTTGAAGTCACCCTCGAGCCCGTGGCCGATCGCCTCGTGCAGGAGGATGCCGGGCCAGCCGGGGCCGAGCACGACCTCCATCTCGCCGGCCGGCGCGGGGACGGAGTCGAGATTGAGCAGCGCCTGGCGCAGCGCCTCGGCCACCGCCGCCTGCCAGACCTCGGGCGCGGTGACGCGCTCATAGCCGTGGCGGCCGCCGAGCCCGTGGCTGCCCTGCTCGCGCCGCCCGCCGCGCTCCACCACCACCGAGACGTTGAGGCGCACGAGCGGGCGCAGATCGGCCGCGCGCACCCCGTCCGCGCGCAGGATCTGCACCGCCTGCCAGGAACCGGCGAGACTGGCGGAGACCTGGACCACGGCGGGGTCGAGCGCGCGGGCGAAGCCGTCGATCGCGGACAGCAGCGCCGCGCGGGCGGGAAAGCCCGCGTCCGTCAGCGGGTTCGCCTCGCTGTAGAGGCGGGCGTTGGTGGCGCGCGGGGCGGCGGCGCGGGCGCTGCCGGGGCCGATTTCGGCGGCACCTTCGCCGGCACTGCGGATCGCGGCCTCGGAAAGCTCGTCGGCGTGGGCGTAGTAGGCGGCCTCGCCGGCGACCGCGCGCAGCCCGAAGCCGAGGCTCTGGTCGGAGGTCGCGGAATCGATGCGCCCGTCGGCGAGATGGAGGTTTTCGCTCGCCCGGTATTCGAGGAACAGCTCGCCGTCGTCGGCGCCGGCGAGGGCCGCCCGCAGGCCGCGCTCGGCGGCGTCACGGTCGAGCCGGGCGGCGGGATGGTCGAAGAACAGCGCGTCGGTCACGGCGAGCGGGGTGGGCGAAAGCGCGTTCATGCGGGCTCCCGAAGGGCTGGGGCGGCGCCGCGCAGACCGTGCAGCAGCACGAGCGCCGCGGTCAGCGCGAGCACGGCGTTGAGCTGGTGGATCACGGCGAGGCCGGTGGGCACGATGAGCAGCAGGGTGGCGATGCCGAGCCCGTATTGCAACACCACCAGCGCGCCGAACGCCATCGCGGCACGGCGGACGCGGCCAAGGCGCGCGGCGGCGAGCGCGGCGGCGAGGCTGACGAGGAGGGTCAGCGTCGCGAGCAGCCGATGGTCGAACTGCACCGCGGCGAGATTGGCGACGAGGTTGCGCGCGAACGGGTGCAGCGCGGCATAGTCGGGCGGGACGAGATGGCCTTCCATCAGCGGGAAGCTGTTGTATGCGAAGCCCGCATGGGTGCCGGCGACCAGGCTGCCGGCGAGGATGGTGAGCGCGAGCGACAGGGTGGCACCGACGGCGAGGCGACGGGCGGAGCGCGCGCCGGGGATGGCGGCGGGCGCGCGGCGGGCGAGGCCGAGCGCGGTCCACAGGATGGCGGCGTAGAGCGCGAGCGCGAGGCCGAGGTGGAGCATCAGGCGGACCGGCGCCACCGCGACCGCATCGGCGGCGAAGCCGGAAGCGACCATGAACCAGCCCACCGCCCCCTGCAGCCCGCCGAGCACGAAGAGCCCGGCGAGGCGCAGGCCGAGGCGGCGCCCGATCTGCCCGCGCCAGGCGAACCAGAGCAGCGGGGCCAGGAACGCCACCCCCATCAGCCGCCCCCACAGGCGGTGGACATATTCCAGCCAGAAGAGATGCCGGAATCCCGCGAGCCCCATGCCGGGATGCAGCAGGCGCGATTGCGGTATGGTCCGGTAGAGGGCGAAGAGCTTCTCCCACGCGGCGTGGGAGAGCGGCGGCAGGGCGCCCGAAAGCGGCGCCCACTCCATGATCGAAAGCCCCGAGCCGGTGAGCCGCGTCGCGCCGCCGAGCCCGACCATGACGAAGATCATCCCCGCCATGGCGAAGAGCCAGAGCGCGACCGGACGGTCGGACGAGAGGCGCCGGTCGCTGAAGCGGCCCGGGCTGGCGGAGGCATCGAAGGGCATGCCCGCACTATAGAGCATCGCGACGGAGAGGGAACGGCGGCGCAAACCAGCGCTTGACGG
>DAHWFB010000101.1 GCA_027326105.1 Acetobacteraceae bacterium
CCCGCATCGCGCTGGCCGAGAAGGGCTTCGACCTGGCGCAGACGGAGATCGTCAACCCCTGGGCGGACGATCCCGCGCTGCTCGAGCTCAACCCCGCCGCGCGGGTGCCGACGATCGAGACCGACGAGGGCCTGCCGCTGACCGAAAGCCTCCTGATCCTGCTGTGGCTGGAAAAGAAGGTGCCCGAGCCCTCGCTGCTCGCCGGCCCGCTCGATCTGCTCCTCTCGCAGGCCGGGCGCGCCATGGGGGTGATCGACGCGATGGCCAACATCGTCACCGGCACGATGCAGATGGACCCCGGCTGGGGCGAGACGCGCGTCGGGCTGCGCCGCCGCCGCTCGATCGTCACCGGCCTGCGCGCGCTCGAAGCCGCGCCCCCCGTCTACGCGGGCGGAACCACGAACGTCGCGGTGCTCACCGCGGTGGTCGCGGTCGACTATCTGCGGCTGCGCTTCCCCGCGGCGCCCTGGGTCGAACCCATCCCCCGGCTCGACGCGCTGCGCGCGGCCGTCGCCGCGCGGCCCGCCTACGCCCGGACCGCACCCTATCTCTGATCGCAACCGAAGGACCGAGAATGAGCACGACCGAGGCCAACAAGCAGCTCGCCCGCGACTATTTCGACGCCTTCCTCCGTGCCGACGAGGCCTGGTGGGCCCGGCACATCGCGCCCGGCTTCCGCCGCCACGACCCCGGCCTGCCCTTCGAGGTGGTCGGCCCGGAGGGGGTGAGGAAGCTCGCGGATGCGCTCCTCCCCGGCATCCCCGACCTCCAGCTCCCGATCGAGGATTTGGTCGCCGAAGGTGAAAAGGTGCTGGTGCGGCTGCGGGTGAAGGGCACCCACGGGGGCGATCTGATGGGCGTGCCCGCCACCGGGCGCAAGATCGACATCGCCGTGCTGGACCTCTTCCAGATCCGCGACGGGCAGTTGGTCGAGCATTGGGCGCTGCTCGACAATCTCGGGCTCCTGCGCCAGATCGGCGTCTCGACGATCTGACGCCGCCGCCCGCCCGCCGGGGATTTCAGCGCGCCTGGGGGCGGGCCTGGGGGATGGTGTCGATCACCGACCCGTCCCGGTATTCCACCTCCGCGACCGTCCGCCCTTCCGCGCGCGGGCTCGCGGGACGGTCCGCCGCGGCGGCGGCGCGGGCGAGCAGCTCGTCGATGCCGAGCACCGGCAGGCCGGCCTCACGCAGCCGCGCGCGCAGCTCTCCGCGCGCGGGATTGACCGCGAGTCCGGCCTCGGTCACCACCACGTCCACCGTCGCTCCCGGCGTGGTCAGCGTCCGCACCCGCTCCACGAGCTTGGGGTTGGCGCCCGCGGTCAGCCGGCTGGTGACGATGGCGAGCCCGGCGCCGGCCGCGGTGTCGGCGTGCCCGCCCGAGCCGCCCATGAGGACGCCGTCGCTCCCGGTGGTGACGTTGACGTTGAAGTCGCGGTCGATCTCGGTCGCGCCGAGGATGACGGCGTCGAGCGCATCGACCACCGCGCCGCGCGGGCCGGGTGCGGCGTAGCGGGCGGCCGACATCGCGAGGTGGCGGGGGTCGCGCGCGAAGGAGCGCACCGCTTCGAGGTCGAAGCACTGCACGTCGAGCAGGGTGCGGAACAGCCCTTCCTCCAGCATCGCGACGTGCTGGCCGGTGATGCCGCCCGAGGCGAAACTGCCGACGACCCCCAGCGCCTGCATCCGCCGGCGCACCTCGGCCGCGGCGGCCAGCGAAATCCCGCCCGCCCCGGTCTGGAAGGAGAAGCCGTCGGCGAGCAGTCCCGCCGCCTCGATCACGCGGGCGGCGAGGGCCGCGATCGCCAGCCCGGCGGCCTCGCCGGTCGGCCGCGTGGTGCCGGAGACGATGCCCGCAGCCTCGCCGATCGACGCCAGCACCACGACGAAATCGACGCATTCCTGGCCGATCGCGATCGGGCAGGCGGGATAGGGCACGAGATGGTCGGTCACCGCGACCACCCGCTTCGCGTGGGCCGCGTCCACCTGCGGGTAGCCGAGGGCGCCGCAGGCCGAAGGCCCGTCCACCCCGTTGAGGTTGCCGAACGGGTCGGCGGCCGGGGCCGCCACGAAGGCGGCGTCGATCACGAGTTCACCGGCCGCGATGGCGCGCGCCCGCCCGCCATGGGTGAGCAGGCGCGCCGGCCGCGCCAGCAGGCCCCGGGAGATGGCTTCGGCCACCGGCCCGGCGATGAAGCCGGCCGAAACGCCCCCCACCGTGCCCTCTTCGATATGGCGCACCAGCGGGGCGTGCACCGCGAACAGCGAGGAGGCGGCCACCGTCACGTCTTTCAGCCCGCGCCGGGCGATCGCCGCCATCACCGCGTTCAGCACCCCGTCGCCGTTGCGCAGATGGTGATGGAAGGAGACCACGGCGCCGTCGCGCAGGCCGCAGGCGTCGATCGCGGCATCGAGACCGCCCAGGATTTTGTTCGGACGTCGTGCGGGCTTGCGCGGGTGGGTCACGACCGGTCCTCGTTCGGGGCGGGCCGGAGGTTAGGCGCTCCGGCGCGTCCGCCCCTCATCGCATTTGGGCATACCGGCCAGAGGAGAAGGCGATGCGCCGGCCCCTCCGCGCACCCACGACCTCGCCCGGACCGCTGCAATCCTGCGCCGGACCGGCGGCGGTAGCGCCCATGTTGCGCCGCACCAGGCAAAATTGCATCACTCCCGCGCAGGGCACGGGCTAGCCTGCGCTTCCGTCTCCGCCTAGAAGCGTCGCACGGGGGCGGTCCGGGCCGGCAGCAGCGCGGGCGCGGGCGGTTTCCCCGGCAATTCGGGCTCGCGGTCGGCAACCGCCGGGCGGGAGGAGAACGGACGAGGCGGGCATCCGCGGCGCCTGGCCGCGGCAGCGGGCTCCGTCGCGTCTTCTCCCCGCGCGGCGCACCCCGGCCGCCGGAAGGGAGTGTGCCATGAAGGCCCTGGTTCTCGAGCGTGTCCGCGAGCTTTCGCTCCGCGACATCGATCTTCCGCTGGCGGTCGGTCCGCGCGACGTCAAGGTCGCGATCGACACGGTGGGCGTCTGCGGCAGCGACGTGCACTACTACACCCACGGCCGCATCGGCCATTTCGTCGTGCGCGCGCCGATGGTCCTCGGCCACGAGGCCGCCGGCACGGTGGTCGAGGTCGGCGCCGAGGTGACCGGTTTCGCGGTGGGCGAGCGGGTCTGCATGGAGCCCGGCGTGCCGGACATGAGCTCGCGCGCCGCCAAGCTCGGCCTCTACAACGTCGATCCGTCGGTGCGCTTCTGGGCCACGCCCCCGGTGCATGGCGTGCTCACCCCCTACGTCGTCCACCCGGCGGCCTTCACCTACCGCCTGCCCGACAATGTCTCCTTCGCCGAGGGCGCGATGGTGGAGCCCTTCGCCATCGGCATGCAGGCGGCGGCGCGCGCCCGCATCGCGCCGGGCGACCTCGGCGCCGTCATCGGCGCCGGCCCGATCGGCATCATGGTGGCGCTGGCCGCCCTGGCGGGGGGCTGCGCGCGCGTCTTCGTCGCCGATTTCAGTGCCGAAAAGCTCGCCATCGCCGCCCGCTATCCGGGCATCGTGCCGGTGGACGTGGCGGCCGGGTCGCTCGCCGCCGCGGTCGCGCGGGAAACCGGCGGCTGGGGGGCCGACGTGGTGTTCGAGGCGTCGGGGAGCGCCAAGGCCTTCGCGGACATCTTCGCCACCGTCCGCCCGGGCGGCGCGCTGGTGCTGGTCGGCCTGCCCGTCGATCCCGTCCCCTTCGACGTCGCCGGGGCGATCGCCAAGGAGGTGCGGGTCGAAACGGTCTTCCGCTATGCCAACATCTTCGACCGCGCGCTCGCCCTGATCGCCTCCGGCAAGGTCGATCTCAAGCCGCTGATCACCGGCACCTTCGACTTCCAGGAGAGCATCGCGGCCTTCGAACGCGCCGCCGCCGCCCGCCCGACCGACGTGAAATTGCAGATCCGCGTGGCCGGCGCGCCGGCCGAATGACCAGGCGGCCGAATGACCAGGCGGCTGGCTGCCCCATCGCCGGCGTCCCCGTCGCCTCCGGACGCGACAGCGGTCGCGGCAGGGCCGCGATCTCTGCGCTCCACCGGCATCACCCCTCGACCGGAAGCCCGGCGGCCTTCCACTCGGGAAAGCCGTCCTCCAGCCGTCGCGCCTCGATGTCGCGCGAGCGGAGCAGGGCCACGGCTTCGAACGAGAGGATGCAATAGGGCCCGCGGCAATAGGCGACGACAGCCTGACCAAGGCGGAGATCGGCAAGTTCCGCCGCCAGACGGTCGAGCGGAAGATTGATCGCGCCGGGCAGATGGCCGAGCGCGAACTCATCGGCCGGACGCACGTCGAGCAGGGTCACCGTCCCGGCGCGCAGGCGCTCCAGCAGCGCCTCGCGTGACACCGGCTCGAGCGCGTCGCGTGTCCGGAAATAGCTCGACAGAATCCGCTCGATCTCGGCGACGCTGCGCTCGCCGACGCGGCCGAGGGCGGAGAGCAGGGCGATGACGTCGGTCTCGGCGAGCAGGCTGTAGAGCCTCCGCTTGCCCACCTGCCGCGGCTCCGCGAGCCGGGCCCGGCGAAGAATCTGCAAATGCCGCGAGGTATTGGCCACCGAAAGCCCGGTGCGCCCGGCGAGATCCTCCACGCTCCGCTCTCCCTGAGCGATCAGCTCGAGAATTTCGAGACGATGCGCGTGCCCGAGCGCCGCCGCGATGGCGGCGAGATGGGCAAGGATGCGCTGCTTTGGCCGCTCGCTTGACATCAGCCGATCATCGGTCAATCATTCAACGGAAATATTGATCCAACAGAGGGCGGTATCAAGGGCACCGACACGCCGCCGGGGGAAGCCACCATGATCCTGCGTTCGTTCCTGCATCAGGATCCCATCGCCATATCCTACCTGATCGGCTGTGTCGGCAAGGGTGCCGGCGCGGTCGTCGATCCGCTCTACCCGCTCGAGCCCTATCTCGACGCGGCCCGGGCGGCCGGCACGCCGATCCGCATCGTCATCGATACCCACCTCCATGCCGATCATCGCTCGGCGGGCCGCGACCTCGCCGCCGCGGCCGGTGCCGAGTATGCGCTCCAGGCGACGGCCGCCACCGGATACGGGTTCCGCCGCCTCGAAGAGGGCGAACGGATCGAACTCGGCAATGTCGTGCTCGAGGTGCTCCACACGCCCGGCCATACGCCGGAGCATCTCTGCCTTCTGGTCACCGACCGGACGCGTGCCGAGGAGCCCTGGCTTCTGCTCAGCGGCCATACGCTGATGGTGGGCGATGTCGGGCGCACCGAACTGGCGAGCGATGCGGCGGCCGGGGCGCGGGACCTCTTCGCCAGCCTCGCCCGCCTGAAGCGGCTGGCGGAGCACGTGGAGATTCTCCCGGGCGCCTTCGCCGGCTCGGCCTGCGGGCGCGGGTTGTCGGGCAAACCCGGCTCGACGATCGGGTTCGAGCGCCGGTACAACCGGGCCTTCGCGACCGCCAGCGAGGCCGATTTCATCGCCTTCATGCTGGCCGAGATCCCGCCGCCCCCGGCGGCGGCGGCAGAGATGCGCGCGCACAATGCCGGTCTGGCCGCGAAAGCGGTGGCGTGACGCCCGCCCCCGCGGCCGCGCACCGGCGCGGGATCGCGGCCAATCGCGGCCAGTTCGCGCTGCAGACCCTGCAGGTCTTCTTCGTCGGGCTGATGATCGGCATGGAACGCGCCGTGTTGCCCACCGTGGCGCGGGATTTCGGGGTCGCCCCCGGCGCGTTCCTGTTCCTCGCCAGCTTCGTCCTCTCGTTCGGCCTGGTGAAGGGGGCGCTCAATCTTGTCGCCGGCGGCCTCGCCGACCGGTTCGGGCGCAAACCGGTCCTCGTCGCCGGCTGGCTCGCCGCGATTCCCATCCCGCTGCTGATCGCGGCCGCCCCGAACTGGTGGTGGATCGTCGCCGCCAACGTCTTTCTCGGCGTCAGCCAGGGCTTCACCTGGACGATGACGGTGACCAGCCAGATCGACCTCGCCGGCAGTCGTCAGCGCGGCCTCGCGGTCGGGCTCAACGAGGCGACCGGCTATGCCGCGGTCGGTCTTGCCGGGCTCGGGGCCGCGCTGCTTGCCCATTTCGTCGGCGCCCGCACGGCGCTGCTCGGCTTCGGTCTGACCACGATCGCCGCCGCCCTCCTTGCCCTGTTCGGTGTCCGCGACACCCTCCCCTGGGTCAGGGTCGAGCATGCCGAAGGCGGCGCGCCGGCCGGGCCGCGGGATGCGCCGGGTCTTTGGGCGATCTTCCTCCGCATGTCCTTCCGCGACCGGGCCGGGCGCGCGATCTGCCAGGGTGGGGTGGTCAACAAGATCGCCGATACCATGGTGTGGGTGATGTTTCCGCTCTTCTTCAAGGCGCGTGGGGCGGGTCTCGTGGAGATCGGCGGGTTGACCGGGGCTTACGCGATGGTCTGGGGCCTGTCGCAGCTCTGGACCGGACATCTCGCCGACCGGGTCGGCCGCAAGCGGCCGATCGTCGCGGGCTTCTTCCTCCTCGCGGCGGGCACCGCGGCCAGCGCGCTCGGTCGCAGTGCCGGGGTGTGGCTGCCCTCCGCGGCCGTCATGGGGCTCGGCATGGCGCTGCTCTATCCCAACCTGATCGCCGCCATGGCGGACCGCGCACCGCCGCTGATCCGGGGCAAGGCGCTCGGCACCTATCGTTATTGGCGTGACACCGGCTATGCCATCGGCGCCTTGTTGCTCGGTGGCATCGCCGAGATCAGCGGTGCGGCCCTGCCCGCGATCGGGCTCACCGCGGCCCTCGTCGCCGGTTCGGGCCTCTGGATCGCGGTAGCCCTTGACGAGATCACGCCCGACCCGGAGCCGCCGGGCGAGGCTGCCTCCCGCCCGCCCCCCTCGTCGCCGCCCATCCCCCCGCTCCCGCGCGCGATCGTTCCCGGCCGGATCTGACCTGGATCAATGCCGCCGTCCCCACCCGCGCCCATACCCGCTTCGTTCTTTCCGGAAGGGAGCGATGAAATGAGCGAGAAGGACATCTGGTCCGCCAGCCCCAGCCGCCGCGGCTTGCTGCACCTGGCCGCCGGTGGCCTCGCCGTCGCCGGCATCGGGCTCGCGCTCGAGCCCCGGGCCGAGGCGTCGGGCCCGGTCAGGGTCTCGATGAAGATCCTCACCGGCAAGATGATCGGCCGCCCCGGCTGGCCGCAGTTCGAACCGGGGGATCTCAGCCTGCCGCCCCACCGCCTGGTCGAGGTCACGCTGCGCTGCTTCGATGACGGCAACGCCCAGATCCCCGGCGGCTACAACCGCGTCACCGGCACCGTGGGCGACGTGATGCGCCTGATCGCGGGCACGCCCGCGATCATCCCTCCCCACGCCGGCAAGCTGGTCAGCGAGGTTCCGGTAAAGAAGGTCGCGCACACCTTCACCGTCAACGGCAGGGGCTTCTTCATGAACGTGCCCGTGCCGGTCAGTTCGACGGTGATCTATCGGTTCATGACGCCCGGCCCCGGCCGCTATCCCTGGCAGTGCATGGCCGCCTGCGGCACCGGCGCCGGCGGTTGGGCGGGCCCGATGATGACGCAGGCCTGGATGGAGGGCGTCATCACCATCGCCTGATCCCGCCGGCCTGACCCTGGCCGCCGGGGCCGCCCGGTCCCCAACCGCGCCGCCGGCGCGGCCCCCTCCCGGCCGCCGCGCCGCCCGCGGGGGATGCCCCAGGGCGCGGCCGCGGGGCGCGGCCCGCCGGTCGAAAT
Organism: Acetobacteraceae bacterium; assembly: GCA_027326105.1. Classification (GTDB taxonomy): domain Bacteria; phylum Pseudomonadota; class Alphaproteobacteria; order Acetobacterales; family Acetobacteraceae; genus DAHWFB01. The sequence continues at coordinate 7,708 of DAHWFB010000101.1, forward strand.
GCGATCCTTCCCCGGTCCGGACCCGCCGCGCCCGATTTTTCCCCCCCGATTTTTCTCCCCCACCGTATTTTTCCTCCGCGTCCGATTTTTCCCCCGTGCCTGATTTTTCCCTTGTGCCCGGCGCCGTTTTTGTGTTCTAGTTCTGTTCATGGCGACCGTCCCCCTCCCCACCACCCCGGCCGAACGCTTCGCCGCCATCATCGAGT
>DAHWFB010000118.1 GCA_027326105.1 Acetobacteraceae bacterium
ATCCCCGGCACCAACATCCATCTCGGCCTGGTTCTCGGACTGGTCTTTTGTGTCCTGGCCTATGTGTTCGTCTTCCACACCACCTGGGGATTCGCCGCCCGCGTGGTCGGCGCCAATGCGCGCGCCGGCCGGCTGGTCGGCCTGCCTGTGGGCTGCCTCATCCTCGTCGTCACCGCGCTCGCCGGCGCGGCGACTGGGCTTGCCGGCATGGTCGAGGTCGCGGCGGTGCAGGGGGCGGCGAGCGCCGATCTCGCGACCGGTGCAGGCTACACCGGCATCCTCGCCGCCTTCCTCGCCCGGCAGAACCCGCTGGCGCTGATCCCCGTCTGCATTCTCCTCGGCGGGCTCGACGCTTCGGGCGGGCTGCTCCAGCAGCAACTCGACCTGCCGGACGCGACCATGCTGGTGCTGCGCGGCGTGCTGTTCATCACCCTGCTCGCTTCCGAATCACTGCAATGGCGGCTCGCGCTGCCGCGCCTCGTGCGCCCGTTCGCGCGCCCCCTCGCCGTGGAGGGAAGGTGATGGGCGCAGGTGCAGCACTCGGCTGGTGGGGGGTGCCGCTCGCGGTCTTCGCCGGGGCCGTCCGCGTTTCGACGCCGTTCCTCTTCGTCAGCCTCGGTGAGGTGGTGACGGAGAAATCGGGCCGCATCAATCTCGGCCTCGAAGGCACGCTGGTGATGGGTGCGATGGCGGGCTACGCGGTGAGCTATCTCTCCGGCTCCGCCTGGCTAGGCGTGCTCGCGGCCGGCCTGGTCGGCGCCGCACTCGGCGCACTCCACGCCGGGATCTGCAGCCTGCCGCGGGTGAACGACATCGCAGTCGGCATCGCGCTCATGCTGTTCGGCACCGGTCTTGCCTTCTATCTCGGCAAGCCCTTCATCGCGCCCAAGGCGCCGCAGCTTCCATCTCTGCCGCTCGGTGCCTGGAGCAGCCTGCCGCAGATCCGCGCGGCGCTGTCGGTCAACGCGCTGTTCTTCGTCGGCCTCGCCGCCGCGCCGCTGCTCGCCTGGGTGTTTGCCAATACCGGCCTCGGGCTGATGATCCGCATGGTGGGAGATAGCGCCGACGGCGCCCGCGCCATGGGCTACAATCTCAACCGGGTGCGCCTGGGCGCCACCGCTTTCGGCGGCTTCATGGCCGGCGTGGGCGGCAGTTTTCTTTCGCTATACTATCCGGGAAGCTGGAACGAAGGCCTGTCCTCCGGCCAGGGAATCACTGCCGTCGCCCTCGTCATATTCGCGCGCTGGAACCCGATCACCTGCCTATGGGCGTCGCTGCTGTTCGGCGGGGCGGGTGCGCTCGGTCCGGCGCTGCAATCGGTCGGCATCACCTCGGGGTATTATCTCTTCAACGCGGCACCCTACATCCTCACGTTGCTCATCATGGTCGCCACCTGCACGCCCGAGCGCACACTCGCCGGCGCGCCTGGCGAACTCTCGATCACCAAATGACGACGATCGCGGCAGATCCCTATCCCTGGCCGTTCGACGGGGATCTCCGTCCGGAGAACACCGCGCTGATCGTGATCGACATGCAGACCGACTTCTGCGGGAAGGGTGGCTATGTCGATGCCATGGGCTACGATCTTGCTCTCACCCGCGCGCCCATCGGCCCCATCCGCGCAGTACTCGGCGCGCTTCGCCCGCGCGGCTTCGCCGTCTTCCACACCCGCGAAGGCCATCGCCCTGATCTCGCCGATCTTCCCGCCAACAAGCGCTGGCGCTCGCGGCGGATCGGTGCCGGCATCGGCGATCCCGGGCCCTGCGGGCGCGTTCTCGTGCGCGGCGAACCGGGCTGGGAGATCATCCCCGAACTCCGCCCCGAACCCGGCGAGCCGGTGATCGACAAGCCCGGCAAAGGCAGCTTCTACGCCACCGATCTCGAATTGATCCTGCGAACCCGCGGTATCCGCAATCTTCTGCTGTCCGGCATCACCACCGATGTCTGCGTGCACACCACCATGCGCGAGGCCAACGATCGCGGCTTCGAGTGTCTGCTGCTCACCGACTGCTGCGCCGCAACCGACCCCGACAATCACCGTCAGGCGCTGCACATGGTGAGGATGCAGGGTGGCGTGTTCGGCGCGCTGGCCGATTCCTCGACCCTTCTCGGAGCATTGGCATGACCCCCGCCAGCAGCGCTCCGGGCCTTGAAGTCATCGCCATGGGCAAGCGATTCGGCCCGCTCTCCGCGCTCGCGGAGATTTCGCTCAAGATCGCTCCGGGCAGCGTGCATGCGCTGCTCGGCGAGAACGGCGCCGGCAAGTCGACGCTGGTGAAGTGCATCATAGGCTTCTACCACGCCGACGAGGGCGCGGTGCTGCTGGACGGGCGGGAGATCGCGGTGCGCAACCCGCGCGAGGCGCAGGCACGCGGCATCGGCATGGTCTATCAGCATTTCACGCTGGTTCCTTCGATGACGGTGCTCGAAAATCTCGTCATGGGCGGGAGCCGCAGCCTGGGCAGGATCGACTGGCCAGCCCAACGCGCGGCGCTCGAGGGCTTCCTCGCCACCATGCCCTTCCGCGTTCCCCTCGATCGTCCGGTGGCGAGCCTCGCCGCCGGCGAGAAGCAGAAGGCCGAGATCCTCAAGCAACTCTGGCTGCGCACGCGCTTTCTCATCCTCGACGAACCCACCTCCGTGCTCACCCCGCAGGAGGCGGACGAGATGCTGCGATTGCTGCGCGCCATGGTGGCCGAAAGACGGCTGACGGTGCTCATCATCACCCACAAGTTCCGCGAGGTCTTCGCTTTCGCCGACGAGGTCTCGGTGCTGCGTCGGGGCCGTCTGGCCGGTTCCGGTCGTACCGCCGACCTCGACGCGGACGCGCTCGCGCGCATGATGGTGGGCGACGCCGAGCAGCGTCCGGCCTCCGAGCGAGTGGCGAAAGTCGCCGCCGAACCGCTGCTGCGGCTCGATCGCGTCTGCGCCACCGACGATCGCGGGCGACCGGCACTGCGTGATCTCTCGCTCGATGTCCGCCCGGGCGAGATCGTTGGCATCGCCGGTGTATCCGGCAACGGCCAGGCGACGCTCGTCGAGGTTCTCGCGGGACAGCGCCGACACGGCGGCACCATCGCCGTCCATCGCCAGCCCTACCACGCGACGCGCGCCGAAATGCTGCGCCATCGTCTGGCCCTTCTTCCCGAGGAGCCGCTGCGCAATGCCTGCGTCGGGCGGATGAGTGTGGCCGAGAACATCGCCTTCCGCAGTTTCGACCGCCGTCCGATCTGCGGCGGCGTGCGGGTGCGCTACAGCGTGTTGCGGCGCGAGGCGGAAGGGCTGATCGCGCGCTATCGCGTGCGTGGCGCGGGGCCGGATGCGCCCATCGCCTCGCTATCGGGCGGCAATGTCCAGCGCGCCGTGCTTGCCCGCGAACTTTCCGGCGAGACCGACGTATTGATCGTCGCCAACCCGGTGTTCGGGCTCGATTTCTCAGCGGTGGCCGATATCCACGCCCAGATTCTGGCCGCGCGCAACCGCGGTACCGCCGTCCTGCTCATCAGCGAGGATCTCGACGAATTGCTCGAACTCGCCGATCGTATCCTGGTCATGTCCGGTGGACGCATCGTCCACGAGGCGGCGCGCGAGGAGGCCGATCGGATGGTGATCGGGCGGCACATGGCAGGCCACGCGTGAGTGGCCGGTCATCCGGGCGAAGCCAGCCCCGCGATCACCGCGCCGGACCCCGCGACCCAGCCGAAGATGCCGCCTTGCGCTGCGATCATCGCCAGCGCCGCTTCGTGGAAGCGGGGAAAATAGGAGCCCGTGCAATCTTCGAGCACCAGGCACTCGTAGCCACGGTCGTTCGCCTCGCGCACGGTGGTATGCACGCAGACCTCGGTGGTGACACCGGCGACGATCAGGCTGGCGATGCCGCGATGCTTGAGGATCGCGCCGAGGTCGGTGGCGAAGAACGCACCCTTGCCCGGCTTGTCGATCACCGGCTCGCCGGCGCACGGGGCAAGCTCGGGAATGATCGCGTGCCCCGCTTCGCCGCGCACCAGGATACGCCCCATCGGCCCGGCGTCGCCGATCCCGCAGGCCAACCCGCCGCGCCGCTTCTTCGCCGGCGGCAGATCAGAGAGATCCGGCCGGTGCCCCTCGCGGGTGTGGATCACCAGCATCCCCGCCGCGCGCGCAGCCTCGAGCATGGTCCGCGCCGGCCCGATCGCCCGCCGCAACAGCCCGACGTCGTTGCCGAGCGCCGCGCCGAACCCGCCCGGTTCCAGGAAGTCCCGCTGCATATCGATGAGGAGCAGCGCCGTGGTGGCACGCTCGAAGGCGAACGGGTAGGGCTGGGCTGAAATGGCGGGCATCGGTTCCTCCGCTGCGGCGAATGTCGCTGCCAGCCCAGCAATCGCCATGCCAGAAGCGCCGGACCCGGTCATGGCGGTCGAGACGGCGATCGCCGCCGACCATCTCCATGCCGACCCCGCCCTCTGGATCGCCCGCCGCCCGGACCACCTCCTGCGCGCCGAGGCTGTCCGCCTGGCCGCAGAGGGTCCGCGCGGGCGACCGCTCTGGGGCACGGTCTTTGCGGTCAAGGACAATATCGACGTCGCCGGCCTGGCCACCACCGCTGCGTGCCCCGCCTACGCATTCCGGCCGGAGGCGAGCGCTCCTGCCGTGGCCCGCCTGGTCGAAGCCGGCGCGCTGGTGATGGGCAAGACCAACCTCGACCAGTTCGCAACCGGTCTCGTCGGCACCCGCAGCCCCCACGGTACGCCGCGCAATCTCTTCTCGCCCGCCCACGTCCCGGGCGGATCGTCCTCGGGTTCGGCGGTCGCGGTCGGTGCGGGCATCGTCCGCTTCGCGCTCGGCACCGATACCGCTGGTTCCGGCCGGGTCCCGGCGGCCTTCGCCAACATCGTCGGGCTGAAGCCTACCCGCGGGCTGATCCCCACCGCAGGCGTGGTTCCCGCCTGCCGCTCGCTCGATACCGTCTCGATCTTCGCTGCCTCGGTGGACGAGGCGCTCGCGGTCGCCCGCATCGCCGCGGGCGGCGCCTCCTGCCTCGCCCGCGCCGCTCTGCCGCCGACCTGGCGGCTCGCCGTCGCCGCGGTCGCGCCGCTCTGTGCCCCTGAGGTCGCCCGCGCCTGCGAGGCGGCGGCCGCGGTTGCACCCGAGACGATCACGATCGACGCCACCGCACTGCTCGAGATCGCCCGCCTCCTCTACGACGGCCCCTGGGTCGCCGAACGCACCGCCGCGTTGCGGGAGTTCCTCGCCCGCGCCCCGGTCACGATCCACTCCACCACGCGGGCAATCCTGGAAGCGGGCCACGCGCGCACCGCGGTCGATGCTTTCGCCGCCTTCCACCGCCTCGCCGAGGTCCGCACCGAGGTGGCCGCAATGTTTGCGGGCTGCGACGCGCTGCTCCTGCCCACCGCCCCTTTCTGCCCGACCCTCGCCGAGGACGCAGCCGACCCGTTCGGCCACAACCGACGCCTCGGCACGTTCACCAATTTCTGCAACCTGCTCGATCTCGCGGCCTTCGCCGTCCCCGCCGGCTTCGGCGCGGACGGGCTGCCGGTGGGCGTGATGCTGCTCGGTCCTGCGCGCTCGGAAGCCACCCTCGCCCCGATCGCGGATTTCCTCCACCGCCGCCTCGCCACGACCATCGGCGCCACCGGCCTTCCGCTGCCGCCGGCAGCGTCGCCCGACACGCTCGCGCCCGGCGAGATCGCGCTCTTCTGCCTAGGTGCCCACATGGCAGGGCTGGCGCTGAACGGGGAACTGCGGCTTCTCGGCGCCCGCTTTCTCCGCCCGGCCCGCACCGCGCCGTGCTACCGGCTTTTCGACCTCGGCGACCGGCCGGGCCTGTTGCGCGACGGCGCCGGTGCGGCCATCGCCGGCGAACTCTGGGCGCTGCCGCGTGACTCGCTCGGCGCGCTGCTTTCACCCTCCGCGAGCCCGATCGGGCTCGGCGCGATAGCCCTCGACTCCGGCCCCGCCGTCGGCTTTCTGGTGGAGGCTGCCGCGGTCGCCTCCGCCCCCGAAATCACCGCACTGGGCGGCTGGCGCGCCCGCCTCGCACAGCGCTGAGCGCCGCGCCTTCCCGCGCCTGCCGCGCACGGCTACCGTTGCCAACCACGGCAGAGAGGGCAGGCGGATGGAGCGGGTGGTCATCGTCGGCGGGGGCATCGTCGGTGCCTGCACCGCCTACTTCCTCGCCCTGCTCGGCCACCGGGGCGAGATTATTGTGCTCGAGCGCGACCCCTCCTACCGTTTCGCCTCCACCACCCTTTCGGCCGCCTCCATCCGCACGCAGTTCACCGCCGCGGTGAACGTGCGCATGTCGCTCTTCGGCATCGCGTTCCTGCGCAGCCTGCCCGAACGATTCGGGACGGAGGCCGACATCGGCTTCCACGAAGGCGGCTACCTCGTCCTCGCCGCTCCCGAGCAGGCCGGAAACCTCGCGCGCTGCCAGCGCATGCAGGTGGCCGAAGGCGCCGACGTCGCCCTGCTCGATCCGCCAGCACTCGCCGCCCGCTTCCCCTGGCTCGAGGTGGCGGGGGTCGGTGCCGGCTGCATCGGCAACCGCAACGAGGGCTGGTTCGACGCCCACGCCCTGCTCACCCTCGTCCGCCGCGGCGCGATCGCCCTCGGCGCCCGCTTCCAAGCCGCCGAGGTGGTCGGTATCGAGCCCGCGGCAGAAGGTTTCACGGTGGCGACGGCGGCGGGCGAGCGCCTGTTCGCGGACCGTCTGGTCAACGCCGCCGGTCCCTGGGCCGCCCACGTCGCCGCCATGGCGGGCATCGCACTGCCGGTCGAAGCGCGCAAGCGCACCGGCTTCGTCCTGCGCGCCCCGCTCGCCGGCGCCGGAATGCCGCTCGTGCTGGACGTCTCGGGCGCCTGGATCCGCCCCGAGGGCGAGGGGTTCATCGCCGGCATCGCCCCCGACCCCGAGCGCGATCCGCCGGCGGGGGAGGATTTCGCGCCCGATGTCGATCTCATGGAGGACAAGCTCTGGCCCGCGCTCGCTGCCCGCATCCCCGCCCTCGAACGGCTGCGGATGGTGCGCGCCTGGGCCGGTCACTACGAGATGTGCACGCTCGACCACAACGCCATCCTCGGCCCCCACCCCGGCCTGCCGGGCTATTTCCACGCCAACGGCTTCTCCGGCCACGGAGTGCAGCACGGGCCGGCCGCCGGGCGCGCCATCGCCGAATGGATCCGCCACGGGCGCTACGTCAGCCTCGATCTCTCCCCCCTTGGCTACGCGCGCGTCGCTGCCGCCCATCCACTGCCGGAGGATGCGATCTACTGACCGGCGGCTTGTCTCGCGCCAATGCCCCGCGCTACACCGGAGCGCGCGCGGGTGTAGCTCAATGGTAGAGCTCCAGCCTTCCAAGCTGGCTATGCGGGTTCGATTCCCGTCACCCGCTCCACGCCGGCGGGCCGCATTCACGTTTGCGAAGGCCACCCGCGCCATGCTGGGCCGGTGCCCCGCGCCGCCGCCCTTCTGTCCGCCACCCTGGTTCTCGTCGCAGCCCTCGCCCTGCTGGTCGGGCCGGCGCGCGCCGGCGCGCCGCCGCTCTCCTGCCGCACCGCGGCCGAGGCGGCGGAGCGGGCCTATGGCCTGCCGCATCATCTTCTGCTCGCCATCGGCCGGGCCGAAAGCGGCCGTCCCGATCCTGCCACCGGCCGGCTGACCCCCTGGCCCTGGTCGGTGAACGCGGACGGGGCCGGCCGCTTCTTCGCCTCCAAGACCGCGGCCCTCGCCTTCGTCCGCGCTTCGCCCGCCCGCTACATCGATGTCGGCTGCTTCCAGGTCGATCTCCGCTACCACGGCACCGAATTCGCGAACCGCGCGGCCGCCTTCGACCCGGCCACCAACGCAACCGTCGCCGCCGCCTTTCTCGCCCGTCTGCACGCCGAAACCGGAAGCTGGCGGCAGGCGGTCGCGCGCTATCATTCGGCCGACCCTGCCTCCGGCAATCCCTACCGGCGCCGCGTCCTCGCCCTCTGGCGTGGCGGCCCCGCCACCACCGGCGGCGCGGGCGACCCGGTCGTGGTTCTGCTCGCCCCCGCCGCGCGAGGCGTGCGCGTTCTTACCCCCGGCAGCGCGACCCCTGCCCTGCGCGGCCGCCTGCCGCGGGTTTTTTCCCCGGTTCCGGCCGGCTGAGGCGAAAACGCCACATCGGACGAGGCGCTTAACCGTTTGGCAAACTCCCCGTGTTTTCCTGATCGCGGCGGAATTGGCCCAGGAGTGCGGGCAACAAGGCCGGAAAAAATCCCGGGTGACCGTCCCAACACCAGCCGCGCGCCGCAGCGCCGGCCGCCCACGCAGGAGTAGAACGATGATCGCCTACCTCATGTCCTGGCTTTCCATCCGCACCGACAAGCGCGCCGTCACCGCCCTCGAATATGGGCTGATCGCGGCGCTCATCGCGGTCGTCATCATCACCGCCGTCACCACGCTGGGAACCAAGCTCAGCTCGACCTTCACCAGCGTCTCCGCCTCTCTGTGAGCGAACGGCCGGAGGCGGAGGCGGATTTCGCACAGGCGGCGCCTTGGCCACCGCACGTGTCCGCGTCCGCCTGAGCGGCCTTCCACTCCGACCCGAGGATGCTCGCGATGGCGCAAAACGCTGCCCCGCTCTCCGCCGCCTTCCTGGCCGTGCCCGCCGCCGCGGCGCTGCTCTTCGCGGCCCTCCACGACGTGGCGGCGCGCACGGTCCCGAACGGCGCCGCCGCGGCGGTCGCGGTTTTCGGCGTTGGTCTGCGCGCACTTGCGGGTGATCTTCTCACTGCCCTGGCGGTCGCCGCCCTGGTCTTCCTGGCCGCGGCCTTCGCCTGGCGCCGCGGCTGGTTCGGTGGCGGCGACGTGAAACTGCTCGCCGCCGCCTCCCTGCTCGCCGCACCGGGCCACCTGCCGTCGCTGCTCGCCGCCGTCGCCCTCGCGGGGGGTGTGCTCGCACTCCTCTATCTCGCGCTCTCGCTCGTGCTGCCCGCCGCCAAGCCGGAGCGCAACGCGGGCCCCGCCGGGGGCCGGGCGGGTTTGGCGCTGTGGCGGCGTGTGCTCGCGGCGGAGGGCTGGCGCATCCGCCGCCGCGGTCCGCTGCCGTACGCCTCGGCGATCGCCGCCGGGGCGCTCTTTGTCCTTTTCCGCGGGTGAGGGTGCCATGGTCGTGCGCGTCGTCTTGTTCGTTCTGATGGCCATGGCGCTGATCGGGTTCGGCACCGTGGCCTATGTCAGCCTCGGTCCGGGGCCGCAGAAGGTGGTCAAGGGTCCGCCGCAGGTCGCGGTCCTGGTCACCGCGCGCCCCGTCCGCGCCGGCAGCCTGCTCCAGCCCACCGACATCGGCATGAAGCTCTACGTCAAGTCCGCGGTGCCCAAGCACGCGCAGCTCGACACGCCCGTCAACCGCACCCTGCTGGTCGGCGCCATGATCCGCCGCAGCCTGCCGGTCGGCTCGCCGCTGCTGCCCTCGATCATCATCCGCCCCGGCGACCGCGGCTTCCTCGCCGCGGTGCTCGGCCCGGGCATGCGTGCGGTCTCCGTCGGCGTCGATGCCGTGAGCGGCACTGCCGGGCTGATCTGGCCGGGTGACCGGGTCGATCTCATCCTCACCGAGAGTCTGAACGGCAAGGGCGAGCCCATCGGCCACCAGGTGGTGGCGGAGACCGTGCTCTCGGCGGTGCGGGTCATCGCCATCGACCAGAAGCTGGTCGAGGGCGCGGTGCCGGGCAACAAGAACGGCGCGCTCGCCCGCACCGTCACCCTCGAGGTCACCCCGCGCGAGGCCGAACAGGTCACCGTAGCGCAGCGTCTCGGCCAGCTTTCCCTGGTCGTGCACTCCTCCCAGCATTCGCCCAACCGTCTCGCCGCGGGCAACCCGGGGCTGGTCTGGGGCAGTGACGTCTCTCCGGCGCTCGCCGCCCGTGCCGGCGCGGCCGCCGCCGCCGCGAACGGAGGCTCGGTCCGCGTCTTCCAGGGGGCGCAGGCCCAGGAGTTCAAGTTCTGATGCGCACCCTCCCCCGTCCGCCGCTCGCGCTGCTCGCCGTCCCGCTGCTCGCATCCCTGTTGCTCGCCGCACCGGGTGCGCCCGCGGCGCGTGCCGCCTCCTCCACCCCGGCGCCGCTGATCGCGGCTCCCCACGGGGTGCTGACGCTGCAGGCCGGGCAGGGGCGCGTGGTCGGGCTTTCCGCTGCCGCCGCCTCGGTCTTCGCCGCCGACCCCAAGGTGGCGCAGGTCCGCCCGGCGAGCCCGACGACGCTGTTCATCTTCGGCGTCGCCCCCGGGCGGACCACCGTCGCCGCGCTCGATTCTGCCGGCCACCCGCTCGCCCAGTATGACGTGGTGGTCAACGCTTCCGCCTACGGTGCGGACGCCGCCGCCGCCGAGATCGCCCGCATCGCCCCCGATGCCCATGTCCGGGTCGCCGCCACGCCACAGGGGCTGACCCTGTCGGGGACGGTGCCCACCGCCGAGGAGGCCTCGCGCATCCTCGCCGCGGTGCACGGCTACGCGGCACCCAAGCAGACGATCGTCGATCGCATGGTGGTGCTCGGCTCGGTCCAGGTCGATCTCAAGGTCAAGATCGCGGAGATGTCGCGCACGCTGGTGCGCGAACTCGGGGTGAACTGGAACGCGCTCGGCAACATCGGCGTCTTCGGAAAAGAGATGGCGGGAGCCTCTCCTTTCACCTTCGCCGCGGCGAATGCGCTGCAATTCAATCCCGGCGCCGCGGCGACGGCGGGTCTGTCTCTGCTCAACTCGGTCAGCCCCGCCGGCGTCGCCAAGCCGAACAGCCTCGACAGCACGGTCAGCGCGCTCGCGCAGGACAATCTCGTCCGCCTGCTCGCCGAGCCGACGCTGACCGCGATGAGCGGCCAGACCGCGAGCTTCCTGGTCGGCGGCGAATTCGCCATCCCCATTCCCCAGCAGGGCGGCACCATCTCGGTGCAATACCAGCCCTACGGCGTGTCGCTCTCCTTCATCCCCACCGTGCTCTCGAACGGTGAGATCAACATCCGCGTCAAGCCGGAGGTGAGCGAACTCACCACCGTCGGCTCGGCCGCGATCTCGGCCAACGGCGTCGCCCCCGGCCTTTTCGTGCGCAAGGCGGAGACCACGGTCCAGCTCGGCTCGGGCCAGAGCTTCGCCATCGCCGGTCTTCTCCAGGACAGCGTCAGCCAGGGTGATTCCGGCCTGCCCGGGCTCGGCGATCTGCCCATCCTCGGTGCGCTCTTCCGCTCCGACAGCTTCCAGCGCCAGCAGTCCGAACTGGTCATCATCATCACCCCCTACATCGTCCGCCCGGTGAACAATGCCAAGCAGCTGCACGCGCCGACGGACGGCTACGTCGCTCCCTCGGACCTCGAGCGCATCCTTCTGCTCCGCCAGGAGGGCCGCAAGGCGCCGGCGGGCCCGACCATTCCCGGCGACGCCGGCTTCATCCTGCAGTGAGGCGAGAGCGATGGAAAACCCGCGCGTGAACACCGCGACCGCCGATCGCAGGGGCCCGGCCCTCCGGCGGCGGCTCGGTCTCGCCGCCCTCGCCCTGCCGCTCGCCTTCGCGGGATGCCATTACATGGACCCGACGACCCGTCCCGGCATGTGGAAGCCCGACCAGGCGGTGCAGGAGAATCTCGCCGCTCAGGTCGCCAACCCCGCCGATCTCGTCCGCGGCCATGGCAGCACCGGCACGCCGGCGGTGCTCGCCACCGCGCCGGTCGCGGTTCTGAACGCGGGCAAGCTGCCCGAGCTTCCCTCCGGCGTCGCCGCCTCCTCGGGGGCCGCCGCCGGCGGCTCGAGCAGCGCCGGCGGCGGCCCCGCCTCGGGTGGCACCAGCGGCGGCAGCGGAGTGGTCAATTGAGCCCCGACGACGGCCGCGCCACCGCCCCCGAGGCGCCGGTCGCCGAAAGCGGTCCCACCATCCGCCACGACCGGCCGCCCTTCCTCGCGGTGGTCTCGGACGCGGACAGCGAAACCATCCTGCGCGAAGGTCTCGCCGACGCGCTGCCCGGCACCCTCGACATCCGCCGCGGCAACATCCGCACCGCGATCGCGCTCCTGCACAAGCTCGCCACGCCGGAGACGCTGATCGTGGACATCAGCGGCGAGGAGCGTGCGCTCAACGCGCTCGGCGATCTTTCCGACGTGGTCGAGCCCGGCGTGCGCGTGCTGGTCATCGGCGAATTCGAGGACGTGAACTTCTACCGCCACGTCACCCGCGGCCTCGGCGCGCTGGAATATCTCTACAAGCCGCTGACCCGCGACATGGTGGCCCGCCACTTCGGCCCGCTGATCGCGCGCAAGGCGCCGGCGACGCAAGGGGTGCAGGGCGGGCGCGTGGTCGCGGTCATCGGTGCGCGCGGCGGCGTCGGCGCCTCCTCGGTCGCGGTCCATCTCGCCTGGCATTTCGGTGTCGAGGCACGTCGCCATACCGTGCTGCTCGACGCCGACGTCCATCAGGGCACCGCAGCACTGATGCTCGGTGCCAAGCCCTCGCCCGGCCTGCGCGTCGCCCTCGAAGCACCGAGCCGGGTGGACAGCCTGTTCGTCGAACGCGCCGCCCAGCCCGCCGCCGACCGGCTGCATGTGCTCGGCGCGGAGGAGAAGGTCCACGAGCCGCTCGCCTATTCCGCCGGCGCCGCTGCCAATCTCATCAACGCGCTCAAGAGTCGCTACAATTTCGTCATCATCGATCTGCCCTATTCGCCGCTGCCCTGGCATCGCGAGATGTTCGATCTGGTCAACCAGCGCATCCTCGTCACCGAACCCTCGGTGCATGCCATGCGCGACACGCTACGGCTGATGGCGCTGCCCAATGCCCCTTCCCAGCCGCGGCGCGCCATGATCGTGCTCAATCGCGCCGGCATCCCCGGTGGGCTCAAGTCCGCGCACGTCACCGAAGCGCTGAAGGCGAAACCCGACATCGAGATCCCCTACATCCCCCGCCTGGTCGGCCACGCCGCCAATCTCGGCACGCCCGGCCATGCCGCCAAGGGCCCGTTCCGCACCGCCATTCTTTCCATCGCGCGCGAGGTCGCCTTCCTCGGCAAGCCGCAGCACGGCGAGGAGTCCGGCGGCAAGAAGCGCAAGGCCGCACGCAAGCGCCTGTTCGGCATCTTCTGAAGGGGAAAGACGGATGAGCGAATTCGCCCTGCCCACCTTCGGACGCCGCCGCAACGAGCCCGTGCCACCGCCGCCCGCGCCGGTCGAGCCGCCCGCGCACCCGCCCGCGGTCACCGCCACGCCGCGCCAGGCCTCGGCCGCGCAACTCGCGGAACTGCGCAGCTTCTGCCTCCAGCGGATCGATCCCGCCACCATCAGCGCGCTCACTCCCGAGCGCCTCACCCTCGAACTCGAGCGGGTGATCGCCGAGATCGCGACCGAGCACCGCATCCAGCTCAACGCGCGCGAGCAGAAGGCGCTCGCCGGCGAACTGGTGGACGACATGCTCGGCCTCGGCCCGCTCGAGGTGCTGCTGCGCGACGACCGCATCACCGACATCATGATCAACGGCCCGCATCGCATCTTCGTCGAGCGTGGCGGCAAGGTCACGCTCTCGGACGTGCAGTTCCGCGACGTGCCCCACCTCGTCAACGTCTGCCAGCGCATCGCCTCGGCGGTGGGACGGCGCATCGACGAATCGAGCCCGCTGTGCGACGCCCGTCTCAAGGACGGCTCGCGCGTCAACATCGTCTTCATGCCGCTCGCGCTCGACGGTCCCTACGTCTCGATCCGCAAGTTCGCCAAGCGGAAAATCGACTTCGGGCGCCTCATCGAATTCGGCTCGCTGACGCCCCCGGTTGCGCGGATCCTCGAGATCGCTTCGGCGTGCCGGCTCAACGTCATCATCTCGGGCGGCACCGGCTCGGGCAAGACCACACTGATGAACGCCATGTCCCAGCTCATCGACCACGGCGAGCGCATCGTGACAGTCGAGGACGCGGCCGAACTCCAGCTCCAGCAGCCCCACGTGGTGCGGCTCGAGACGCGGCCCAACAATCTCGAAGGCAAAGGCGAAATCAACCAGCGCGATCTCGTGCGCAACGCGCTGCGCATGCGCCCCGACCGCATCATCATCGGCGAGGTGCGCGGCTCGGAAGCCTTCGACATGCTACAGGCGATGAACACCGGCCACGACGGCTCGATGTCGACCATCCACGCCAACACCACCCGCGACGCGGTCGCCCGCATCGAGAACATGGTGCAGATGGGCAACATGGGTCTGCCGGCGAAATCCATCCGTACCCAGATCGTCAGCGCCGTCGATCTCATCGTCCAGGTCGAGCGCCAGCGCGACGGCGGCCGCCGCCTCACCCAGTTGACCGAGGTCGCCGGACTCGAAGGCGAGGTCGTCATCCTCAACGACATCTTCCAGCTCGAGATCGAGGGCGAGGGCGCCGACGGGCGTCTGCGCAGCCACTACAAGGTGAGCCGCGCCCGCCCCGCCTTCCACGAGCGGCTCTGCTATTTCGGACTCGACCGCGCCTGGGCCTCTGCCCTCGACCAGACCGAGGGCTGAGGCGGCGATGACCCTCCATCTCGCCACCCTGCTGCTGCTCTCGCTGCTCGCCCTGCTCGGCCTCGCGCTCGGCGCCTACCTTCTGCTGCGCCTGCAGGCCGCCGAGCGGCAGATCCGCAGCCGCCTCGCCGCCGCCCTGGCCACCCACAGCCCGCGCGGCGCCGAGGACCCGATGCTCCTGCGCATGCAGAAGCGCCAAAACGCCGCCGCCGCCTTCGGCTACCGCCTCGCCGGCTTCTTCGGCTTCGATCCCGCCTTCCCCGATCTGCATCCGCTGCCCTGGTATGCCATTCTCGCCATCGCGCTCGCGGTGGCGACGCTCGCCGGGGTGCTCCTCTCCGGCATCGTCGGCGAGGCCGGCTGGTTCGGCGTGCCCGTGCTCTGGCTCGTGCTCTGCCGCGGCTTCTACGGCTCCCGCCGCAACCGCCGGGCGCGGCGCCTCTTCAACCAGTTCCCCGACGCGCTCGGCATGATCGTGCGTGCGGTGCGGGTCGGCATTCCGGTGGTCGAGGGCATCCGCCTCGTCGCCCGCGAAAGCCCCGAACCCACCGCGACCGAATTCTCCCGCGTCGCCGACCAGATGGCGATCGGCGTGCCCCTCGAGGAGGCGCTCAGGATCGCTGGCGCGCGCTCGGGCCTCGCCGAATACCGCTTCTTCGCCACCTCGCTCTCGCTGCAGAGCAAGGCCGGCGGCGGGCTTTCCGAAACGCTCGAGAATCTCGCCGATGTCATCCGCAAGCGGGTGGCGCTGCGCGCGCGCGGCTACGCGCTCGCCTCGGAGGCGCGCACCTCGGCCAACATCCTCGGTGCGCTGCCGATCGTTTCCGGCGGCGGCCTCGCGCTCCTCAACCCCGCCTATCTGGCGCAGCTCTTCACCACCTCGGGCGGGCAGAAGGTCCTCGCGACGGCGATCCTGATGCTCGGCGGCGGCATCTTCGTGATGCGCCACATCATCCAGAAAGCGCTGGCATGAACGCCGCTCTTCTGCTGTCCGCCGGCGGCGCCGGCATGCTGCTGCTGATGGGCGGAGCGGCGCTGCTGCTGCGCGAGCAGGCCCGCGCGCAGCGCCTGGCCGAACGCATCCGCACCGCCCAGCGCAGCGCGGGGCTCGACGTGCCGCTGCCCGAAGGCGCCCACGCCGGCCGCTTCCTCGCCCGCATGGTGGCCGGGCTCGGCACCACCATCGCCCGCAGCGGGCTGCTTTCGCGCAAGACCCTCCGCGAATTGCAGGAGACGCTGAAGTCCGCCGGCTTCCGCGGCCCCAACGGGCTCGGCATGTTCGTCGGCAGCAAGCTGCTGCTCACCATCTTTCCGCCGCTCCTGGCCTACGGCCTGCTGCGCGACGTCGGCCTGCCGCCGCTCCTGCACAATGTGGTGAGCGCGGTCATCGGTGTCGTGGGCCTGCTCGGGCCCGACTTCGTGGTGCGCTCGATCCGCAACGGTCATCTCAAGAAGGTCGAGGCCGGCCTGCCCGACGCGCTCGATCTCATGGTGATCTGCGCCGAGGCGGGGCTGGGGCTCGAGCCCGCGCTCACCCGGGTCGGCCAGGAGATCCTCTCCGCCAACGCCGCCATGTCGGAGGAGCTGATGACCACCGCGAACGAGATGCGGCTCAACGCCGACTATCGTTCGGCGCTGCTGAACATGGGCGCGCGGACCGGGATCGAGGGGATGAAGCGGCTCGGCGCCACCCTCACCCAGACCCTGCAATACGGCACCCCGCTCACCCGCGCGCTGCGCACCCTCTCGGCCGAGATGCGTCAGGAAATCATGACCCGCTTCGAAGAGAAGGCGGCGCGACTGCCGGTGCTGCTCACCGTGCCGATGATCCTCTTCATCCTGCCCTGCGAATTCCTCGTCGTCGGCGGCCCCGCCATCCTCAAGGTGGTCGCCGTGATCTCGCACCGATGACCGTCCCGCCCCCGGCAACGCCGTCTCCGTGAACGAGGGAACCATGCGCAAAACGCGCCTTTCCGTCCTGCTGCTCGCCCTTTCGCTCGGCGCCTGCGCGGGCCATCGCGCGCCGCTCGCGACCGGTCTCGGCGGCAACACGCTCAATGTCGCGGATGCGGCACTGGTCGGCGGCAACCCCGGGCTCGCCCTGCGCGTCGCCCAGGCGATCCTGCGGCGCGATCCGCGCAACCGCGCCGCCCTGGTGCGCGAGGGGGACGCGCTCTTCGCCCTCGGGCAGATCCCCGCCGCCGCCACCAGCTACCGCGCCGCGCTGGCCCGCGCGCCGCACGACCCGGAGGCGGCGGTCGGGCTCGGCCGCTGCCTGCTCGGCTCCGATCCCCAGGCGGCGGCGGCGGAGTTCCGCATCGCGCTGGCCACCCGCCCGGAGGACGCCCGCGCCCTCGTCGATCTCGGCATCGCCTCCGACCTCCAGCTCGACCACAAGGGCGCGCAGATCGCCTACCGCCGCGCGCTCGCCGCCGATCCCGGCAATCTCGCCGCCGAAACCAACCTCGGCCTCTCGCTCGCGCTCTCCGGCGATCCCGCCGGCGCGCTCACCCTGCTGCGCCCGATCGCCTCGGTGCCGGGGGCGAGTTCGCGGGTGCGCCAGGACTTTGCCGCCGCACTCGCCATCGCCGGGCACGGCGGGCAGGCGCGCCAGGTGCTCACCGGGCTGATGCCGCCCGAACAGATCGCGGTGGCGCTGGCCGGCTACGCCGCCCTCGCTCCGACCCCACCGCCCGGACCGGCCGCCCAGGCCGCGCCGGCGGTGGTCCCGGTGCCGGTCGTCCCGGTCAAGCCGGTGGCGCTCGCGGCGCTCGCTCCGCCCGCGGCCCCACCCGCGCCAACCGTTCCCGCGGTCCAGGCCGCCCCGGCCGCGCCGCCTCCTCCGGCCGCCTCCGCACCCGTCACCGCACCGGTCACCGCACCCGTCACCGCGTTGCGAGTGGCGGCGAGCGCGGACAGCTGGGTGCAGTTCCAGACCCGGAACGGAATTGTGGTTGCCGGGCGCCTGCTGCACGCCGGAGACAGCATGGCCGTCCCCGCGGGCGGTCCCTATTTCTTCACCGCGGGCGATGCCGGCGCGACCCGCCTGTCGGTCGACGGCAATTTGTCCGCCCCTCTCGGCACGCCCGGCGAGGTGCGCCACGCCTATTTCGATCCCGCCGCCGTCGCCGCCCACGGCGCCGCGGCACTGGTGCCGTGGCCGCGTTCATAAAGACATCAACATATCTTTATGAGGGTATGAACGTGCTCTCGAGCGCGTACTCGGCCTCGACGGTGTAGGTGGGGTGGAGCTTGCCCAGGTAGGAGCGGAACAGGGTGAAATGCCGGATCGCCGCTTCCGGGGTGCGGAAGAGATTGTTGGCTTGCAGCCAGGCGGCGATCGTGGGGGTGAGCGGACTTTCGAGCCGGGCCAGGCTGACATGGGGGGAGAAGCGGCGGCGCTCGGCGGGCAGGCCGGCGCGCTGGAGGGCGGTTTCGATCTTGGCCTGGAGGCGGTCGAGCCCGGGGTGGCGGTCCACCCCGGCCCACAGGCTCGCGATGCGGCCGTTGCGCTCGAACACGCCGAGCCCGCCGAGGCGGAGTGGAAACCCGGGGACGCGCAGGGAGGCGAGAGCGAAATCCACCTCTTCGGCGCGATCCGGGGCCACCTCGCCGATGAAGCGGAGCGTGAGGTGGTAGTTCGCGGCCGGCACCCAGCGTACCGGCCCGAGGCCACGGCACAACAACGCCAACGGCTCGCGCATCTCCGACGGCAGGTCGAGCCCGACGAAGAGCCGCATCAGCCGCCGAAGCAGTGGAGATTGGCCTCCGCCTCTGCCCGGTGCAGCCGCCGCATCTCGGTCTTGGCGACCGGGGTGACCTTGAACATGGCGCCGCGGATACCGAGGCCGCCCTGCTGCATGCTGACGATGGTGCTGGCGAGTTCGTAGTCGTGGTAGGTCATGTGGCGCGCGATAGTGTCGATCTCGCAGGCGCAGCGGTCGAGGTAGAGGCGGGAGAAGCCGTTGGCGGCGAGGCAGCCGATGACGAAATCGGCCCGCGCCGCGGTCGGGTAGTCGTGGGGGCCGGCGGGTTTCGCCGCCGCACCGCGCGCACCGAACGCCGCCGCCGCGAGGAGAGCGACCACAAGGCCGATGCGGGAACGCGTTCTCATGGATGCACTCCTTGATAGGTCATGCGGTCTTCCAGGCGCGGGGCGCCCGATTGCGGGTCGGCGGGAGTGATGGCGGTGATCGACACCAGCATGCCGGGCACCTTGGGGGCGAGCACGAAGCTGTAGGACTTGCCGGTGACGGCGGGCAGATTGGCGAAGTGCGGGTTGCCGGCGAAGGGATGGAGGAGGATGCGCTCCCCGGCCAGCTTGCGCCCGCCCGCGGTCACCGTGACCGGGGAGACGGTAGCGGAGAGCAGCAGCGCGTCGCGGATCTTGTTGCGGAAGAAGTCCGGCGTATAGGCGAATTCCCGGTGCATCAACGTCACGTCGTGCTGGAGGAAGACCATCACCATCGGGTTGCCGCGGAACCCGGGGAACGAGAGCGTGGCCGCGTAGCGGCTGGTGGGCAGGAACTTCACGCGGACGTCGCGCAGGCCGGCGTTGCCGACCGGGGTCACCGCCTCGGCGACGCTACCGGTGAACGGGCGCGGGCCGACGTGGACGTAGCGGTAGGTGATGGTCTCGCGGGTCGTGATATTGGCGAGATGGGGGGTGGCGAACAGCGCCTTCTGGGCCGGCGAATAGCGCATCCCGCCGGCGCGCGCGGGGACGATCCCGCCCGCCGCGGTGAATGATCCGGCCACGGCGGCCAGAGCGACAAGCAACGCGAAGCGACGCATCCTCCTCACCTCGTTCTTTTGGGGATGTGAAATCCATCCCCGACAGGATACACTGGCCGCAATGGCCGGAACAGGGCCGATCCTTGGGGAGGGGCTTGGCCTCTTGCGACGGCGCCCTGATCCTGGGAGCAGCCCGTGATTTCCCTCGTCCTCGTCTTCTGCATGATCCGCGATCCCTCCACCTGCATCGAGCAGCGGCCGCAGTTCGCCAAGCCGCTGACCGACTGGGCCTGCCTCGCCGACGGCCAGACCGCCGCCGCGCGCTACCTCGAATCCCACCCCGACTGGAAACTGGTCAAGTGGCGCTGCGAACGCAACGTGGTGCCCCAGGCTCCGGCGTGACATCTCCGGCCGGAAGCCACCCGCCCGAAACCGTATCGCCCCCCCTCGATTTTTTTCCCCCGCCGCGACATAGTCCGCCGGGGCGCGCATCGGCACCGTGCCGCCGGCGCTGCCTCTCGCCAAGGAGCATAAGAATGAGAAAGACGTTGAGGAAATCCGCCCCCGCCCTCGCGGTGCTCGCCGCCGGGTTCGGGCTGGTCGCCGCCAGCCCTGCCTTCGCCGCCGGCGACGCCAAGGCCGGGGCGCAACTGTTCCAGCAGTGCGCGATCTGCCACTCCAACAAGAAGGGCGTGAACATGATCGGCCCCAGCCTGTTCGGCGTGGTCGGCCGCAAGGCGGGCACCGAGCCGGGCTACAGCTACGATGCGGCGATGAAGAAGTTCGGCAAGACCTGGACCGAAGCGCGTCTGGACAAATACATCACCGACCCGCAGAAGTACATTCCTGGCGTCAAGATGATCTATCCCGGCATGCCAAGCGCGACCGACCGGGCCAATCTGATCGCCTACCTCGCCACCCTGAAGTAGAACCCGCTTCGTTCTCCCGGCGCAAGGCGGTTTGCGCCGGCGGGACGGCGGCTTGCGAAACCTTTTCATGCTCGACCCGCCTGCCCTCGCCCGCCTGCGCGAACGCTATGGCGGCGCCAAGGGCGGCACGATGCACGACCCGGCGTTCCGCGAGGTCGCCGCCCTGCAATTCCGCGAGGGCGACCGCCGGACCCCGCCCTATGCCGATCCCGCGACGCTGCTCGGTGCGCCCTGGCGGCGGGAGCCGGCGGGGCTCGATGTCGCTCTGGTGGGCGTGCCGATGGATCTCGGCGTCACCAACCGCTCGGGTGCGCGGCTCGGGCCGCGGGCGGTCCGCGCGGTGGAGCGGATCGGGCCTTACGAACATGTGATGCGGATCGCCCCGGCGACGCGGCTTGCCTACGCCGACCTCGGCGACATCCCCTTCCGCTCGCGTTTCGACCTCGCCTCCTGCCACGCCGACATCGAGGCCTTCATGGCCGGGATGCGCGCCGCGGGCGTGGTGCCGCTCGCGGTCGGCGGAGACCATTCCCTCACCTACCCGATCCTGCGTGCGCTGGGCCACGAGCGGCCGCTGGGCCTGGTCCACATTGACGCCCATTGCGACACCTCCGGTGAATACGAGGGCTGCCGCTTCCACCACGGCGGGCCGTTCCGCCAGGCCGTGCTCGATGGGGTGCTCGACCCCACCCGGACCATCCAGATCGGCATCCGCGGGGGGGCCGAGTATCTCTGGGAGTTTTCCACCGATTCGGGAATGACGGTGATCCACGCCGAGGAGATCGATACGCTCGGCGTCCCGGCGATCGCGGCCCGCGCCCGCGCCGTGGTGGGCGATGGCCCGGCCTATGTCAGCTTCGATGTCGATTCGCTCGACCCGGCCTTCGCGCCGGGCACCGGCACGCCGGAGGCCGGAGGGCTCACCCCGCGCGAGGCGCTCGCGCTGCTGCGCGGGCTGGCCGGGCTCGACATCGTCGGGGCGGACGTGGTGGAGGTGGCGCCCCAGTACGACGCCACCACCAACACCGCCCAGATCGCCGCCCAGGTGCTGTTCACCGAACTCTGTCTGGTGGCCGCGGCGCGAACGCGGCGATAGCCCCAGCACCGCGCCGCCGGAACGGCCGCGAACGGGTCCGCCGGCGGGGGGCTCCCTTACAGGATGAAGCGGCTGAGGTCGCCCTTCGCGGCCAACGGCGCCACCCGTTCGGCGACATAGGCTTCATCCACCGTCACCGTCTCCCCCGGCCGATCGGCGGCGGTGAAGCTGATCTCCTCGAGCAGGCGTTCGAGCACGGTGTGCAGCCGACGCGCGCCGATATTCTCGATCCGTTCGTTGATGTCCGCCGCCAACCCGGCGAGCGCTTCCACCGCCGCCCCGGTGAACACGAGGGCGACCTTCTCGGTGCCGAGCAGGGCGGTGTACTGCTTGAGCAGGGAATGTTCCGGCTCGGTCAGGATGCGCCGCAGATCCTCGCGCGACAACGGCGCGAGCTCCACCCGGATCGGCAGCCGGCCCTGCAATTCGGGCAACAGATCCGAAGGCTTGGCGAGATGGAAGGCGCCCGAGGCGATGAACAGGATATGGTCGGTGCGCACCGGCCCGTATTTGGTCGAAACCGTGGTGCCTTCGATCAGCGGCAACAGATCGCGCTGCACGCCCTCGCGGGAGACGTCGCCGCCGCGAAACCCGCCCTCGCCGGTGCGCACGCAGATCTTGTCGATCTCGTCGAGAAAGACGATGCCGTTGTTCTCCGCGTGCGCCACCGCGTCGCGGGCGAGCCGGTCGGTGTCGAGCAGCCGGTCGGCCTCCTCCTGTTCGAGCGCGCGCCGCGCGGCGTCCACCCGCATCCGCCGCCGCTGGGGCTGGCGCGCGAACATCGTCTTCATCATCTCGCCGAGGTTGATGGCACCCCCTGGCGGCATCCCTGGCATGTCCAACTGGGCGAAGGGCATCGGTCCGCCCTCGGCCACCGCGACCTCGATCTCCTTTTCTTCCAGCTCTCCCCCGCGCAGCATCTTGCGGAAGCGGTTGCGCGTGTCCGCCGAGGCGCCCTCGCCGACCAGCGCGCTCAGCAGCCGCTCCTCGGCGGCCAGTTGCGCGCGCGCCTCCACCTCGCGGCGGCCGGCGTCGCGCAGCATGGTGATCGCGGCCTCCACCAGATCGCGCGCGATCGCATCGACATCGCGCCCGACGTAGCCCACCTCGGTGAATTTGGTCGCCTCGACCTTGAGGAACGGCGCCTGGGCGAGTTTCGCCAGCCGCCGGGCGATCTCGGTCTTGCCGCAGCCGGTCGGCCCGATCATCAATATGTTCTTGGGCACCACCTCCTCGCGCAGGGCGGGGTCGAGCTGGGCGCGGCGCCAGCGGTTGCGCAGCGCGATCGCCACCGCCCGCTTGGCCTCGTTCTGGCCGACGATGAAGCGGTCGAGTTCGGAGACGATCTCGCGCGGCGAGTAGGTCGGCACTTCGATCATGGAACAATCCCGGCGGCGGGTGGGCGGCCGTTCAGAGGGTTTCGAGGGTCAAATTGTGGTTGGTGTAGATGCAGATGTCGCCGGCGATCTTCATGGCGCGGCGGGCGATCTCCTCGGCCGAAAGTCCGGGCACGGAGATCAGCGCGCGCGCCGCGGCGAGCGCATAGTTCCCGCCGGAGCCGATGGCCACCACCCCATCCTCGGGCTCCAGCACGTCGCCGTTGCCGGTGAGGGTGAAGCTGCGCTCGCGGTCGGCCACCGCCATCATCGCCTCGAGCCGGCGCAGGTAGCGGTCGGTCCGCCAGTCCTTGGCGAGCTCGACGCAGGCGCGTTCGAGCTGGCCGGGGAAGCGTTCGAGTTTCGCCTCCAGCCGTTCGAGCAGGGTGAAGGCGTCCGCGGTGGCGCCGGCGAAGCCGGCCAGGACGCTTCCCCCGGCGCCGATGCGCCGCACCTTGCGCGCGTTGCCCTTCACCACCGTATTGCCGAGGCTCACCTGCCCATCCCCGGCCATGGCGACGGCGCCCTGGTGGCGGACGCAGAGGATGGTGGTGCCATACCAGAGCGAGGGGTCGTGGGTCTCGAAGCTGTCTTTCATGACGGCGTCAGATGGCCCCCCGCCGCCGCCGCTGCAAGCCCACCCCCCTTGGCGCCATCGCCCCCGCGGGTGCAGGATCGCCGGCAGAACACGGGGGAAAGCGCACCATGTCCCAGTCCCAGGCCGCCGCGATCGCCGCGCGGCTCGACCGGTTGCCCGCGTCGCGCCACGTCTGGCGCCTCGTCGTCCTCATCTCGTTTGGTGGCTGCTTCGAGTTCTACGATCTCTTCTTCACCGGCTACATCGCCCCCGGCCTCATCCGGGGGGGCTTCTTCACCCCCGCCTCGCTCGGCCCCTTCGCCGCCCTCGGCCTGCTCGGCGCGGCCGGCTTCGCCACCTTCGTCTTCGCCACCTTCGCCGGCCTGTTCCTTGGCACCATCGTCTTCGGCTACGTCGCCGACCGGTTCGGCCGGCGCCTCGTCTTCACCGCTTCGCTGCTGTGGTATTCGGCGGCCAGCATCGTCCTCGCCTTCCAGACCTCCGGCGAAGGGCTGGTGCTGTGGCGCTTCATCGCCGGCGTCGGCATCGGCGTCGAACTCGTCACCATCGACACCTTCATCTCCGAACTCATCCCCGCCCGCGATCGCGGCCGCGCTTTCGCGGTCAACCAGTTCATCACCTTCCTCGCGGTCCCTTGCGTCGCCTTCCTCGCCTGGATCCTGGTGCCGCTGAAGCCGCTCGGGCTGGATGGCTGGCGCTGGGTCGTGCTGCTCGGCGCCTCGGGCGCGCTCGTCATCTGGTTCATCCAGCGCGCGGTGCCGGAAAGCCCGCGCTGGCTGGCGCTGCACGGCCGCCTGGTCGATGCCGAGCGCGAGACCGCCGCCCTCGAGGCCGCGGTCGCCGCCGAAACCGGCGTCGCGCTCCTCCCGCCCGCACCCCATCCGGCCCTGCCGCCGGTGCGCGGCAGCCTCGCCGAGATCTTCCGCCCGCCCTACGGGGCACGCACGCGGATGCTCTCGGTGTTCAATTTCTTCCAGGTCATCGGCTTCTACGGTTTCGCCGCATGGGCGCCGACGCTGCTCATCGCCGAGCACATCACCGTCACGGCGAGCCTGCGCTACGCCTTCATCATCGCCATCGCCAACCCGTTCGGCCCGCTCCTCGGCACCCTGATCGCCGACCGGGTGGAGCGCAAATGGCAGATCGTCGGGGGGGCCTTCGGCATGGCGGTGTTCATGCTGCTGTTCGTCCTCCAGCGCAGCGGCCCGCTGGTCATCCTCTGTGGCGTGCTCTTCACCCTCTCGGCCAACATCATGTCCTTCGCCTACCACGGCTACCAGGCCGAACTCTTCCCCACCCGCATCCGTGCCCGCGCGGTCGGCTTCGTCTATTCCTGGAGCCGCGTCTCGGCTGCCTTCGCGGGCCTCTTCATCGGCTTCTTCCTCAGCCACGGCGGCACGATGTCGGTCGCCCTGTTCATCGCCTTCTCGATGGCGATCGTCATCCTCACCGTCGCCACCTACGGCCCGCCCACCCGCGGCCGGCCGCTGGAGGAGATCTCGCCCTGACCCCGCCCGCTGCGCGCCCGGTCCCTCCCGCGACGGTCAGAAAATTCCGACGCTGCCCCAGGGAACGAGCGCGATGACGAGCAGCCCGGCAACGAGGGCGCCGAGATAGCCCCAGATTTTGCCGAGGCCTTTGTTCGGGTCGATATCCGTGATGATGCCCGCCGCGTAGTAGCCGAGACCGACCGGCGGAGCGAACAAGCCGATGCCCATGGCGAGGATCACGATGATGCCGTAGCGCACGTCGCCGATATGGAGGGTGCGCGCGATCGGGAACAGGATCGGCCCGAACAGGACCAGGATCGGGATGCCTTCGAGAATGCTGCCGAGAACGATCATCAGGAAGATTGAACCGAGCAGGAACCCATACTGTCCACCCGGCAAGGCGAGCATGAGACGGGTGATGTCGTCGGCGAAGCCCGATTGGGTCAGCGTCCAGCTCATCGCGGTTGCGATCGCGATGATGAACATGATGGCGCCGGCCAGCCCGACCGACTTCGCGGCACTCTCGTAGAGCGCCGCGGGCTTGAAGCCGCCGTAGAAGACCACGCCGAGGATGATCGCGTAGATCGTGCCGATCGTTGCGACCTCCGTCGCGGTCGCGATGCCGCCGATCACGCAGAAGCGGATCACGAAGGGCAGAACCAGCGCCGGCAGGCCATAGACGAAGCTGCCCAGGACCTGCCGCGCCCCCGCCCGCGGCCCGGAGGCGACGGCGTGCCTGCCGACCCAGAAGCGCGCGAGCAGCGCCAGGATGACCGCCAGTACGACAGCGGGCATCAGCCCGGCCGCGAACAGCGCGGAGATCGACGTGCCGGTGACCGCCCCGATGATGATCAGCACGATCGAAGGGGGGATCGTCTCCGCCATCGCGCCACAGCACGAAACCACCGAGAGAATATGACCCTCGTCGATCTTCTGCCGCTTCATCTCGGGCACCACGACCGGGGCGACCGCGGCGAGATCGGCGGTCTTGGCGCCCGAAATGCCCGAAACGAGCAGGATACCGCCGATCAGCACGTAGAACAGCCCGCCCTTCACCGGGCCGACCAGCTCGGTGAGGAAGCGCATCATCGCCGGCGCCAGCCGGGTGACGGTGAGCAGGCCGCCGAGCAGAACGAACAGCGGCACGGCGAGCAGGATGATCGAACTCGTGCCCTGCTCGACCTGGCTCGCGATGACGGCGAGCGGCGCGCTTCCCGTGACGGTCAGATAGAATACGGTGCAGAGGCCGAAGGCGAAGGCGATCGGCACCCCCACGAGCACGGTGGCGAACAGCAGGACGACGAAGACGAAGATCACCTCCGCCAGCGTATCGGCGGCCAGGCCGAGCCCGATCAGCCAGGCGATGCCGACGATCGCCGCAGCACCCAGCGCCCCGCGCCAGAGTTCGGCGCCGCGATGGCGGAACATGTCACGCACCAGATACGCGGCGATCAGCAGGAAGCCGACGACCAGCCCGGCCGCCTCCCAGCCGCCGGAAACGCCGAGCTGCGAGAGAGAGGATTGCCGCTCGACTTCGAGAAACCGGAGGCTGGGGCCGATCATCGCGAGAACGACGACGAGCTGGACCACGTCGGTGCCGGCTCGCAACCGCGCCTGCCAGCCGGACGGCAGCCGATCGACGAAGGCGGTCATCCGCATGTGCCGATCGTCGCGCACCGCGATTGCCGCCCCCAGCATGGACAGCCAGACGAAGCTCAGCTGCGCGAATTCGTTCGACCAGATCAGGGGATGGAGGAAGATGCCCCGTGCGACGATGCCGGCGAACAGGACCAGCACCTCGCAGGCGAGCAGCATCACGCTGGCCGCATCGAGCCCAGCATCGGCGAGGCGGGCGAACCGGCCTCGCGTTCTTTCCGTTCCGAGCAGTACCTTGTCGGTCAGCATCCTGTTTCCTCCCCGCCGGCCCCGCGCACGCGGCCGGTCATTGTCGCCCTGCGATACCGCTCTCTCCCTGCGGCGAGAGGGGCGCGTCCGGCCGGTCCCGGCATCGCGCCCGCATGTGGCGCCCTACTTGAGCGGACCAGATGTTTTCTCGAGCAGGCTCCAGGCCGGGGCGCCGAAGTTCCGCTCCCAGTGCGCGTAGTACTTCGCCTTGCCGAGCGCGCTGCGGAACGCCATCTTGTCGACCTCGAGCACCGTCATGCCCTTCTGCGTCAGCTTCTTCCGCAAGGACTGGCTGAGCGCCGCGATATCGGCGCGCTCGTCATGCCCGGCCGCGGTGAACGCCTCGGTGACGATCTCCTGCCACTTCTTCGGCAGCCGTGCGAAGGCGGGCTTGTTGCCGAGCAGCAGGTAGCCGTCCCAGGCATGCTGCGTCATGCTGAGATATTTCTGCACGTCGTAGAGCTTCGCCGTATAGATAATGGGCAGCGGATTCTCTTCCCCGTCCACCACGTGATTTTCAAGTGAGGTGTACACCTCGCTGAAATCGATCGTGGTCGGAGCGGCACCGAACGCCGCGAACATGGACGACAGGATGGGGGCGTCGGGCACGCGGATCTTGAAATTGTGCAGATCGGCGGGCGTCTTCACCGGCCTGGTGCCGGAGGTGACGTTGCGGAACCCGTTCTCCCAGATCGAACCGACCTGGACCATGCCGTGCTCGTCGATCTTGCTCGCGATGTAGCGGCCGAGCGCTCCATCCACCGCGCTCCAGACGTCCTTCGACTCGAGAAACGCGTAGCCGACGTTGACGATGCCCGCCGCCGGGACCGTGGTGGCGAGAACCGAACTCGCCATGTTGATGATCTGCACGCCGCCGAGCTGGATCTGGGCGATCAGTTGCTTGTCGGTGCCGAGCTGGGCCGCGGGATAGAGCTTGATGTCCAGGCCGCCGTTGGTGGCCGCTCGGATCTTCGCGATCGCCTGCGCCGCGCGGATGTTCACCGGGTGGCTCGGCTCCTGGCCGGTCGCCATCTTCCAGGTGGATTGGGCGGCGTCGCCGCGACGGGACAGGATGCCCAGCGCGGGCAGCACGGCCGCGCCCTTGAGCAATGTACGGCGCCGTATCGGATGATGGTGCATGTTGGTTTCCTCCTCTTGAATGGGGACGCGTTTGCCGGTCTCCCGGCGGTCGGGTCAGAGCCAGGCGCGGATCTGGCGAGCCATGGCCTCGGCCGAGATGCCGTAGCGGTCGTGCAGGGTGGGCAGGGCGCCGGCGGCCAGGAACTCGTCGGGCAAGCCGATCTGGCGGAACCTGGGCGCGATCCCGGCCCGCAGCAGCCCCGCGGCCACCGCCTCGCCGAGCCCGCCGACCACCGTGTGGTTCTCCGCCACCACCACGAGCCGGCCACCCTTGCCGGCGGCCGCGATGATGGTGTCGAGATCGAGCGGCTTGATCGTCGCCGCGTGGAGCACCTCCACGCCGATCTTGTCCTTCTCCAGCATTTCGGCGGCCTGCAGCGCGCGCATGGTGGCAAGCCCGGTGGCGACCAGCAGCACGTCATTGCCGCCGCGCAGCGCCTTCGCCTTGCCGATCTCGAAGCGGTAGCCGTACTCGTCGAGAACGAGGGGCACGTTGCCGCGCAAGAGCCGCATGTAGACCGGGCCGTCGTGCGCCGCGATCGCGGGCACCGCCTGCTCGATCTCGAGCGCGTCGGCGGGGTCGATGATGGTCAGATTCGGCATGCCGCGGAAGATCGCGATGTCCTCGGTCGCCTGGTGGCTCGGGCCGTAGCCCGAGGTCAGGCCGGGCAACGCGCAGACGATCTTGACGTTCAGCTTCTCCTCGGCGATGGCCATGCAGATGAAGTCGTAAGCGCGGCGCGCGGCGAACACGGCATAGGTGGTCACGAAGGGCAGTGCGCCCTCGCGCGCCAGCCCGGCCGCGGCCGCCATGAGCAGCTGCTCGGCCATGCCCATCTGGTAGAACCGGTCGGGAAAGGCTTTGGCGAAAACATGCAGGTCGGTGTATTTCGCCAGATCGGCGGTGAGGCCGACGATATCGGGGTTGGATCCGGCCAGCGCGACGAGCGCGTTGCCGAATGGCGCCGGCGTGGTGCGCTGGCCGGGAGCGGCGATCGAGGCGATCATCGCCGAGGTGGTCAGCCGCTTCTTGGGCGCGGCGGCGGTGGGTTGCGCGTGGCTCATCAGGAGGTCTTTCCGCTGAAGATTGCATCGAGCAGGGCGATCGCCTGCTGCCACTCGTCGGCTTCGACGCGAAGGAAGTGGTTGTGTTCGCGGGCTTCGAGGAACGGCACGCCCTTGGCCATCCGCGTGTCGCAGATCACGATGCGCGGTGCGGCCACCTCGGCCGCGCGCGCCGCATCGAACGCCGCGGCGACGGCGTCGATATCGTTGCCGTCGACGCGCTGGGTGTGCCAGCCGAAGGCGCGAAACCGTTCGTGCAGCGGCTCGCGCGAGGACATCGCGGAAGACGGGCCGTCGGCCTGCTGGTCGTTCACGTCGACGATGCCGATCAGATTGTCCAGCCGCCAATGGGCGGCGCCCATGACGCCTTCCCAGATCGCGCCCTCGTTCAATTCGCCGTCCGAGAACAGCGTATAGACGAAGGCGTCCGACTTCTTGCGCTTGAGGCCGAGCGCCATGCCGACCGCGATGCCGACACCGTGGCCGAGCGAGCCGCCGGTGATCTCCATTCCGGGCGTGTAGGCGGCCATGCCGGACATCGGCAGCCGGCTCCCGTCGGTGCCGTAGGTCTCGCTCTCGCTTTCGGGCAGGATGCCGGCCTCGATCAGTGCGGCGTAGAGCGCGATCGCATAATGGCCGATCGAGAGCAGGAACCGGTCGCGCCCCTCCCAGCGGACATCGTCGGGCCGGTAGCGCAGCGCGCGGAAATAGGAAACCGCGAGCACGTCGGCGATGCCGAGTGCCTGGGCGATGTAGCCCTGGCCCTGCACCTCGCCCATGCGCAGGGCGTGGCGTCGGATGCGGTAGGCGCGCTCGCGCAGCGAGATGTTGGAGCCCGCATAGGGAAAGCCGTCGGAGGTCACGGCGGTCGTGTCAGGCGTGGCGGAGTTCATGGTGCTTGGTTCCAGGCCGGTGGTGGGATCAGTGGATCAGCATGCCGCCGTTGACGTCGATCACCGCGCCGGTGACGTACGCGGAGAGGTCGGAGGCCAGAAACAGGAAGATGCGGGCGACATCCTCCGCGGTGCCGAGCCGGCCGATGGGGATCCCCTTGAGGATCTCGGTGCGCATCTCGTCGGTGAGCTTGCCGCCGGTGATTTCGGTCTGGATGAGGCCCGGCGTGACCGCGTTCACACGGATGCCGGACGGGCCGAACTCGCGCGCCATCGCCTTGGCGAGGCCGAGCACACCGGCCTTGGCCGCCGAATAGTGCGGGCCACCGAAGATGCCGCCGCCGCGCTGGGCGGAAACCGAGGACATGCAGGCGATCGATCCGCTGCGGCGGGCGCTCATGTGGGGCAGGAATGCCTGGCTCAGATACAGCACGCCGGTCAGGTTGACGTCGATCACCCGCTGCCAGTTCCGCGCGCCGATCTCGAGCAGGCGCAGCGGCTCGGTGATGCCCGCGTTGTTGACCAGGACGTCGACCTGGCCGAAGGCCGCAATCACCTTCCGCGCCGCGTCGTCACACGCCGCCCGGTCGGTGACGTCGCAGGCGATGCCGATGTGCCCGTCACCGATCGCGCCGGCCGCGGCCGCGGACGCGTCCTGGTCGAGATCGAGAATGGCCACGCGCGCGCCTTGTTCGGCGAACAGCCGTGCGGTGGCCAGCCCGATTCCTTTCGGACTGGCGCCGCCCGAGATGACCGCGGTCTTGCCGTTGAGCAGCATCGGTTTCCTCCCTGTTTCTGCCGCCGACAGGAACGCCAGGACAGGTGAACAATCAAACGGGAAAATTGCATTATTTGGTGAATTGTGTTCATGTATGACCCCGATGCCGAACCCGGTGCCGATGTCCCTGCTGCGGGCCTTCGAAGCGGCTGGCCGCTCGGGGTCGTTCCGTGCCGCCGCCGCCGAACTCGGCCTGACGCCGAGCGCGGTGAGCCACGCCATCCGCAAGCTCGAGGACCAGCTCGGCGTGCGGCTGTTCCAGCGCCGCGCGCGGACGATCGGGCTGACCACCGAAGGCCAGACCCTGATGCGTCATGTCGGCGAGGCGTTCGATACCTTGCGGCGCGGAATCGAGGTGGTCTCCACCCGCGCGCCCCGTCTGCTCCGCCTCCATGTGGCGCCGAGCTTCGCGACCCAATGGCTCGCGCCGCGACTGGTCCGCTTCCTCGAAGCCAATGCGGGTGCGGAGGTGCGGATCGCGGCTAGCACCGATTATGCCGAATTCAGTCAGGGAACCTTCGACGCGGATATCGTCTACGCCGCCGCCCCCACCGCGCGCCCGCTGCCAGGGCTCGTGCGCATCTCCCTGGGCGAGGAGACCGTGGTCCCGCTGTGCGCACCCGCGCTCGCCGCCCGCATCCGCCGACCCGCGGACATCCTCGGCGAGACGCTGATCCACAGCGACAACAAGATGCTCCGCTGGCCCGACTGGTTCTCTGCCAACGGGCTCGATGCCTCGCCTGCCCACGGGTTGCGCTTCGATCGCAGCTTTCTCGCCATCAGCATGGCGGCGGATGGCCTCGGCGTCGCGCTGGAATCAACCCGGCTGGCGGAGCGGGAAATCGTCAGCGGGCGGCTGGTCGTGCCACTCCGCGGCCGTTCGGTGGATCTGCACTACACCGCCCATTTCCTGGTCTACCCGCGCACCCAGCAGTCGAACCCCCTGATCACGCGGTTCTCAGCCTGGCTGCAGCAACAGTTGGAAGCCTCGGCATCCCTTGAAGTTTCCTGAATAGGCCGGGGAACTCCCGGCGGCGGTCGATCCTACCGCAGCGTGATCCGCGCCCGGCCGACCGCAACGCCGCAAGGGAAGCCGGAAGCCTCCAGGGAAGGCCGGGTCGCCGGCCACGGCCGGGGATTCACCGCCAGCGGTCCCGCCCCGCGGGTCCGCCCCGACCGAGGACCCCCCGGCGAGCGCAGTCGTGAACGCCCCGCCCTTCGCCGGTCGGATGAACAATCGGTACAGCTTCCTTCATGGATGGGGAATTAACTTCCCGTCATCTCTCCGGACAAGTCACCCGGCGGGATCGCTCCCTCCGGGTCGGAACGGACAAACCCCGGGAGGGACGCTCGATGACAACCGGCGCCAGATTCGCGCTCCTCGGCTCGGCGGCGATCATCGCCGCGGCCTTGCCGCTCTCCGCCCGCGCCGACCAGCTCAGCGACCTTCAGGCGCAGATCAACGCCCTTTCCGCCAAGATCGCGGCGCTGCAGGCAGCCCAGGCGCGCGCCGCCCACGCCGAGGCGGCGGCCAAGGCGCAGGCGGCGGCGATGGCCGCCCGCCAGCAGCACGACGAACAGGTCATGGCCGCCCGCGCCGCGGCCGCCCGGAAGGCGCAGCAGGCGGTCCCGCCGGTTCGCGCCGAGCGCAACGGTCTGCCCAACAATCAGTATGTCACCATGGGCGCGCTGCCCGGCTCCTTCCGCATCCCCGGCACCGACACCTCGATCCGGATCGCGGGCTTCATCAACTTCCAGGGCATCTACAGCCCGACCCAGAACCTCGGCCCGAAGTTCGCCATCGGCAACCTCCTGCCCAACGGTCCCGCGCGCAAGGCGACCGCCGGCGACTTCCAGTTCCAGAGCAAGGTCTCCCGCCTGATCGTCCAGAGCAGCACGCCCAGCGCGCTCGGCCCGATCACCACCAACTTCGCGCTCGACTTCTACGGCTTCGTCAGCGGGGGAGACTACAATCAGGCGCTGCAGAACAACTCCTATTCGGCGCGCATCGTCTTCGCCTACGGCACCGTCGGTCCCTTCACCATCGGCATGCTGAACTCGAACTTCATCGACAACAACGACACGCCCGAGACCCTCGACAATTCCGGCCCGGCCGGCGTGCCGGCGGAGCGCACCGAGCAGATCCGCTATACCCTGCCGGTCGGCAAGACCTCGATCTTCTCCTTCGCGATCGAGGATCCGCAGAGCGGCTACCAGGACACGCGCGACAACATCGAAGTCCCCTCCCCCACCGAGCCGATGCCGGACTTCAGCCTGCGCTACCAGTACACGACCAGGCTCCTGCATTTCCAGGTGTCCGGCGTGCTGCGCGACATCGCCTACACCGACGGCGCCGGCAACCGTACCAGCCATTTGACCGGCGCCGGCATCGTCGGCGCCCAGCTCAACCTCGGCGTCCTCGTCCCCGCCCTCGGCAGCGACAATATCGGCGGACAGGTCTGGTTCGGGGCGCTCGGCCGCTACATCCCGGATGATTTCGGGGCCAACGTCGCCTCCGTCCTCGCGGTGGACAATGGCACCTCGGGCACCCCCGTCACCGTCGCCACCAAGCTCCAGAACGACGAGGGCTTCATGCTCTACGCTCAGCATTTCTGGACCAAGCGCTGGCGCTCGACGGTGACCGTCGGCTACAACCACCAGCAGATGGCCGGCTTCCTGCCCGCCGACCCGCAAAACGCCCCGACCACCAAGACGCTGCACGTCAACCTCATCTACCGGCCGGTGCCGAGCGTCGATCTCGGGATCGAGGGCATGGTCGGCCAGAAGACCTTCCAGAAGTCGACCGGCCTGCGGGCGGTGACGGCGGAACGCGTCGAGTTCGGGGGGATATGGCATTTCTGACCCCCATGGCGGCATCGCCTTCCCGCCGCTTGCGGACACCGCCCGCGGGCCGGGCGGCGGGCGCGGTGGATTTCTCTCGGGGAGCAGGGGTCAGGCGATGAGTGGCGCATCAAGGCAGGGCGGGATCTCGTTCACATCGGTGACGAAGCGCTTCGTCAATCCCAAGGGCGAGGTGATGACCGCCATCCGTGACGTCGCCTTCACCGTGGAACCCGGCCAGTTCTGCGCCATCGTCGGCCCCACCGGCTGCGGCAAATCGACCACGCTCACGCTGACCGCGGGGCTCGACAGCCCGAGCGAGGGTTCGGTGCGCGTCTCCGGCCAGACCGTGGACGGGCTGACCAGGAATGTCAGCTTCATGTTCCAGGCCGACGCGCTGCTGCCCTGGAAGTCGGTGCTCGCCAACGTCAGCCTCGGCCCGCTGTTCCGCGGCTACTCGCGCGCCGATGCGCAGGCCAAGGCACGCGACTGGCTGCGCACCGTGGGGCTCTCGGCCTTCGAGTCCCACTATCCCCACCAGCTTTCCGGCGGCATGCGCAAGCGCGCCAGCATGGCTGCGGCGCTCATCAACGAGCCCGCCATCCTGCTGATGGACGAGCCCTTCTCCGCGCTCGATGTGCAGACCCGGTCGATCATGTCGAACGAACTGCTGCAACTCTGGGAGCGCACCCGCCCCTCGGTGATGTTCGTCACCCACGACATCGAGGAAGCGATCGCGCTCGCCGACAAGGTCATCGTCATGACGGCGGGTCCGGCGACGGTGAAGGCGGTCTACGACGTCGATCTGCCCCGTCCACGCGGCCCGGTGCAGGAGATTCGCTTCGAGCCCGCCTTCCTCGAACTTCAGCGCCGCATCTGGTCGGCGCTGCGCGAGGAGGTCGAGCACGCCTATCAGCGCAGCACGGGCGGCGCACCCGCGGGGAGGTCGGAACCATGAGCGAGAACCAGCCGTTGCCGTCGCCCCGCCCGACGCCCGCCGCGCCCTCGATCGCCGAGATCAACCGCGCCCGCGCCCGTCGCCGGCGGCAGGCGGTGCTGTTCGGCCGGGTCGCCGTCCTGGTCGTGGTCCTCGGCGCCTGGCAGTTGGGCACCGCGCTGAAATGGATCGATCCCTTCTTCTTCGGCTCGCCGCTCGGCATCGTGCTGCGGCTGGCCTACTGGTTCACCCATGGCACCGCCTATGGTTCCTTCTGGTTCCAGATCTGGACCACGATCGAGGAAGCGCTGCTCGGCTTCATCGTCGGCGTGCTCAGCGGCGTCGTCGTGGGCGTGCTGCTCGGCGAGGTCCCCTTCCTCGCCGATGTCGCCGGTCCCTACATCAAGGTGGTGAACGCCCTGCCGCGCATCGTGCTCGGCTCCATCTTCGTCATGTGGCTCGGCCTCGGCCTCGCCTCCAAGGTCATGCTCGCCGCGGTGCTGGTGTTCTTCGTCGTCTTCTTCAATGCCTTCGAGGGAGTACGCAGCGTCGA
The DNA here is from genome assembly GCA_027326105.1 of Acetobacteraceae bacterium. GTDB lineage: Bacteria > Pseudomonadota > Alphaproteobacteria > Acetobacterales > Acetobacteraceae > DAHWFB01. The sequence continues at coordinate 34,822 of DAHWFB010000118.1, forward strand.
CCGCAACCTGGTCGCCAACATCCGCATCCTCGGCGCCTCGCGCCTGCAGGTGGTCCGCCACGTCATCGTGCCCTCGGCCATGTCCTGGATCATCGCCAGCCTGCACGTGGCGCTCGGCTTTGCCATCATCGGCGCCATCGTCGGCGAATTCCTCGGCGCCCAGCACGGGCTCGGTCTGGTCATCGCCACCGCGCAGAACACTTTCGACGCCAACGGCGTCTTCGGTGCGATGCTGGTCATCGGCCTGCTCGCGCTCAGCGCCGAAGCACTCATGGCGCAGGTGGAAAAGCGCCTCCTCGCCTGGCGTCCGGCGCCCGCCGGGGAGCCCGCCGGGCGAGCATGAGCGGCGGACGCGCATGAGCAACGCCGCCGCGGATCGCGCCGCAGCCACCCGCCTTCCCAACCATCCAACCGAGGGGAAACCATCCATGTCCGGACAACGCAACGCCCTGAAACTTGCCGCAGCGGCCGCCATCGTCGGTGCCGCGAGCCTCACCGCCGCTGCCCCGCCCACCCGCGCCGCGAGCGGCAAAATGCCGACGGTGACGATGATGGTCGGCGGCATCGACAAGCAGATCTACCTCCCCTACATGCTCGCCCAGGGGCTCGGCTACTACAAGAAATACGGCGTCAACATGGTGCTCAGCACCGAGCAGGCCGGCGGCGTCGGCGCCGAGGACGCGATGGTCTCCGGCCAGGTCGACATGGCCGGCGCCTGGTACGTCCACACCATCGACTTCCAGCTCAAGGGCAAGCACGTGATCGACGTGGTGCAGTTGAGCGGCGCCCCGGGCGAGCGCGAAATGTGCCGCACCGGCTCGAACGTCAAGACCCCGGCCGACTGGCGCGGCAAGACCGTCGGCGTCACCGACCTCGGCTCCGGCACCGACGATCTCACCCTCTACATGGCCGCGCGCTACCATCTCTCGAGCAAGGATTTCTCGCGCATCGGCGTCGGCGCCGGCGCGACGCTGATCGCCGGGCTGACGAGCGGGCGCACCATCTGCGCCATGACCACCCAGCCCACCGTGAACGCGATCGAGAAGAAGGGCATCGGCTATTCCGCCATGGATCTCGCCACCACCAAGGGCGTGCAGAAATGGCTGGGCGGCTTCTGGCCCACCGCCTCGGTGCTGGCGCGCACCAGTTGGGTGAAGACCCACCAGGATGCCACCCAGCGGGTGGTCGATGCGCTGGTCGCCACCATGCACTACATCGCCACCCACAGCGCGGCCGACATCGCCGCCCACCTGCCGGCCGATTATGTCACCAACCCGCTGACCTCGCGGCAGGACTACATCGACGCGCTGGCCAAGGACAAGACCCAGTTCCTGCCCGACGGGCTGATGCCCGCCAACGGCCCCGAGACCGTGCTCGCGGTGGAAAAGCTCGCCGGCCGCATCGACAAGCCGGTCAATCTCGCCATCACCTACACCAACGCCTTCGCCATCACGGCCAACAAGCTCGAAGGCTACATGAAATAATCGTCTCGCGTCCGATCGCAGCGCTCGGCCGCCGGCCGGCCATGCCGGCGGCCTTCCGCTCCGCCGGGAAATGGGACTAGACCATTGCCCGACGCCGCGCAGACGGCGCACCGCACCGGGGGAGTTCATGTCCGAGGTTGCCGCCGCCAGGATCGCCGCGCGACTCGACCGCCTGCCGGCCTCGCGCTCGGTCTGGGCCCTGGTGTTCTGGATCTCGCTCGGCGGGCTGTTCGAGTTCTACAATCTTTTCCTGACCGGCTACATCGCCCCGAGCCTGGTCCGGGCCGGCCTCTTCACCGACCGCAGCCTAGGCCCCTTCGCGGTGCTGAAGTCGATCGCGGTCGGCGGCGTCGGCACCTTCGTCTTCAGCACCTTCGCCGGCCTCTGGGCGGGTGCCCTGCTGCTCAGCCCGCTGATCGACCGTTGCGGCCGCCGCAGCGTCTTCCTCGGCGCCATGCTCTGGTACACCGTCTGCTCCGCGATCATGGCCTTCCAGCGCACCGGCGAGGCGCTCAACCTCTGGCGTTTCGCCGCCGGCGTGGGTTTCGGGCTGCAACTCGTCACCCAGGACGCGTTCCTGGCCGAGCTCATGCCCTTCGCCGAACGCGGCCGTGCCTTCGCGGTCAACCAGTTCGTCACCTTCGGTGTCGTGCCGCTCGCCGCCCTGCTGGCCTGGCTGTTGGCGCCGGTGCACTTCGCCGGCCTCGCCGGGTGGCGCTGGGTGATCCTGCTCGGAACCTCGGGGCTCGCCGTCGCCGGCCTGCTCCATCGCTTCCTGCCGGAGAGTCCGCGCTGGCTCGCCCTGCACGGGCGCGAGGCGGAGGCCGAGCGCATCGTGGCCGCGCTGGAGCGGCGGGTGGCGGCGGAAACCGGCCGGCCGCTGCCCCCGCCACGCCCGCCCACGCCCGAACAGGCGGGTCCGGGCCGGCTCAGCGAACTCCTCTCCCCCCGCTACGTCGAGCGCACGCTGATGCTCGGCATCTTCAACGTCGCCCAGGTCATCGGCTTCTACGGCTTCGCCGCCTGGGTGCCGACCCTGCTGATGGCGCGCGGCATCACCATCACCGCCAGCCTCGAATATTCCTTCATCATCGCGAGCGCCAATCCGATCGGCCCGCTGCTCGCGACCTTCTTCGCCGACCGTCTCGAGCGGCGCACCCAGATCATCGGCGGCCTCGCCTGCATGGCGCTGTTCATGGCCGGCTTCTCGCTCGCCTCCTCTCCGCTATCGCTCATCCTGCTCGGGGTGATGTTCACCCTCTCGGCGAACGTGATGTCCTACGCCTACCACGCCTACCAGGCCGAACTCTTCCCCACCCGGCTGCGCGGGAGGGCGATCGGCTTCGTCTATTCCTGGAGCCGCCTCACCGCCGCCTTCGCCGCCCTCATCGTCGGCTTCTTCCTCCACTTCGGCGGCGTCCCCGCCATCGCCGCCTTCATCGGCGTGGCGATGGCGATCGGCGTCATCATCGTCGGTGTGTTCGGCCCGGACACCCGCGCCCGCCCGCTCGAGGCGGTCAATTTTTGAGCGCCCCCGCACCACCGGCGGTCGGCAAGCGCACCCTGCTCGTCGAAGACGACGCCGAGACCTGCCGCTTCATCGCCGGCGAACTCGAGGCGGCCGGCTACACCGTCACCGCCGTCGCCCACGGCCGCGCCGGATTGTTGCAGGCCGGCACTGCCGAGTTCGACGTGCTGGTGATCGACCGCATGCTGCCCCGGCTGGACGGGCTTTCGCTGGTCACCGCGCTGCGCTGCATGGGCATCACCGTGCCGATCATCTTCCTCACCGCGCTCAGCCGCGTCGATGAGCGGGTGGAGGGTCTGCGCGCCGGCGGTGATGATTATCTGATCAAGCCGTTCGCGGTCGCCGAACTGCTCGCGCGCATCGAGGCGATCGGCCGCCGCGGGCCGCTCAATCCGCAGGCCGCCCTGCTGCGGGTCGGCGATCTCGCGCTCGACCGGCTGCGCTGGAGGGCGACACGCGGCGACCGCCGCATCGACCTCCAGCCGCGCGAGTTCCGCCTGCTCGAATATCTCATGCTGCACGCGGGCAAGACGCTCACCCGCACGATGCTGCTCGAGGCGGTCTGGGACTTCCACTTCGACCCCCGCACCTCGCTGGTCGAATCCCACATCAGCCGCCTCCGCGCCAAGGTCGACCGCGGGTTCGACCGCCCTCTCATCCACACCGTCTGGGGCGTGGGATATCGCATGTCCGATGGACGCTAGGCGCCAGCGCGGCAATGTCTTCCGCATGGCGAGCTTCCGCCTCGCCGTGCTCGGCACGCTGCTTTCCACCCTCAGCGCCATCATCGTCTTCGCCCTGATCTACATCGCCACCGGGCGCGCCGCGCGCGAGGAGTTCGCGCCCATCGTCACCGGAGACTTCGCCGACCTGCAATCCGACATCGCCCTCGACGGTACGCTGCGCGCGCAGATCGCAATGGCGATCCGCGCCTCGTCGCACAGTTTCTACGCCCTCGCCGATGCACAGGGGCGATGGATCATGGGCAACATCGCGCTGCCCCCGGGCGGGCCCGGCTGGCACATGCTCACCGCCGGCACCGCCACCGGCACCGAGGGGAGCGCGCTGCCGCCCGGGGTGGCCGCCGTGGTCGGGCAGACCCGCCGCCTCACCGACGGGCGGCTTCTCTTCATCGGCGAGGATGCCTCGGTCTTCGCCCGCCTCAACCGCTTCATCGCCTATCTGTTCGCGGCGGTGTTCGGCGTCATGCTGACGATCGGGCTGCTCGCCAGCCTCATCATCGCCAACTACAGCCTCCGGCGGGTGCGGGCGATCAGCAGCGTCAGCCACCAGATCGTCGCCGGCGATCTTTCGCACCGCATCAAGCTCTACGGCATCGACGACGAACTCGACGTGCTGATCACCGACCTCAATCGGATGCTCGCCACCATCGAACGGCTGGTGGAAAACGCCCGCCAGGTGACGAGCGACATCGCCCACGATCTGCGCACGCCCCTCACCCGCCTGCGCGACCATCTCGTCCTCGCCGCCCGCCGCACCGCGGAACCGGGACCGGCCGGCCCGGCGCCCGCCGGCGGTCTCGTCCGGGCGATCGAACAGACCGACCAGATCATCGCCATCTTCGCCGCCCTCCTCCGCATCGCGGAACTCGATGCGGGCGCCAGCAAGGCGAGCTTCGCGCCGCTCGATCTTTCCGCCCTCTGTGGCTCGCTCGCCGAATCCTACCAGCCGGTGGCGGAAGACCGCGGCCAGCGCCTCGCCGCGGAGATCGAGCCCGGCTGCCACATCCGCGGCGATGCCGACGCGATCACCCAGATGGTCGTCAATCTGGTGGAGAACGCCATCCGCCACTGCCCGCCGGGCACCGAGATGGCGCTGCGGGTCCGCCACGTCGGCGAATGGGTGGCGATCGAGATGGCCGATCGCGGACCCGGCATCCCCGAGGCGCTCCATGAGCGCGCCTTCGACCGTTTCGTCCGGCTCGATCCGGCCCGCCGCGGCGAAGGCCACGGTCTCGGGCTCGCCCTGGTGCGTGCGGTGGTGCTGGCCCACGAGGGCAGTGTCGCGCTCGCCGACAACGGCCCCGGCCTTCTCGTACGCATCTTTCTGCCCGCCTCATGATCGCGCTCGCCCGTGATCGCGTGCTCCCTGGACTGGTCTTCCCGGCAGTCTGCGGCTCCCATCCCGCGGCCGGCTCGCCACCGGTGACGAACCCCAAGCCCGGCCGGCCCGGCCCGACAAACCGATGAGGAACCGAACGCCATGCAAATCACCGGCCTTCGTTACGGCGCTCCGCTGTTGCGGCACGTCGGGTTTCCGGTCACCGAAGTCCTCGACGGCAACGCGACCGAAGCCGAGATCCAGGATCTCATCGACCGCCACGAACTGGTCTTCATCAAGCCCGTCTTCAAAGGTGGCGTCGGCAAGAAGGGCAAGGCGGGCTTGATCGGCAGGGCCTCCGACCTGCGCACGGCGCTCGCCGAGCGTGAACGCCTGTTCTTCGTCGAGCAACATCACGGCGGCGCCACCGCGAAAGCCAACGGCGTCACCTTCGAGGCCGCCGTTCCCGCCCGGCACGAGGTCTATTTCTCGATCGCCGACTCGACGATCTTCCGTGCGCCGACGATGACACTGACCCATCGCGGCGGGGTCGACATCGAAGAGCTCGACAAGAAGTACCTGGTCACCATTCCGTTCGAGGCGCTCACCGGATTGAAGGCGTTCGTGGTCGCCAACGCGCTTTCCGATATCGGCGCGCCGAAGGAGATCCTCTCCCCTCTGGTGCAGCACCTGCCCAAGCTCTGGGACCTCTTCCATCACTATGGCATGACCACGCTCGAACTGAACCCGATCCGCATGGGCAGCGGTCGCGACGGGCGTCTGCTCCCGATCGCCTGCGACTTCAAGGGCGGGTTCGACCGCGACGACCCCCGCCGGCAGCGCCTCGCTCTGCCGGAGGAGGCGTTCGCCGCCGAACCCTCCGCCTTCGAGCTGGAAGTGAACCAGCTGCGCACCCACCAGGGGCAATCGGACGTCTTCGTCATCAACCCGGCCGGCACCGTCCTCGCGCCCACCTTCGGCGGCGGCGCCAATTCGCTGGTCACCGAGGTGCTCGGTGACGTGGCGATCCTCTCCTCGGACTTCGGCGGCAATCCACCCTATGAAAAGATGAAGGCGGTCACCCGCATCTGCTTCAGGCACTGGCTCGCGCGCAGCAACGTGCTGTTGATCATCGGCGGCAAATCCAACAACACCGACATCTACGAGACGTTCCGCGCCATGGCCGATGCCCTGCGCGAGCATTGCAGCCGGACCGGCCCCACGCCGCTGTTCGTCGTGGTCGGTCGCGGCGGGCCGAATCTCGTGCGCGGCCTCGGCACTCTCGCCGAAGCCTGTGACAATCTCGGCCTGCCCTACACGTTCTTCGGCTTCGACAGCTCGATCTCGGAGGTCGTCACCTACGCGAAGGAGGTGGATGGCTGGATGCGGGCCGGCGGGCGCGAGGCGGTGGCAGCCCATCTCGGCATCAAGCGAGCCGCGTAGCGCGCCAGAGCGATCGGAGAGGTTGAGATGTTCAAGCGAGGTCTCCCTGGGTTTCCCTATTTTCTCGGCATCGATTCCCTCGCGCAGATCGCCACGCGCGAGGACCGGGTCGCGGTGCTCAACATCCTGGGCAGCGAGTCGCGCCAGGTGACACCGACGAGCCACGCCTTCTCCGGCGGCAACGTCGTGTTCGGCACCTCGCCCGGCCGGCGCGGCCAGGTGCTCGCGTCCGCCCACGGCGAGATCCCCGTCTACAACAACGTGCGGGAGGGGATCGATGACGGTCACTCCTTCAACACCGGCGTCGTGTACCTGCCGCCGGCCGGCGCGCGGGATGGCGTGGCGGAGCTGGTGCGTGTCAATCCCGATCTCGCCAAGATCGTCGTCATCACCGAGAAGATCGCCGTCCATGACGCCCGCGAGATCCGCGCCATCGGGCAGAGCTGGGGCATCGACATCTTCGGTGCCAACTGCCTCGGCGTGGCGGATTCATGGAACCGCGTGCGTCTCGGCGGCGCGCTCGGCGGCGACCGCCCGGACGAGGCCCTGATCAAGGGATCGATCGCGCTGTTCTCCAATTCCGGCAATTTCACCACCACGATCGCCCAGTATCTGGCGACCGCCGGTTGGGGCACGACGACGTTGATCTCCTCGGGCAAGGACATCTACATCCACTACGCCGCGCCCGATTTCGTCCACGCGCTGAAGAACGACCCGCGGTCCAGGGCGGCGGTGATGTACTGCGAGCCGGGCGGCTATTACGAACGCGACCTGCAATTCCCCAAGCCGGTGGTCGCCTGCGTCGTCGGGCGATGGAAGTCCCGCCTCACGCGCGCGGTCGGCCACGCCGGCGCCATGGCCGGCACCGGTGACAGGGCCGAGGACAAGGAACGCTGGTTCCTCGAGGCGTTCGGGGTCGATGGCATCTTCACCCCCGAGCGGCCGGTCGCTTCGGCCACGGGCGCGGTGGTGGTCAACATCGCCCACATTCCCGCCGCGCTCAGCGCGGTCATGCGCCACAACGCCATCGCGCCGGACTTCGAGCCGCGCGGCACGCTCGCGCTCAAGCCCTGGCTCGCCAGCGACCAGGGTCTTGCGATTCCGCCCCGCATCCGGCGCCCGGTGGAGCGGGCGCCCGCGCCGTACGACGCGCAGATCGCGGCCCTGTCCCGCCAGGTCGGCGCGGTCATCGCGCGGCAGAACATGAAGGATGCCTCCGGCGCGTCGGTGATGGATCCGTCCGCACAGGTGACCTCGGTGCACGGCCACCCGGTGCTCGATCTCGCGCTCGAGCCGCTGGAGGCGACCTTCGCGCTTCCCCTGCTGCACGAGATCGCCGGAGCGCAGGACCGCGCGATGCTCGACATCGCCATCGCCGCCGAGATCAACCTGATCGGCGATCCCGCGCTCGCCGCCGCCGATGCCGCGCGCGAGGCCGGCAATTCCCCCAACACCGTGATGGCTGCCGCCGCCGCCCTCATCGGCCCGCGACGGGTCGAGCGCGCGCTCGCCTGCACCCGGGCGCTGATCGATCTGTTCGCCGCCAGCGGGCTGCGCGATGGGCATGACGAGGGGTTCGACCTCGGCTCGGTTCGCGTCGACGAAAAGACCCGCGCGTTGTTCCTCGCCGATGCAGCGGAATCCGCCGACCCCCGCCCGCAGGCGATGATGGCCGCGGTCCACGCCCGTGCCTGCCGTTCGGTCTTCCTGCGCTTCCTCGAGGGCCTGGACGGGCGCCTCTCCCGCGACGCGATCCTGGCCGCGATCGCGACCACGCTCGCCTGGGGGCCCTTGATGCGCAAGCGCATCTCGCGGCTGACGGCGGAAACCCTGCCCTGGTACCTGCGCCTCTACGGCGTGATGATCGGCGCTTCGATACCCGGCCGCCACCACCAGCACGGCAGCCTGTGCGGGGTCTCGCGCGAGGAGCGGTTCGGCCAATGGACGATGGCGGATTTCCTCTGCCTCGCCCTGATCGGGCGCAGACCCGCCGAGCGGGAGGCGCGGCCGTTGCAGATCCTGACCGGTCTGCTGATCTCGAACGGGCCGGGGTCGATCAGCGCGCAGGGCGCGAAGGGCGCGGTCTCGGCCGACGGGCCGCAGACCCCGGAGCGGGTGCAGATCAACAAGGCCATGCTCGGCTTCCTCAGCCACTCCGGCTACAGCCACGGCGGCAACGGGTTCGAGGGCATGGCGTTCCTGCTCGAACGATTCCGCGGGCTCGCCCTCGACGATCCGGCCGACCCCGGTCACGGCATCGATCTGGCCGCAATGGCCAAGGCGTTCGCCGAGAGCTACCGCCAGGAGAAGGCAGACCTGCGCGAGGCCGGCGCGGGCGAACTGCGCGCGCTGCCCGGCGTGCACCACCCGGTCTTCAAGGGCAAGCCTGTCAACTACGATCCGCGCGAACGCTTCATCGCCAAATTCATGGAAGAGCGTGGCGAATACAACATCTTTCATGCATTCTACCGCGAACTCGTCGGCGCCCTCCATGAAGCCGGCGCCACCCCCTACGTGTTCTGCGTCAACGTCGACGCCATCATCGCCGCCCTGCTGCTTTCCGTGCTGTGGGCGGACCATCGCTCCGGCCGGCTGACGGTGAAGGATCTGGAGACCGCGGCGTTCAACGTCTTCCTCTACGGGCGGATGATCGGCTCCGCGGCCGAGATCGACGATCATCTCAACCGTGGCCGCAACATGGACATGCGCACTGCCCAGGAACGCTGCCGGTTCGTCGTCTAGCCGGCCGCTCGCGGCGCCGGGCCGGCCCCGCGGGTCGCGCTCCGCGCGCCATGGTATATGCTGCGCATCCGAATCCGCGCGCGAGTCCGCCATGCCCCGCTTCCGCCTGCTCGTTCTCCTTCTCGCCCTCCTCGCCGGCGTCCCCGCCGCCCCGCCGGCGCGGGCGCAGGCGCCGGCCGGCGGGGTGATGGATGCCGTCCGCGCCAGCGACTGGCCCGCCGCCGAGGCGCTCGCCGCCCGCTACCCGGACCCGGTGGCGTCCGCGCTGGTCACCTACTACCGCCTGCTCGACCCCGGCGCCGCCTCCGCGCCCGCGATCCTCGCCTTCCTGCGCGCCAACCCGGACTGGCCGGCGCGGCCGCTGCTTGTCCAGCGCTGGGAGGACGCGCTCACCGCCACCCCCGACGATGCCGAGGTCGCCCGCGAATGCCGCCTCCGCCGCCCGCGCTCCGCGGGCGCGCTGCTGCGCTGCGCCCAGGCCTTCGCCGCCACCGCGGACCCCACCGCCACCGCCCGCTTCGCCCGCCGCGCCTGGCGCGCGGGGGCCCCGGCCGCGGCCTTCCCGCCGGCCTGGCAGGCGGGCCTCACCGCCGCGGACCAGTGGGCCCGCTTCGATGCGCTGGCCTGGGCCGACCGGGCCGCCGCCGCCGCCCGCCAGATCCCCCGCCTCGCCCCGTCCGATCAGCCGGCGGCCACCGCCCGCCTCGGCTTCGTGCGCAACCAGCCGGACGCGCCGACGCTCTACGCCGCGCTCCCCGCGGCCAGCCAGCGCGACCCCGCACTCTTCCTCGATGCCGCCTGGGCGCTCGAGCGCGCCGGCCACTACGGCCGGGCGCTGGCCTTGTGGCGCGCCCGCGGCAACGCCGCCGAGGCCGCCGCGGCCCCCGCCCGGCGCGGCGCCTTCTGGAACGCGCGCGCGGCCCTCGCGCGCGATCTCCTGCGCGCCGGCCCCGCCGCCGCCCCCGGCGCCTATTTCCTCGCCGACGATCCCACCCCGCTCGCCGGCGGGGACGCCGCCAGCAGCCGCTTCCTCGCCGGCTTCATCGCGCTCCGCTCCCTCCACGATCCCGCCGCCGCCGCCCGTCATTTCGCCGCGCTGGCCGCCGGCTCGAAGGCCATCATCACCCAGGGCCGCGCCCACTACTGGCTCGCCCGCGCCGCCGCCGCCGGGGGCAACGCGCAGGAGGCGGCGCGGCAGTACGCGAAGGCGGCGGAGTTCCCGCTCACCTTCTACGGCCAGCTCGCGGCGCTGCATCTCGGCGGCGTCGCCGCCCTGAACGCACGCATCCTCGCCCTGCACGACCCCGCCTGGACGCGCCAGCAGGTGCTCGATCTCGCCGCCCGCGAACTCGCCCGCGCCGCCATCACCCTGGTCTCCTGGGGCGCGCCGCGGCGGGCCGGCATCTTCCTCATACGCCTGGCCGATCTCGCCCCCGACGCGGCGGACCGCTCCCTCACCGCCCATCTGGCGCTGGCGCTCGGCCTGCCCGAGCCGGCGGTGATGATCTCCCGCTTCGCCGGCCTGCACGCCATCGCGCTGCCCGACGCCGGCTGGCCGATCCCGTTTCCCCCGCCCGAAAGTGCCCTGCCGCGCCCCGTGGTGCTCGGCATCATCCGCCAGGAGAGCAGCTTCGACCGCGCCGCGGTCAGCTCGTCGGGCGCGCTCGGGCTGATGCAGCTGATGCCCGGCACCGCCACCGGGGAGGCGCGCGCGCTCGGCCTGCCCGCCTCGCTCTCCCGCCTCACCGCGGATCCCGCCTACAACATGCGCCTCGGCTCGGCCTATCTCGCCGCCGATCTCGCCCACTACGACGGCTGCCTCGCGATGGCGATCGCCGCCTACAACGCGGGCACCGGCAACGTGGACAATTTCCTCGCCGAGAACGGCGACCCCCGCGCCGGCCAGATCACGCTGCTCGACTGGCTCGAACGCATCCCCTACGGCGAAACGCGGGACTATGTGCAGCGGGTGATCGAGGGGATCGACGTCTATCGCGCCAAGCTCGGCCGCCTCTCGCCCGATCCGCTCACCGCCTGCGGCCGATGAGCGCCACATGAACCGCGCGGCGGGCTGGATCGCCGAAGGCTTCGGCCTCGGCCGGCTCGGCCCCGCGCCGGGCACGCTGGCCTCGGCGGCGGCGCTGGTGCCGGCGGCGCTGATGCTCGCCTATGCCCCCGCGCTGCTGCCCTGGGCGGTGCTCGCGGCCACCCTCGCCGGGCTGTGGGCGATCGCCCGCCTCGGCCTCGGCGCCGCCGATCCGGGGCGGGTGGTGATCGACGAGATCGCCGGCCAGTGGCTCGCCCTCCTCGCCCTTCCCGGCCCCTCCTGGCAGGGGCTCGGCGCGGGGTTCCTGCTCTTCCGCTTCCTCGACATCGTCAAGCCCGGCCCGGTCGGCTGGGCCGACCGCCAGCATACCGCGGCCGGGGTGATGGGAGACGATCTCGCCGCCGGCCTGCTCGCCGCCGGCGTGCTGTGGGCGGTGGGCGCCCGCTGGCCCGGCATCTGGAGCGCGCGATGACGCCCGACCTCCTCGCCCGCGCGAACGCGCTCCTCGCCGCCTGCCGCGCCGCCGGGCTGCGCCTCGCCACCGCCGAGAGCTGCACCGGCGGGCTGGTCGCGGCGACGCTGGCCGCCATCCCCGGCGCCTCGGACGTGCTCGAGCGCGGCTTCGTCACCTACTCCAACGCCGCCAAGGCGGAGATGCTCGGCGTGGAAGCGGGGCTGATCGCGCGCGAGGGCGCGGTGAGTGCGGCCGTCGCCGCCGCCATGGCGGCGGGTGCGCTGCGCCACGCCCACGCCGATCTCGCGGTCGCGGTCACCGGCATCGCCGGCCCGGGCGGGGGGAGTGCCGCCAAACCGGTCGGCCTCGTCTTCCTCGCCGCCTGCCGCCGGGGAGCCGCGCCGCGGGTCGAGCGCCAGCAGTTTGCCGGCGGCCGCGGCTTGGTGCAGGAACAGGCCGCCGCCCGCGCGCTCGCGCTGCTCGCCGGGCTGGCAGCGGGCGGAGAGGGGGTCGCATGAGCAAGGATCTGAAGCGCTGGGACCAGGCCAAGGCGGAGGGGCGGCGGCTCGCGCTGCTCACCGCCTACGACTATCCCTTCGCCCGGCTCGCCGCGAGCGCCGGGCTGGACGGGCTCCTGGTCGGCGATTCGCTCGGCATGGCGGTAGCCGGCGAGCGCGATACCCTCGGCGTCACCCTCGAGGACATCGCCTACCACACCCGCCTGGTCGCCCGCGGCGCCGGTGATCTCCTGGTGATGGCCGATCTTCCCTTCGGCACCTACGAGGCGGGCCCGGCCCAGGCGATGGCAAGTGCCGCGACCCTGCTCAAGGCCGGCGCCGACATGGTGAAGTTCGAGGGCGGCGCGCCGATGGTGGAGACGGTGGGCTTTCTCGCCGCCCGCGGGGTGCCGGTCTGCGCCCATATCGGGCTCACGCCCCAGCATGTGCGCCTGCTCGGCGGCTTCCGCCGCCAGGGCAGGGGCGAAGCGGCGGCGCGGCGGCTCGCCGAGGACGCGAGCGCGCTCGCCGCGGCCGGGGCGCGGCTCCTGCTGATCGAGGCGATCCCCGCCCCGCTCGCCGCCGAGATCACCCGCGCCATCCCGATCCCCACCATCGGCATCGGCGCCGGCGGCGCCACCGACGCGCAGATCCTGGTCCTGCACGACCTCCTCGGCCTCGGCCTCGACCCCGCGCCCTCCTTCGTCAAGCGCCAGCTCGACGGCGCCGCCCTGGTCCGCGCCGCCATGGAGCGCTACGCCGCCGAGGTGCGGGAGCGGCAGTGGCCGGCCATGGACCCCTAGAGCAACATCCCATCCGACGGAATCGGCCGATGGGATAAAGTTGCTCGATCCGGCAACAAGATAGAGCATGATCCGCGCACCCGCTCGCGCGGATCATGCTCTGGACCCGCATCGCCAGTGCGCGGCACCGAACCGGGCGCCCGCGCTTCACCGTCGATTCATGGTTTTCGGGAAACATCTCCTCGTTTTCCGGGATACCCATGGACAGGATCACGCCCGACCTCGCCACGCTGCTCGACTGCGCGCCGCCGCCGGCGCGACCGCTCGCGGCCCTCATCGACGGTATCCCCCAGCCGGTGCTGCTGATCGACGCCGATCTCGCCGTGCGCCAGCTCAACGGCGCGGCCCGGCGCCGGCTCGGGCTGGTGGATGCGCCGGCGCGAGGGGCGCCGCTCGGGCGGGTGCTCGAACAGGCGGGCGAGATCGCCCCGGCCGAGGCCGCGGTGCTGCTCGCCCAGGCGCGCGCGATCGTCGCGGCGGAGGAGGGTGCGGCGCGCGGCGGCGGCGCCATCCGGCTCACCGGGCGGCGGCTTTCGCCCCGGCTCTGGATGCTGACGCTGGCCCCGCCGGCCCACCCCGCGTTCTCCCCGGCGGGGCGCTGCGCGCTCACCGGCCTGGCCGACCGCGCCGCCTTCGCCGCCAGCCTCGCCCGCCTGCTCCAGCGCGCCGAGGAACCGGCGGCCGTGCTGCTGGTCGATCTCGACCGCTTCAAATCCATCAACGACACCCTCGGCCACCCGGTGGGAGATGCGCTGCTCGCCGCCGTCGCCGGGCGGTTGCGCGGCTGCATCCGCCCCCGCGATCTCGCCGCGCGGCTCGGCGGGGACGAGTTCGCGATCCTGCTGCCGGGCTGCGCCGGCGAGGCGGACGCCGCCCTGCTCGCGCGCCGGGTGGTGGAGATCCTGTCGCGCCCCTTCCTGGTCCGCGGCCATCTCGCCAGCATCGGCGCCAGCGTCGGCCTTGCCCTCGCCCCCGCGGACGCGGCGGAGGCGGACGAGCTGGTGCGCGCCGCCGACCTCGCGCTCTACCAGGCCAAGGCCGAGGGGCGCGGCATCTGGCGGCGCTTCCGCCCGGCGCTCAACGAGCGTGCCCAGGCGCGGCGCGCGCTGGAGGCGGATCTGCGCCGGGCCCTGCCGCTGCGGCAGTTCCACCTCCACTATCAGCCGCAGGTGGCGCTGCCGGAGCGCCGCCTGACCGGCTTCGAGGCGCTGCTGCGCTGGACCCACCCGGCGCGGGGCTCGGTGCCGCCGGGCGAGTTCATCCCGCTCGCCGAGGAGGTCGGGCTGATCGGGGCGATCGGCGGCTTCGTGCTGCGCGCCGCCTGCGCCGAGGCGGCGGCCTGGCCGGAGCCGCTCAAGGTCGCGGTCAACGTCTCGCCGCTGCAATTCGAGCGCGGCGCGGAGCTGGTGGCCGCGGTGACCGCGGCGCTGGCGGAATCCGGTCTTCCCGGCGTCCGGCTCGAGCTCGAAATCACCGAGAGCGCCCTGCTCCACAACGAGGCGTCCACCCTGGCCACGCTGCACGCGCTGCGCGGGCTCGGCGTGCGGATCGTGATGGACGATTTCGGCACCGGCTACTCCTCGCTCAGCCAGCTGCGCTCCTTTCCCTTCGACAAGGTCAAGATCGACCGCTCCTTCGTCAGCGGGCTCGCCGAGGGCGGGCAGGCGTCGGCGATCGTGCGTGCGATAACCGCGCTCGGCGCCAGCCTCGGCATCGCCACCATCGCCGAGGGGGTGGAGACGGAGGCCCAGGCGGCGGCGCTGGTCCAGGAAGGCTGCGGCAGCGCCCAGGGCTACCTGATCAGCCGCCCGGTCGCCCCCGAGAACATCCCCGCCCTCATCGCCCGCGCCGGTTCCGGCGCGGCAACGGAATTCGTGCCATGAAGCAGCTCCACCGCGTCCTCTACTGCTCGCGCTCGCGCCTGCCCGGCGGAGCGGCCGAGGTCGGGCGCGGCCTGCGCCAGATCCTCGAACGCTCGCGCCAGAACAATGCCGCGACCGGGCTGACCGGTTCGCTGCTGTTCACCGAGAGCCTGTTCGCCCAGGTGCTGGAAGGTCCGCTCGAGGCGCTGTGCGCGACCTTCGAGCGCATCCAGTGCGACGAGCGCCACCACGACGTCACGGTGCTGGAATTCCTCCCCGTGCGGGCGCGGGAATTCCCCCACTGGTCGATGGCCTATGCCGCGCCGGGGCCGCAGGCCCTGCCGGTGCTGAAGGCGGCCCTGCACGGCGCCGCCGGCCCCGAGGCGGGCCGCATCCTCGCCGCCCTGCACGAGGTGGTGCGCGGTGCGGACGTGGGGGCGAAGTAGCGGTGGGGGCGAAGTAGCGCCTACTTCTGCTGCGCGGCGGAGGCGAGCAGGCGGTCGATCGGGTTCCACACCAGCGCGGTCTGCATCACCGGGGCGCCGCCGACGCGGATTTCGGACTCCGCCGCCGTCCGCCCGCCGATATGTTCGTAGAACCAGCGGCTGGGGTTCTCGCGCAGCACCCAGACCATCGCCGAACGGCAGCCGCTGGCGGCCAGTGCTGCGGCCGAGGCGGCGATCAGCCGCCGGCCGATCCCCTGCTCGCGCCAATCGTCGAGCAGATAGAGGGTCTCGATCTCGCCCTCGGCGATCGCCCGCATCCGCGCCCGCCCCGAGGAGGCGAAGCCGACCACCCGCGCCCCGGCCGCCCCCGGCAGATCCGGCCCCGAGGCGCAGGCGACGTGGACGAAGCCGCGGTCCTGGATCACCCGCTCGTAATAGGCGGCCTGGCGCCCGACCGAGAGCGAGGCGAGGAAATCATCGGGCAGGATGCCGGCATAGGCGCTGCGCCAGGAGGCGACGTGCACCGCCCCGATCGCCGGCGCGTCGGCGAGCCGGGCGCGGCGGATGACGATCACGCAACCCGCTCCAGTACGGCGGCGAAGAACCCGTCCGTCCCGTGGCGGCGGGGGCTCAGCGAGAGGAACGCGCCGGCCGCCGGGCAGGCCGCCGGACCGGGCCAGACCGCGGCCGGCGGCAGGGTGCGGAAATCGCCGTGGCGGGCGAGAAATGCGGACACCTGTTCCTCGTTCTCGGCGGGCAGGAGCGAGCAGGTAGCGTAGACCAAACGCCCGCCCTTGCGAACCAGTTTTGCGGCGTCGGCCAGGATCGCCGCCTGGCGTGGCAGAATTTCGGCGAGATCGGCGGGCGCGAGCCGGTGCCGCGCCTCCGGGTTGCGCCGCCAGGTGCCGGTTCCCGTGCAGGGCGCGTCGACCAGCACGCGGTCGAACCCGCCGGCGCGGCGCTTGAGGAATTTGTCGCCCGGCCCGAGCAGATGGGCCTCGGCGTTGTGCACCCCGGCGCGGCGCAGCCGGCGGGCGGCGCCGTCGAGGCGCGATTTCGCCACATCCAGCGCGGCGATATGGCCGCGGTTCTCCATCATCATCGCCAGCGCCAGCGTCTTGCCCCCCGCGCCGGCGCAGAAATCGGCGACCCGCAGCCCCGGCGCGGCGCCGGCCAGCAGCGCCACGATCTGGCTGCCCTCGGCCTGGATCTCGACCAGCCCGGCGCGGAACGCCGCCCCCGCGGTGACCGCCGGCCGCCCGCCGATGCGCAGTCCCCACGGGCTGATCGGCGTCGCCTCGGCCGCGATCCCCTCGGCGGCGAGCGCGTCCCGCGCCGCCGCGCGGCAGCCCTTGAGCAGATTGACCCGCAGATCGAGCGGCGCGGGCGCGAGCAGCGCCGCCATCTCGGCTTCCAGCGCCGCGCCGAAGCGGGCGGCGAGTTGCGGCTCCAGCCAGTCGGGGAACTCCAGCCGCACCGGCGCCGCCATCGCGGGGTGATCGAGCGTGTGGCGCTCCAGCCGCCCGAGCACCGCCTGCTCCTCGGCCGACAGCGCCGCCGGGGCGAACTTCCCCCCACCCGCGAACAGGGCGAGCGCGGCCAGCGTCCGTCCCGCCAGCAGTTCGTGGCCGAACACCAGCAGCCGCGGCGTCGGCGCCGCCCCGGCGCGCGCGAGCCACCAGGACAGCCGGCGGCGGGCGCGCAGGAGCGTCCACACCCGGTCGGAAATCTCCCGCCGGTCCGCGCTCCCGATGTAGCGGCGGGCGCGGAACCAGGCGCTCGCCGCGGCGTCCGCCGGCTGGCGCGGCGCCGCCTCGATGGCGGCGAGCAGATCGATCGCGCCGGCCAGGCGCGCGGGCGGGGTCACCGGCGCTCAGCCTTCCTGGCGGTAGTTCGGCGCCTCGCGGGTGATGGCGACGTCGTGGACGTGGCCCTCCCGCACCCCGGCGCCGGTGATGCGGCGGAACCGCGCGCGCGCCTGCAACGCGCCGACCGAGCCCGCCCCGGTATAGCCCATCCCCGCCTTCAGCCCGCCGACGAGCTGGTGCAGCACCGCCGAAACCGGCCCCTTGTAGCCCACCCGTCCTTCGATCCCCTCGGGCACCAGCTTCAGGCTGTCGCGGATGTCCTGCTGGAAGTAGCGGTCGGCCGAGCCCCGCGCCATGGCGGCGATGCTGCCCATCCCGCGATAGGATTTGTAGGAGCGGCCCTGGTAGAGGAAGACCTCGCCGGGCGCCTCGTCGGTGCCGGCGAGCATGCTGCCCACCATCACCGCCTCGGCCCCGGCGGCGAGCGCCTTGACCACGTCCCCGCTCGAGCGCACCCCGCCGTCGGCGATGGCGGGCACCCCGGCCTCGCGGCAGGCCGCCGCGGTCTCCAGCACGGCGCTGAACTGGGGCACGCCGACCCCGGCTACGATGCGCGTGGTGCAGATGCTGCCCGGCCCGATGCCGATCTTCACCGCGTCCGCCCCGGCGGCGATCAGCGCCCGCGCGCCCTCCGGGGTGGCGACGTTGCCGGCGATCACCTGCACCGCGTTGGACAGCCGCTTGATCCGCTCGACCGCGGCGAGCACGCCCGCCGAGTGGCCGTGCGCGGTATCGACCACCAGCACATCGACCTCCGCCCCGAGCAGCGCCCGCGCCCGCGCCTCGCCCTCGGCCCCGGTGCCGACCGCCGCCGCCGCGCGCAGCCGGCCGAACTCGTCCTTGTTGGCGAGCGGATGGGCCTCCGCCTTGTCCATGTCCTTGACCGTGATCAGCCCGACGCAGCGGTACGCGTCATCGACCACCAGCAGCTTCTCGATGCGGTATTTGTGCAGCAGTTGGCGCGCCTCTTCCGGGCCCACGTCGCCCTGCACGGTGATCAGGTTCTCCCGCGTCATCAGCTCCTCGACCGGCGCCGCCGGGTCGGTCGCGAAGCGGACGTCGCGGTGGGTGAGGATGCCGACCAGCCGCCCGCTCTCCCGCTCCACCACCGGCACGCCGCTGATGCGGTGGGTGTTCATCAGCGCCAGCGCCTCGGCCAGCGTCTGGTCGGGGTGGATGGTGAGCGGGTTGACCACCATCCCCGATTCGAACTTCTTGACCTGGCGCACCTGCACCGCCTGTTCCTCGGGCGGGAGGTTCTTGTGGATCACCCCGATCCCGCCCGCCTGCGCCATGGCGATCGCCATCGCGCTTTCGGTCACCGTATCCATCGCCGCCGAGACCAGGGGGATGTTGAGCCCGATCGCGCGCGTCAGCCGCGAGCTGGTGTCCGCCTGGGCGGGCAGGATCTCGGAGAAGCCGGGAACCAGCAGCACGTCGTCGAAGGCGAGCGCCTCGGCGATCGGGCCTGCGGCCTCCGGGAGCGGGTGGGAATCGGGTGCCATGGGGCGAAGCCTTTCCAGCGCGAGCCTGCGCGACCTTGGCGGCGCCTCATAGCCGGGCGGGGGTCCGAAGGCAAGCGCGGCCTGCGCGGTCCGCCGGGGCCGCCCCGATCACAGGAAGCCGGTGGACAGCCAGGGAACGAGGACGATCAGCAGCAGCGCCGCGAACAGCGCCAGCAGATGCGGCCAGACCGAGCGCACCGCGACATCGGGCGAGACCCGTCCGATCGCGCAGGCGAGATAGAACCCGACCCCGAACGGCGGCGTGAACAGCCCGAAGCCCATCGCGAAGACCGCGATCATCGCGTAGTGGACCGGGTTGACCCCCAAGTGCTCCGCCACCGGAAACAAAAGCGGCCCGAACAGCACGATCGCCGGGACGCCCTCGAGAAAACTGCCGAGCACGATGAAGGCGAGCGCGGAGACCAGCAGGAAGCCCACCGTCCCGCCCGGGACCGCGGCGAGCAGGTGGGCGAGCTGCACGGAGAAGCCCGACTGGGTGAGCGCCCAGGCCATCGCCGTCGCGGCGCCGATGACCAGCAGGATCGCCCCGGTGAGCGCCGCGGACTCGACCAGGATCGGATAGAGCCGGCGCCAGTCGAACCGCCGGTAGAGCAGCAGGCCGACCACGATCGCATAGAGAATGCCGATCGCCGAGACCTCGGTCGCGGTCGCGACCCCTTCCACCACCGCGGTGCGGATCACGATCGGCAGGCCGAGACCGGGGATCGCGATCAGGAACAGCCTGCCCCGCTGCGCCCAGCTGAAGCGCTGCGCCTGCGACACGTCCTCGCCGCGCGACTGCACGAACACCACCACCGCCACCGCGAGCATGCCGACGAAGGCCGGCAGCAGGCCGCCGGTGAAGAGCGCCGCGATCGAGACGCCGGTGACCGAGCCGACGGTGATCAGCACGATGCTCGGCGGAATGGTCTCCGACATCACCGCGGAGGCGGAAAGGAGGGAAATCAGGTTTCCCGGCCGGTCGCCGCGCTTGATCATCTCGGGGAACAGCGCCGGCGCGACCGCCGCCATGTCCGCGGCCTTCGCCCCCGAAATGCCGGAGACCAGATACATGGCGCCGAGCAGGACATATTGCAGCCCGCCCCGCCGATGGCCGATCAGCGAGACCAGGAAATCGATCATCGCGCGCGCGAGGCCGGTCATCTCGATCAGCGCGCCGAGCAGCACGAACAGCGGCACCGCGAGCAGGATGAGGTTCGACATCCCCGCGTCCATGCGGTCGGGCACGATCGAGGGCGGCAGCGTGGTGGCGAAGGCGATGTAGGCGACGGTGCCGAGCAGGAACGCGAACGCGATCGGCATGCCGATGACGATGGCGGCGACGACGAAGACACCGAAGAACAGCAGCAGGCTCGCGTTGCCCATGTCCTGCAACACGGGCGCGAGCCCCTCCAGCACCGCGATCGCGGCGGCGGCGAGCACCAGCAGCACGCCGATCTGCCGCCAGGTGGCGATGCGCAGCAGGTTCTGCAACGCGATGAGCAGCATCAGCACGACGCCGGCGAGCATCGCCGCCCCCCGGTAGCCTTCGCTGATCTGGAGCACCGGGGTGGTGCCGTCGCTCAGGGTCCGGAGATGTTCGTAGGCCGGCGCGAGCAGCGCCAGCAGCAGGCCGGCGACCAGCAGCATGGCGGTGGATTCGAGCCAGATCCGGCGGCGCGCCGGCAGGTTGCGCAGGAAGGTGGTCAGCCGCATGTGCTCGCCGCGGCGCAGCGCGATCGCGGCGCCGAGCACCGAGAGCCAGAGGAACAGCAGCGAGGCGAGTTCGTCCGACCAGGCGAGCGGATGGTCGAACAGATAGCGCGCGATCGTGCTGCAACCGAGCAGCGCGGCCTCGGCGACCAGCAAAGCAGCAGCAGCAGCCTCGATCGTCCCGGTCACCAGCCGGTCCACCATCCGCACCAGGCGGGCCCTGCCGCCGGTCGGCTCGGCCTCGGGTGTCTCGACGACCATCTCGCCGGCCACCTCCGCGGGTTCGTCGCGCATCGCCTGCCTCTCGCTGGTTCGGCCGCGGCCGGGGAACGCCAACCGCCGCCTACAGCGGCCCGGTGTATTTCTCCAGCAGCGTCCACGCCTCGGTGCCGAACTTCTTCTGCCAGTGGCGATAGAATCCGGCCGCCCGCAGCCCGTCGCGGAAGGGCGGCTTGGCCGGCGTATTGAAGCGCAGCCCGGCCTTGGTCAGGGTCCCGACCAGCCCGTCGTTCAGCGCCACGATGTCGGCGCGCTCTTGCAGCGCGGCGGCGTCGAGATGCCTGGTGATGACCGCGCGCGCGTCGGCGGGGAGCGACTTCCAGCGCCGCTGGTTGGCGAAGATGTAGTGGCCGTCCCAGATGTGCCCGGTCATGGCGACGTATTTCTGCACCTCGTAGAGCTTCGCGCTCTCGATCAGCGCCAGCGGATTCTCCTCGCCGTCGACCAGGTGGGTCTGCAATGCGGCATAGAGTTCGCCGAAATCGACCGGCGTCGGCGCCGCCCCGAGGTCGCTGAACATCGTCACCCACAGCGGGTTTCCCGGCACGCGGATCTTGAATCCCCTGAGATCGGCGGGACCGTGGATCGGGCGCGCGCTGGAGGTGATGTTGCGATAGCCGTTGTCGAGCATCTTCGGCAGGACGTGCAGCCCGACCTTGCCGAACAGCCCGCGCACGTGATCGCCGAGCCCGCCGTCCATCGCCGCCCACACGTGCTTGTAGTCCTCGAAGGCGAAGGCCACGGCATTGATGCTGCCCGCCGGAACCACGGTCTGGTTGACGCCGGAGGTGGACATGAAATCGAGCGCGCCCGAGCGGGTCTGGGTGAACATGTCGGGCTCGCTGCCCAGTTGGCTGTTGGGGTAGATCTGTAGCGCCACCAGCCCGCCGGTCTCCTTGGCGATCGCCACCGCGGCCTGCTGGATGCGGGTGACACCGGGGTGATTGGCCGGAAAGGCGGTGCCGTAGCGGAGCCGGAATTTGGCCGCCCGCGCCAGCGCCGGAGCGGTGGCGCCGGCCAGCGCCAGCCCGCCGGCGCCGCCGAGAGCGGCGACGAACCCGCGCCGCGTGATCGCCGCGATGCGGCCTTCCGGCTGGCTCCCGACCGGAAATTCCCTGTCCATGTGCTTCCTGCCCCTGTGCTGGTGTATTCTAGTCTACTAGCATACTAGTCAACTTCGCACCCCCGCGCAAGCCCCCTGGCAGGCAACCCCCCTGGCAGGCAAGCCCCCTGGCGCGCGCGGTCCCTGCGCCCGTCCGCGCGAGCCTGCGCACGATGCCCCACCCCGCCCCTTGGCCCGCCCGCGCCTTCGCCCACGACCATCCCGGCGCCGTCGGGGAGGGCGCAACTGGACCCGA
>DAHWFB010000124.1 GCA_027326105.1 Acetobacteraceae bacterium
CGCCGTTGTCGGGGCGTCACTCCGGTCGGGCTACGCCCTCCCTGCGTGACGCCCCGACAACGGCACACGATGACACCAACCGGCAGAGAATCCACTTATCGAGGGCGAAATGCTGTTTCGACGAGGCCGACCACCTCTCACCCCGTTCGAAGCCGTCTGCCACGCCTGGACAACAACACCAGAAATCTTCAAGCTCCACCCGCGCCACCTCATCCCGGGACCAAACATCTAAGCGCTTCCCTGTCTGCGACCGGGATCGGCTATCGCCGTTCAATCTTCATCATCGTCCTGAGCCGCATCCGCCGCGCTCAACTCGGCCAGCACGCGATTGCGCGCGCGCAAGGTCACAGCGTCCACCGGATCGCCCGCGACGCGGTAAGCCTTGAAGACATGTTCGTGCCCCGCGCTCGGATTGGCGACGTCGGTGGTGGTAATTTCGTTTGTGAGCAAATCGAAGCTGTAAGCTACGACAACCTTCTCCACCTCGCCGCGCGTTAGCGTGCCAACTTCGATCAGGTCGGCATCGGCGGGATGATCGTGCGGCACGATCAGCGTCCGGCGGTGCGCCGTCCCGTCCGCCAGGGCGAAGGGCGTGGGCGCGACGTACATTTTGCGGTCGCGCACCAGAATGTCGCCGTAGCTGCCGAAGCCGCGAAAACTCTTGTTCTTGTGGACGTAAGTATTGTCGGCATTCAGAAAGCTGCCGTGGCACAAAACCAGATCGAGGACGGGATAGCGGTCGCCATCCGGATTCACAGGATAGCGCCCGAACACGTAATAGACCTGCCGCCCGTTATGTTCGCCGCACGGCACCTGCGAATTGCAGTCATAGTCCGCCTCGCGGCCCGGATAGGCGAGGCCCTTCAACTCGAAGCCTTCGGCGAAGCGCACAAGGCGGAAGTCGGGGTACGAATTGCGACCTGGTGAATCGAAGTTCAGGTTGGCCGATTCGAGCCGCCGCTTGAACCAGTTCTGGAAATGAAACTCCTTGTCGCTGCGGCCCTCGCGCTCGATCAGTTCGCCGCGCTGGATCGCCTGCACGCAGGTTTTGAAGATGACAGAGGCATTCGACACGCTTACACGGCTCCCTTTCGTTTTCCGGGCTTACCCGGTTGTTCGTTTTGCCCACCGTGTATCCGGTCGATCAGGGCTTCGGTGTCGCCGTTGATGCTGTCCAGAAGATGAAGGGCGGAATCCGGTGTCGGCGACCGTGAAAGATGGCGCAGAAGCTGCGCCATCACGATGATCCTCACGTCATTGCGGCTCAGCCTACGGCCTGCGACCCGCAAGCGGTTGACCTGCGCTTGCGCGGGCGGCGCGACCGTTCCCCACAGATCGCCGTTCCAGCGATGTGTCTCAAGCCGGGAGCGTTTGCGGCAGACGATGATGATATCGAGGTCGATCGGCTCCTTGGCCTGCTGCTTAGGCATAGCCACCGACATTTCAGCCTTGATGGGATGGGCCGCGGTGATGCCAAATCCGGCCTGCATGAGTGCCTGAAGGACGCATCGCCAACCTTCGGGCCGCGAGTGGTGATAGGTGAAGGCCAAAAGCCCGTCGTCCTTGAGGACACGGTGCGTCTCCTCCCAAACCGCCGCGAGACGATTCGTGAAATCTTCCGCCTTGGCGTTCTGCACCTCGCGGTCGGACCGCGTGCTGTCCGCGGCCCTGTGGCCATCGTCCCCGAGTATGTGCCGCTGCCAAACATGGAAGAAATCGGCAAGCTGCGAATAATGCACGTTGTCGAAGAATGGTGGGTCTGTCAGCACAACATCTGCCGAACGCCCCGGCAAGTCGGTCGACCCTGAGTCCCCACAGGAAAGATAGACACGCCGTCCGCACGCGAATGCGGCGTAGTCGTCCGCAACCGGCGCGCCGATTTTTTCGGAAAGGCCATAGACCTTCGCAGTGCTCTTTTTGCCCTGGTCGGGGTCTAGCCGCAGTTCAAACGGATCGTCGGCGTAGTCGAGCGCCCGCCGGATACGTCCCTCGAACATAGTTGAAAAGGAGCCGGAGCTTTTGTCCGTGCCCCAAAGATTGGCTTCAAGCGGGACGCGCTCGGGCTTGAGGATATGATGCGCGAACATGTGGCGCACCGCGCCTGTTCCCTCCCCCTTGTAAGAGGCGAACATGTTGTTGAACTCCAGCGCGCCGGAGAACAGGCAGGTGAACAGGTCGCGTAGGACCGGATCAGAAACTTCGCGGATGCGATCCGCAAGGATGGACAGGCATAGAAGCTGGCGTGCGCCGAACATCTCGTGCCAGTGGCGGTAATTGTAGCCCAGCGCCTGATTGGTGTTGTAGCCGGGTTCAATCGCCACGATGGGGTACGCATTCTTGCGCTTGGCCAGCGCGCGCGCCGCCCTGGCGTAAAGAGAGCGGTCTTCGTCCGTCGCAGGATGATAAGCCTTCCTCCCGTCCGGCAGCAGAATCAGCTTGGCATATAGGCGGTGCGCGGGTGGGTTGCTCGTTGCGCGGATCGTCTTGGCAATTGGAAATGTGTGTTCGCACGCGGGGCAGGCTGCGCCCTGCCCGTTGGCGGGGCCAGCGTTGGGATCGAACGTCTTCTTGCAGCACGAACAGCGCGTCTCGCGGCAATCGACATGGACTTCGTCGATGCCGCCGCAATGAGGACATACGGCTTGCGCCTGCGGAAACCTCTTCTGATAGGCGTGGCGGGCGAAGATCTGCGAGGAAAACAGATCCACGGGGGTTGCGCAGGATGGGCAATCCGCCGTCTTGACCCAGAAATAGTAGAGAACGTCGGCTTGCGTTCCATCCGGCAAGGTAGCGCGGTAATAGCTGCGGATTTTATCCGCCACGTCGCGTTCGATGGCGCGGAAGGTTTCGAGGATCGCTTTGCGGTCGTGAACCGAGAGCGCGCACTTCACAAGGAAATGCGCGACCGGGTTGATATCACGGCCAATGGCCTTTGCGCCCAACTTCACCGTCTCAGCCAGCGTCGTGCCGCTGCCCATGAACGGATCGAAGACGTTGCCACCGGGGATGCGCACGGGTTTGTAGAACAGGTCGAATATATCGGCGCCAGACGGAGCGAAGGCACCGATGGTCATGGCGCGGAAGACTGTCCCGAGTCGCTGTGCCCACCATTTATGGATATGCGTGGTCGGGCGGTTGATCTCCTTGCGCCAGCTTTCCGTCTCGGCCACGTCGCTCAGCGCCTCAAATGGAAAACTGTCGTCTTCAAGCGCGCGCGGGCCAGGCAACGGGGCAAGTATGATGCGGTCGCGCGCAGACGTTTCAAACGGCAACTCAGGGGTGTCCGCGCGAGCCAGACGCGCCCAACCGGGGGACGCGGCACGGCGTATCGCAGTTCTGCCGCTCATCGCTTGCCCCGCTTGGCCGAGTGATTGGTCGTTACAAACGTGATGGCTTGGCCCTCATGCTCATCGAGAAGGCGCCGGATCGGGAGCCGCACCGCATATTGCAACGAAAGCGGCGGACGCTGCGCCAGTGCCAGCTTCGTTTCGGCGTCACGTGGGCGTGCGGCGGTGACGGTCGTTGTGCGTCCCATAGCCAGTTCCTCCTATCCCCAAATAGCACAGATAGAAGGTTAAGAGGACACGGGATGGTCCCGTCTTTTTCCCGTTCTCCGGCCGGTGGTTGGGGATGCCGCCTCAACTGATCGTCGTGGTCAGGTGGGAAGGGAGGTGGCCGATGACGACCATCTGGGTCTCCTCGTCCCAGCCGTAGTAGATGCGCAAGGCTTCGCGCGGATCGCGGCTCTTGCCCTTCTTGAGGTGGCGGTCGGTGAAGATGTCGCGCCCCTCGTGCGTGCACCAGTACTGCTCCTCGTTGCGGTGGTGGGCGGGGGAGGCGGCGATCGCCTCGTCGCCGAGATGGAGCGCGAGCAGGCCCGCCGCCCACGCCTCGCGCCCGCCGGAGCGCTTCATCTCCACATAGGCGCCGGCGAGCAGGGCCAGCGCCTCGCAGACCAGAGCGATGTCCTGGAACTCCGCGCGGGCGAGCGCGCGGCGCGCCTTGGCGGAGAGGAACAGCCGGCCGGGGAACGCCTCGTCCGCCCAGGCGGCGAGATCGCGATAGGACGCCGGCGGCAGTGGCGGCACCGGCTCCGCGAAGCCGGCCGCGCCGCGCCGCTCGAGCCGGCGGATCTTCTCGCGCAGGGCCGCGTTCTCGATGCGGATCTCCTGCAACGCGGCGTGGGCGGCCCGGGCGCGCGCCTCCTCGTCGGCGGCGAGCGCGAGCGCACTCTCCCGCTCCGCCTCCAGCGCACCGATCCGCGCCTCCGGCGCCGGCGGCGGCGGATCGGCCGGCGGGAGCAACCGCCGCGCGCGCTGGAGCGGCGAAAGCCGCGGCTCGGCGCCGGGGGCTGCGGGCACCCGCGCGACCGCCGCGAGCAGGCGCGCGCGCGCGTCCGCCCGCCCCTCCGCGCTCTGCAACTGGCGCCCGAGGATCAGCGGATGGTCGTAGAGACCATCCCGCGCCGGGTCGAACCCGGGCCGGTAGACCCGGATGCCGCCATGGAACACCGACCAGCTCTTGCCCAGCCGCTCGGTCAGGCGGTGGGCATCGCGGAAGCCGAGCGAAAGCACCGGCGCGAGGCCGGTGAGCAGCGCCGCGAGGTCCGCCGGCTCCTCCAGATAGCGCGGCTGGGGGGAGGAATCGGCCGCGGAGACCACCACCAGCGGGTGGCGGCGCGCGGGATCACGCAGCAGGTCGAGAAAGCGCTGCTCGGAGAGATCGGTGCCGATCCCGATCGCCGCCGGCCCGAGCGCCAGACCGTCTCCGGCGAGGCCGAAGCGGTCGGCGAGCAGCGGCACGAAGCCGGGCACCACCGGCTCCACCCCGCGCGGCGGGGCGGCGGCACGCAGGCCGCTCTGCACCAGGAGCCGCACCCCGCCGGGTTCGGCGAGCAGGGCCGCCTCGCTGCTCCAGCACCGGCCGGGGAAGGCGCCATCCTCCGCCTCCCAGGCGCAGGCCCAGACCCCGAGCGCGCCGCCGTGCGGCAGAACACCCGCCGCCGGCGCGCCGGTTCCGCCCTCGATCCAGCCGCGCACGAGAGCGACGCTCTCGCTCCAGAGGGTGTCCGCCGCACCGTCCGCGGCGGGGAGGGTGGCGTCGATCTCGAGCATCGGGACGACCCGGCCCGGGCCGGCCGGGACCGGAGCGGCGGGGGTTGCGGGAGCGGTATCCATCAGCGGCCGGGCGAGCCTCGAACGTTGCACGATGGTCCAGCATACCCCATCCGCCGCCGTTGCGCAGAGAAAAGAATAATTTGAAATCCGCGCTTTGCGGGAATTAACGAATTCCCCCGCCGAGGCCGGCGCGACGCCGGCGCCGGTGGCGGAGGGCGCGCCAGCCGGCCACCAGCAGGAGCGCGGCGGCGAGACCGAGGAGTGCCGCCGAGAACCAGCGCGGCGCGGCGGCGAACCGGTCGCCCATCACCGCCATGGCGATGGTGAGCGGCAGGATGCCGAGCGCCGTGGTCCACAGGAACGTCCACCAGCCGACGCCGGCGAGGCCGGCGCCATAGTTCACCAGGTTGAAGGAGATCACCGGGATCAGGCGGGCGGCGAGCAGGCCGGCCGCGGTCGCGGGCAGGGGCCGCTCGCCGCGGGCGCGGCCGAGCAGCGGGCGGACCAGACGCTCCCCGAAGACGCGGGCGAGGGCGAAGGAGAGCACCGCGCCGAGCATGGCCCCGGCCCAGGTGAGCGCGCCCCCGAGCACCGGGCCGAACGCCATGCCGTTGGCCAGCGCGATGATCTCCGCCGGCAGGGGCAGGAAGGAGTGCAGCACCATGAGCAGGAGCGCACAGAGCGGGGCCAGCACGCCCCAGCTCGCGATCAGCCCGCGGACCGCCGCCGGGCTCGGCATCGTGATCTCGATGTGGCGGGAACGGAGCCAGAGCACGCCCGCCGCCGCCAGCAGGGCGAGCACGAGCGCGGCGGCCGCCACCGCCGCCACCGTGCCGCCGTTCCTGTGCCTGCGGCGCCTGTTCATGCTGCCCGATCCCCGCTGCCCGATCCCCGCTGTCCGGCCCGTCTCCAACCGACACGCCGTTCGCTGGCTTAGCAGGACCGGGACCGTTCTGCATGACGGCGGGGCGGGTCGGGAGAAGTTGATGAACCGGAATGAACCCCCGCAGGCCGCGCCCGGATAGCGTTCGCGTGCAAGGCGGACGGGTAATGCTCGGGCGTACTCTTGCGTTAGGCGAAATTTGTGGTTCCTGTGCAAGTATTGCCGAAGAATCGCGCGATCGCCAGGGGGGGATCGCGCTGGACCGGAGGATGGATACCTGAGGATTTCGCCCGAACCGATGGAGCCCGCGGGCGGGCAGCGGACCGCAGGCGCGGACGAGCGGGCCGCGCTGGCCCGGCTGCATGGCTGGATCGCGCCGCGCGCGGGCGAGCTCGTCGGTGCCTTCTACGCCGAAGTGCGCGCGCACGCCGCGACGCGGGAAGTGCTGGAGCGGCTGAGCGCTGCCGAGTTCGCCACCTTGCAGGCACGCCAGGCGATGCTGCTCGCGGACCTGGTGGCACCCGATTCGGCGCCGCGGACCCTGGCCGAGGCGGCCCGCCACAGCGGGCGGGTGCACGCGCTGCTCGGCCTCGGCTTTGCCGCCGTGGTCGAAGCCCACGGCTTCTACCAGCGGATCCTGAGCGAGTATCTGCGCGCGGCCGCCGGCGGGGCGGACGGGGCGGGCGGCGTGGCCCACGCGGCGATGCAGTCCGTGTTGCAGGGCCGGCTGCTGCGCGATCTGCAAGGCCAGGCGGAGGCCTACGCCGAGATCGAGGAGGAGTTCGCCCGCGCCACCGTGCGGGTCTGGCAGACCCTGGCGGAGGCCCAGAATTTCACCGATCTCGCCGGCGGCGTGCTGGGGATTCTGGGCGGGCTCTCGGGGATCGTTGCGGGCAGCCTGGGCCGGCCCGACGCCGGCGGCGTGTTTCGCTACGAGGCGGTGGCCGGGGAGGCGCTGCGGGACTATTTCGCCGGCCTCGAGGCGGGCCGCTCGCGGCCGACGACGGTGCACGAGAACGACCCCACCGGGCTCGGCGCCTCGGGGCGCGCCTGGCGTTCGCGGCGCATCCAGCATACCCTCTCCTACGCCACCGACCCGGCGATCGCGCCGTGGCGGGAGATCGCCAGCGCCTGCGGCATCCGCAGCGCGATCTCCATCCCGATCCTCGACGCGCAGGGCGAGCCGCGGGCGCTGATCGACCTCTACGCCGCCTGGCCGGGATATTTCACCGCCCCGGCGCGGGGGGGATTCTTCGCCCAGCTGATGAGCCTGCTCGGCCTCGCGCTCGCCAAGCTTCAGGCGGGGCCGGTGGTCCCGTTCGCGGCGCGGGCGAACTACCGCTCGCTGCTCGAGGCCGGCGCGCTGGAGATGGTCTTCCAGCCGGTGGTCGATCTCGCCACCGGCCGCGTGCTCAAGATCGAGGCGCTGGCGCGGCTGCGCCAACCTTCCGGGCAACTGCTGGCGCCGGCCGCCTTCCTGCCCGCGTTCGGGACCGAGGATCTGCTGCGCCTGTTCGAGGCCGGGCTCGCGCAGCTCCTGTTCCGGCTCAACGCCTGGCGCGCGGCGGGGCTGGACACCCGCGGCTCGCTCAACCTTCCCGCGCAGGGGCTGACCGACCCGCGCTATCTCGCGGTGATCGAGGGCAGCCTGGCCCGCGCCGGCACGCCGCCGATGCGGCTGACGCTCGAACTGCTCGAGCACGCCGAACTCGGCGAGGCGTCGCGCCACGACGGGGCGCTGGAGCGGCTGCGCCGGCTCGGCGTCCATCTCGCGCAGGACGATCTCGGCGCCGGCTATTCCTCGCTCCAGCGGCTCGACCGGGTGCGCTTCGACGAGGTCAAGATCGACCACGGCCTGTTGCGCGGTGTCGCCGAGGCGCCGCAGCGGACGCTCGACCTCATCCGCCACCTCACCCGGCTGGTCCACGATCTCGGCATCGCGGTGGTGGTGGAGGGGCTCGAGGACCCCGGGCTGATCGAGGCGGCGGCGGTGCTGGGGGCGGACGCCGGCCAGGGCTTCGGCATCGCCCGGCCGCTGGCGGCGGACGCGGTGGTGGCGTGGGCGGCGAACTTCCGCCTGCGGCTCGATCGCGCCCGCCCGGCGACCGCGCTCGGCGCCTATGCCACCCATATCCTGTGGGTGATGCAGTGCAACGCGCTCGCCCCCTGGCCGGAACTGCTGGCCCGCTTCGTGGTCCAGCCGGGCGGGCTCGGCCACTACATCGCGAGCCAGGGCGAGGCGGCGCAGACGCTCGCCCGGCTGCGGGCGGCGATGATCGGGGCGGCCGGGAACGGCATCGCCACGCCCGCGTTCCGCAGCGCCGAGAAGCGGATCCGCGGCCTGCTCGGCACCCGCCACCGGATGGAGGCGGCGCGCTGGGCGCACCCGCATCGTCCGCCGGACGAGGCGGGATAGGCGCGGGCGGGGCCGGTGGTGGAGCTGAGGGGAATCGAACCCCTGACCTCCTCATTGCGAACGAGGCGCTCTCCCAACTGAGCTACAGCCCCGGCGGGCGGGGTATGGCGCGCGCGGCGGGGGCAAGTCAAGCCGATGGCACGGGCGGATCGGGCCCGGGGGTTGCGCCAGGGCTGGTTGCGCCAGGGCGGGTTGCGCCGGGGCGGGGCGCTGGCTAGGGTCCGCCGGTCCTTGGGAGCCGTGACGGATGTATCCTTTCTTCTGGCTGGTGAGCCGGGTGATCTCGCTCTACATCTGGGCGGTGATCCTGGCCGCGGTGATGAGCATGCTGGTCGCGTTCGGCGTGCTCGATACCCGCAACCGAATCGTCTGGACGGTGGGGGACTTCCTCTATCGGCTGACCGAGCCGGCGCTGCGCCCAATCCGCCGGTTCCTGCCCGATCTCGGCGGGGTCGACATCAGCCCGGTGATCCTCATCCTGCTGCTCGAAGCGCTGCAGATGCTGCTCCAGCAGCTCTTCGTCAGCCTGGCGATGCGCGGTGGACTCTGAAGCCGCCTGCTGGCGGGCCCGCGGGGACGGGGTGCGGGTGCGGGTGAAGCTGACGCCGGCGGCGCGGCGGGCCGGGTTCGGCGGCGTGGTCGCCGGCCGCGACGGTCCCGCGCTGGCGCTCGCGGTGCGTGCCCCGCCGCGCGAGGGGGCGGCGAACGAGGCGGCACGGAGCGCGCTCGCCGCGGCGCTCGGCGTCGCACCCTCCGCCGTCCGCCTCGGTGGCGGCGCGGCGCGGCGGGAAAAGCTGTTCGATGTCGCCGGCGCCCCGGCCGCCCTCGCCGCCCGCCTACAGGCGCTGATGGGAGGCGGGCGATGACGCCGCGCATCCTCGACGGCAAGGCGCTGGCGGCGCGGCTGCGGCGCGATCTCGCCACCCGGGTCGCCGCCCTCGACTACCTGCCGCGGCTGGTGGTGATCCTGGTCGGCGACGACCCGGCGAGCGCGGTCTATGTCCGCAACAAGGCCCGCGCCGCCGCGGCCTGCGGGATCGCCGGCGAGACCGTGCGGCTGGCCGCCGGGACCAGCGAGGCCGAACTGCTCGACCGCATCGGGGCGCTGAACCGCGACCCGGCGGTGGACGCCATCCTGGTCCAGCTTCCGCTGCCGCGGGCGATCCGCCCCGAGCGGGTGACCGAGGCGATCGACCCGGCCAAGGACGTGGACGGATTCCACCCGCTCAACGCCGGGCTGCTCGCGCTCGGGCGGCCGGCGCTGGTGCCCTGCACGCCGGCCGGGGTGATGCGCCTGCTCGCCGAGGCCGGGGTGGCGCTGGGCG
Organism: Acetobacteraceae bacterium; assembly: GCA_027326105.1. Taxonomy (GTDB): domain Bacteria; phylum Pseudomonadota; class Alphaproteobacteria; order Acetobacterales; family Acetobacteraceae; genus DAHWFB01. The sequence goes on from DAHWFB010000124.1 coordinate 9,742, forward strand.
GGGCGCGGGCGGTGGTGCTCGGCCGCTCGATGATCGTCGGCCGCCCGCTCGCCGCCCTGCTCACCGCGGCGGACGCGACGGTGACCCTCGCCCACTCCCGCTCGCGCGATCTCCCCGCGCTCTGCCGCGAGGCCGAGGTGCTGGTGGCCGCGGTGGGGCGGGCGGAGATGGTGCGCGGCGGGTGGGTGCGCGAGGGGGCGGTGGTGATCGACGTCGGCATCAACCGGCTCGCCGACGGGCGGCTCGCCGGCGATGTCGCCTTCGCCGAGTGCCTGCCCCGCGCCCGCGCCATCACCCCGGTGCCCGGCGGGGTCGGGCCGATGACGATCGCGCTCCTGCTCGAGAACACGCTCGCCGCCGCCCGCGCCCGCCGCCCGGCGCCGGAAGGGTGCCACCATCCCAGGGGCACGACGACAACAGGAGAACGGGCATGAAGGAAGGCGACCTCCGGCGGGAAATCGTCGAGGCGGCGCGGCGGATGAACGCGCTCGGCATCAACCAGGGCACCTCGGGCAACATCAGTGTCCGCCACGGCAAGAAGATGCTGATCACCCCCTCCGCCACCGCCTATGACGCGATGCGGCCGGAGGATATCGCCGCCATGCCGCTCGCCGCAGACTATGGCAGCTGGGCGGGGCCGCTGAAGCCCTCGACCGAGTGGCGCTTCCATCTCGACATCATGCAGGCACGGCCCGATGTCGGCGCGGTGGTGCACTGCCACGCCATGTTCGCCACCATCCTCGCCATCGCGCGCAAGGACATCCCCGCCTGCCACTACATGATCGCGGCGTTCGGCGGCACCAACGTGCGCTGCGGCGGCTATGCCACCTTCGGCACCAAGGAGCTTTCGCTGCACGCGCTCGCCGCGCTCGAAGGCCGCAGCGCCTGCCTGCTCGCCAACCACGGGCTGATCGCGACCGGGGCCACCCTCGCCAAGGCGATGTGGGCGGCGGTGGAACTCGAGACCATCGCCAGGCAGTACTACCACAGCCTGCTGATCGGCGGCCCGCACCTGCTGTCGGACGCCGAGATCGCCGAGACGGCGGCGAAATTCACCGGCTACGGCGCGCAGGACCGCAAGGCGGCGGAGTAGGGCAGGGCGCCGGCCCGCCCGCTGCCCGACCCCCGCCGGCGCGATCCATGAATGGGCGGCATGACTTCATGCCGCTTCCACCGCATTGCTGGCCGCGGCCGCTGCGCGTAGCACCGGGCCATCGCGAGGGCGGGCGCCCGCGCGGAACGCCAGCAGGAGTGGGCGATGAAGAAGCGCGTGTTGGGCAGCAGCGGGCTCGTGGTCTCGGCCCTCGGCCTCGGCTGCATGGGACTGAATTTCGGCTATGGCCGGGCGGTGAGCAAGGCGGAGGGTATCGCGCTGATCCGCGCGGCGGTGGAGCGTGGCGTGACGTTCTTCGACACCGCCGAGATCTACGGACCCTACACCAACGAGGAGATGGTCGGCGCCGCGCTGGCGCCGGTGCGCGAGCGGGTGGTGATCGCGACCAAGTTCGGCTTCCGGATCGACCCCGAAACCGGCCGGCAGGCGGGCATGGACAGCCGCCCCGAGCATATCCGCGCGGTGGCGGAAGCCTCGCTGCGGCGGCTCGGCGTCGAGGTCATCGACCTCTTCTACCAGCACCGGGTCGACCCCGCGGTGCCGATCGAGGAGGTGGCGGGTGCGGTCGGCGCGCTGATCGGGGAAGGCAAGGTGCGCCATTTCGGCCTCTCCGAGCCGGGGGCGCAGACCATCCGCCGCGCCCACGCGGTGCAGCCGGTGAGCGCGATCCAGAACGAATATTCGCTGTGGACGCGCGGGCCGGAGAGCAACGGCGTGCTCGAGACCTGCGCGGAGCTCGGCATCGGGTTCGTGGCCTACAGCCCGCTCGGCAAGGGTTTCCTGACCGGGGCGATGAACCGGGACACCAGGCTGGAGAAGGACGACTTCCGCGCGATCCTGCCGCGCTTCACCCCGGCGGCGATGGCCGCCAACCAGGCGCTGGTCGATCTGCTCGGCCGCATCGCGGGCGAGAAGAACGCGACGCCGGCGCAGATCGCGCTCGCCTGGCTGCTGGCGCGCCGGCCGTGGATCGTGCCGATCCCCGGCACCAGCAAGCTGCACCGGCTGGAAGAGAACCTCGGCGCCGTCGACGTCGTGCTGAGCGCGGGCGAGCTCGACGGGATCGAACGCGCCTGCGCGGAGATCACCATCGAAGGGGCGCGCTACCCCGCGCAGCTCGAGGCCACCACCGGCCGCTGAACACCGCAGCCGCGGGTTCCGCCACCAGGCAGATTGGGAGAAGATCATGGCAGAGAACATCGACGGCAAGGTCGTCGTCATCACCGGCGCGAGCAGCGGGCTCGGCGAGGCCACCGCGCGCCATCTCGCGGCGCAGGGCGCGAAGCTGGTGCTCGGCGCGCGCCGGCTCGACCGGTTGCAGGCGCTGGCCGGGGCGCTGAAGCTTCCCGCCGACGCCGCGGTGCGGACCGATGTCACCGACCGCGCGCAGGTGCAGGCGCTCGTCGATCGCGCGCTCGCGCTGCACGGGCGGCTCGACGTCATCCTCAACAACGCCGGGCTGATGCCGCACTCCCCGCTCGAGCGCGGCAAGGTCGCCGATTGGGAGCAGATGATCGACGTCAACCTGAAAGGCGTGCTCTACGGCATCGCCGCCGCGCTGGCCCCGATGATCCGCCAGAAGAGCGGGCACATCATCAACGTATCCTCGGTCGCGGGCCACAAGGTGCGCCCGGGCAGCGCCGTCTATGCCGCGACCAAGGCGGCGGTGCTGATGCTGTCCGAAGGTCTGCGCCAGGAGGTGAAGCCGCACGGCATCCGCACCACCGTGATCTCGCCCGGCGCGGTCGAGAGCGAACTGATCGGCAGCATCACCGAGGCCGACGTCGCCCAGGGCGTCCGCCAATTCTACGACCAGGTCGCGATCGGGGCGGAGTCCTTCGCGCGCGTGGTGGCCTTCGCCATCAGCCAGCCCGCCGAGGTGGACATCAACGAGATCCTGTTCCGCCCGACCGCGCAGGAGCTTTGACGCGGGGCCGTCCTGGCGGCCGCCGGCTCAGAAGCCGAGGCGCTGGAGGTAGGCGCGGGAGGTGGCGAGGTCGGCAAGGATGGAGGCGGTGTTGCGCGGATCGCGTTCCTGCTCGACGGTGATGTAGCCGGCGTAGCCACGCTCCGCGAGCAGCGCCCGGATGGCCGGGTAGTCGATCGAGCCGCGGCCGATGGGACACATCACCCCCGCGCCGCAGGCTTCGAAGAATCGGATGCGCCGGCCCATGGTTTCGGCGAATTTGGCGGGGTCGATGTCCTTGAAGTGGAGATAGTCGGTGCGCTCCCACCAGGCGGCGATGGCCTGGACCGGGTACATGCCGGCGTAGGCGAGATGGCCGGTATCGAGACAGAGGCCGGCTTCCCCGGCGGGAACGTCGGCCGCGATGCGTTCGATCTCGTCGGCGAATTCGATGTGGCCGCCGCAGTGGGGGTGGATGACCGCGCGCACGCCATACCCATCGCGCGCAAGCTGCGCGATGGCGCGGATGTTGGCGAGCATGCCGGCCCAGGCGGCGGGATCGAGGCGCGGCGCGCGATCCGAATGGCCGGCGGCATAGTCGCGCGCTTCGTGGCCCCAGTCCATCACGGTGAGGTAGGGAGCGGGGAAGCGCTGGCCCCGGTGGCGCGCGGGTTTCGGGAGCGCGCTGATCAGCGCGCAGATCCCGGCCGTCTGGCGCAGGAGATTCGGCCGCTGCGCGGGGTCGACCAGGTCATCGAAGATGGTACCGGCGACGATGGTGAGGTTGCACGCGGCGAGGGCTGCGCGGACGCGGCCGGTGTCGAGCGGCAGATAGCCGTAGGGTCCGAGTTCGAGCCCGCCAAAGCCCGCGCGCGCCGCCTCCGCCAGGACACGGTCCCAGGCTGGCAGATGCGGGTTGCGCACGTCGTCCACGCCCCAGCAGCAGGGCGCGGTGGTGATGGTGATGTGCTCGTTCATCGGCGGGACCGGGATCGGGAACAACATCGCGCTCAGCGGCTCAGCGTGGCCTTGAGCGCATCGAGCGAGCTTTGGATGCCGGCGTCGACCGACATGGTGAGATCTTCCATCTCGAGGCTGACCCAGTCGTTGTAGCCGAGCATGCGCACGACCGAGAAGAACTCCTTCCACCATTGCAGATCGTGCCCGGCGCCGACCGCGACATAGTTCCAGGCGCGGTTGGCGGTATCCTCCACGATCTTGGTTTCGAGCAGCCCGTTGGCCGCGGCGAGGCCGCGTTCGATGCGGGCATCCTTGCCGTGGACGTGGTGGATCGCCGGGCCGAGCGCGCGGGCGGAGGCGATGGGGTCCGCGCCCATCCAGAAGAGGTGGCTGGGATCGAGGTTGAGACCGACTCTCGGCCCGACGGCGTCGCGCAGGCGGAAGAGGGTTTCCGGGTTCCAGACCAGCATGGAGGAGAAATTCTCGAGCGCGAATTTCTCGACGCCGACCTCCTCGGCGAGGCGGACGAGCCCCTGCCAGTAGGGAATGGCGACCTCGTTCCACTGATAGTCGAGCGCGTCCTTCAGCGAGGCGGGCCAGCTGATGGTGTAGGTGATCCAGTTCGGGATGGTATCGCCGGGAGCGGCGGGCGGCAGGCCCGACATCATCACGATCTTCTTCACCCCGAGCGCGCCGGCGAGGCGGATGGTGCGTTCGGCGTCCACCCGGTGCTTCGCGCCGAGCGCGCCGGGGTCGAGCGGATTGCCGGAGCAATTGAGTGCGGCGATGGCGAGGCCGCGGGCGGAGATCTCCTTGACGAAGGCGGCGCGCTTGGCCCCGTCCGCCAGCAGTTCCTCGGCGCGCACGTGCGGCGCCGGGGACCAGCCGCCGCCGGTCATTTCCACCCCCTCGACGCCGAGCGCCGCGCAGCGGTCGAGCATGTCGGTGAAGGAGAGATTTCCCATGCAGTCGGTGCAGAGGGAGAGTTTCATGCGAGCGATCCTTTTGTGCCTGACGGCGCGGTTCAGCGGAAATCGACCCAGGCGGCGCCGGCGTCCGCGGAGCGGACGCAGTTCTCGAGCCAGCGCACGCCCTCGGTGCCGTCCTTGATGGAGGGATAGAGGAGGGTGGCGAGCTTCGCCTGGTCGCCGCGCCGCTGCGCGTCGATCGCCTGCGCGATACGGAGGTAGAGGTTGGCCCAGGACTCGCCCAGCCCTTCGGTGTGGAGTGCGCCGAGACGGTCGCTGTCGAGGGAGAGCGGGTCGAGGTAGGGCATGCCGTGGTGCATCAGCTGGGCGGGCTGGCCCTGGACTTCGTAGGCGAGTTCGTTCGGGTGCGGCTCGCGCCAGACCAGGCTCGCCTTGGCGCCGACGATGCGGATGGTCTGCGCCTCCATCGAGCCGGCGCAGACCGAGGAGCACCAGAGGCGCCCGACCGCGCCATTGTCGTAGTGGAAGAGGACGTAGGCATTGTCCTCGAGCGGCGCGCGCGAGGGGATGAAGCTCTGGCGGTCGCAGAGCAGGCGGGCGATCTTCATGTGCGGCAGGATGACCTGCGACATGTAGTAGGTGTGGGTGGAGATATCGCCGAGAACGAAGGTGGGGCCGGAGGTTTTCGGGTTGGTGCGCCATTTCTGCGCTTCCGAGGGGTTGGTGTCGTCCCCCGAGTTGAAGCCGTGGATGTAGGTGAGATCGACCATGCGCACCTCGCCGATCGCGCCCGCGGCGACCATGGCGCGCATCTGGAGCAGCATCGGGAAGGCGGAATAGCCGTAGGTGACGCCGACGATGAGACCCTTGCGCGCGGCGAGGCGCTCGATCTCCTCGCATTCGGCGACGGTGAAGAAGAGCGGCTTTTCGCAGATCACGTGCAGCCCCGCTTCGAGGCAGGCCCTGGTGATTTCGTAGTGGGTGTGGTTGGGGGTGGCGATGGTGACGACTTCCACCCCGTCCGCCCGGCGGGCTTCGGCGGCGATCAGGGCGTGGTAGTCGGGGTAGCAGCGATCGGGCGTGACGCCGATGTTCACGCCGAAGTCCTTGCCGCGGGCGAAATCGAGGTCGAAGGCGCCGCAGACGAGCTGGTAGGCGGTATTGTCGCGCAGCGCGCCGACGCGGTGCTTGTAGCCGACCTGGCCGGTGCGGCCGCCACCGACCATGCCCCAGCGCAGGGGGCGTTCGATCAGTCTTTCTCCGTGGAGCATTGACGAGGCTTTCTGGCTGGAAGTTTCGGGAACGGGGAGCAGGTGCCGGCTATTTGCGGTATTTCTCGAGGTAGCGCTGCATTTCGGCGCGCATGAAGCGCCCCGAATGGTCGGCGCGGTCCTCCCAGGCGAAGACGCAGGCGGTCATGATGCCGTCGAAGCCGACTTCGGCGAGGGTGGCGAAGAAATCGTCCCACGGGACCTCGCCCTGGCCGATGTCGAGGTGCTGGTGGATGCGGGCGCTGGTGCCGGGGGGATTGAGGATGTAGCGCAGCCCGGAGCTGGCCTTGTGGTTGAAGGTGTCGCCGACGTGGACGTGGGCGAGCACATCGGCGCACGCGCGGATCATCGCCTTGGTGTCGTCCCCGAAATAGTAGGTATGCGGCGCGCAGTAGAGGAAGCGCACGCGCGGGGAGTTCACCGTGCGGATGATATCGAGCGCGGGCTGGAGGGTTTCGCACCAATCCTCCGGGTGGGGCTCGATGTGGAGGTTGATATGCTCGCGCTCGAGGATCGGCACGAGTTCTTCCATCGAGCGCCACCAGGCATCCTCGCAGGTCTCGATCATGGAGCCGGTGTGGCAGCAGTAGCACGAGCCCTTGTCGGGGTGCGGGCCCCGGCCGAACTCGGAGTTCATCGTGTCCACCTCCATCTCGAGGCAGATCTCGATCGCGCGCTTCCAGTGGCGGACGGCGGCCTGGCGTTCGGCTTCGTCGTTCGAGGCCCAGCGATACATGGGCAGCAACGAGGCGATGCCGACGCCGGCCTCCTTCAGGGCCTTCCTGAAGCTCCTCACCCGCTCGGGGAATACCCGCGGGGCCTTGAACCATTCGAGGAAGTCCCCGCGCGGGGAGAGTTCGATCCAGTCGTAGCCGAGTTCCTTCACCTTGGCGGGCAGTGCCTCGAGGCTGAGGTGGCGGTGCATGAAGGGGTCGAGGGCGATTTTCATCGGAGCAGCTTCCGCTGGTTGGGGTGGGTGGAGCCGGGCCTGGCCAGGCGAGGGCCGGCCCGCCACCGTGGCGCTTCAGCCCACGGGGGGCGGGTGGCCTTCATGGGTGACCATATAGCTTTCGATTTCGGCGTCGAGTTCCGCCATCGCTTCGCCGCCGGCCATGAGATCGGTGATTTCCTCCCGCGACTTCTCGCCCTTGCGGAAGTCCGCCGCCTTGGCGCCGCGGATCAGCACCGCGAAATGGTCCCCGACGGTGCGGGCGTGGGTGACGTTGTGGGTGATGAAGATGACGGCGAGGCCTCTGCGGCGCGCCTGTAGCACGATGCGCAGGACGTGCGCCGCCTCCTTGACGCCGAGCGCCGCGGTGGGCTCGTCCAGGATCAGCACGCGGGCGCCGAAATGGACGGCGCGCGCGATGGCGAGCGCCTGCCGCTCTCCGCCGGAGAGGCCGCCGACCAGGCGGTCCCCGTCGTCGATGCGGGTGATGCCGAACTCGCGCACCGCGGTGACGGCGATTTCGTTGGCGCGCTTGCGGTCGTAGATGCGCAGCGGGCCCCAGCGGCGGGTCGGTTCGGCGCCGACGAAGAAGGAGCGGCCGATGCTCATGAGCGGAAACGTGCCGCCGAACTGGTGGACGGTCGCGATGCCGTGCGCGCTGGCCGAGCGCGGGCTGTCGAATGCGACGGGCTTGCCTTCCATCTCGATCCGGCCCGAGGTCGGCGCGTAGACGCCCGAGAGGATCTTGATCAGGGTGGATTTGCCGGCGCCATTGTCGCCGAGCAGGCAGAGCACCTCGCCGGGCTGCACTTCGAGGGAGATGTCGTGAAGAACGTCGATCGGGCCGAAGGATTTGTTGATGCCGGCGAGCCGGAGGAGGGGGGTGGTCATGGCTTGGCTCCCCCTTTCGCGCGCGGCGCGTAGGCCAGCGCCATGGTGCGGAAGGTGTTGTTCATGAGCACCGCGGCGAACAGCAGCACGCCGATGATGAGGCTGGCCCAGTTGGCGTTGAAGCCGGTGTAGTAGATGCCCTGGTTGACGATGGAAAAGGTCAGCGTGCCGAGCACGATGCCGACGACCGAGCCGTATCCGCCGGTGAGCAGAACGCCGCCGATGACCACCGAGATGATGGAGTTGAAGATGAAGGACTGGCCGGCGGAGACCTGCGCGCTGTTGTAGAGCAGCGCCTGGGACAGGCCCACGAAGGAAGCGCAGGTGCCGCTGAACAGGAAGAGGACGATGGTGAGCCGGTCGGTCGGGATGCCGGCGTTGCGCGCGCTCTCCTTGTCGCCGCCGAGGGCGAAGATCCAGTTTCCGTAGCGGGAGAAGTGGAGGACGAAGCCGGCGACGAGAACGATGGCGATCCACCAGAAGATGATGACCTCGAAGGCCTTGTCGACGAACTGTCCGAGCAGGAGTTTCGCGATGGGGCCGCCGTCGATGGCGACGCTGGTGCTTCCGGTGAGGATGACCGAGAGGCCGAGCGTGAGGCCGGCGACCGCGAACAGGGTGGCCAGGGTGACGATCAGGGAGGGCACGGCGGTGCGCACGACGAGCATGCCGTTGATGAAGCCGACCACGAGACCGAGGGCGAGGGCGGCGACGATGCCGACCAGGATCGGGGCGTGGAAGTGTCCCGAGATGATGGCGATGGTCATCGAGCTGGCGGGAATCACCGCGCCGATGGAGATGTCGAGGTAGCCGGCGATCATCAGCACGCCGACCGGCAGCGCGATGATGCCGAGTTCGGCGGCGACGTTGAGCCAGCTCGCCGCGCCGCTGGGCGAGAGGAAGCTGGTGCCGCCGAAGAACGAAAAGAAGACCAGCACGGCGACGAGGCCGATGAAGGATGCCATCTCCGGCCGGCGCACGAAGTTGCCGAGGCGGGCCGCCGGAGCGGGCGCCGGTCCCCCGGAAGGCTGAACGGGGTTCGTCGATTTCATGGTGCCATCCCTACCTGAAAGAACCGAGAACGGCGTCGGTGTCCTGCCCTCGAACGGGCACGGGGCCGGACACCCGGGGGATCGTCGTCAGCGGACTCCGGCGGCCGTGCCGGCGAGCGTCGCGTTGACATTCGCGGCGTCGATGATTTCCGGTCCGGTCAGGATCGGCCGGGTCGGGACTTCGAGACCGTAATTGACGAACGCGTTGAGCAGCGAGACCGCCAGGAATCCCTGCAAGTAGGGCTGCTGGTCGATCGCGAAGAGTTGCGTGCCGGCCTTGATGCGTTGCAGGGTGCTGGTGTCGAAGTCGAAGCAGCCGAGCTTGATCTTGCCCGAGTCGCCGGCCTGGCTGATCGCGATGGCGGCGCTGTTGGCGTCCTGCGCGCCGATCGCCATGACGCCGGTGATGGCGTGGTCTTTCAGCAATTCCGCCTTGATCGCCTGGGTGACCGCGGTGGGATTGCCGAAGCTGGTCGGGGGCAGGGGCAGTTCGGTCGATTTGCCGCCTTCCTTGGCGATGCCGTCCGCGACGCCCTTGCAACGCGCCTCGAGGTTCGCGGCGCCGGGCAGGGTGTTGACACAGACCGCCAGCTTGACGCCGTGGCTGCCGAGGTATTTTCCGGCGGCGATGCCGGCGAGATACTCGTCGCTGCCGATGTAGTTCATGGCGCCGAGCTTCGTCGCGGCCGGCAAGCTGCCCGCATTGTAGATGATGAGGGGAACTCCTGCGGCGACGACCGCCTTCAGGGCGGAGTCCTCGGCCGCGGGCACCCAGTCCGGGGCGACGATGGCGCTGGGGTGCTGGCTGAGGGCGGTGCGGATGAGTTTCGCCGCGTCGGGGCCGAGGTTGTCGTAGTTCTGCGGGCCGAGCCAGGTGACCGAGCCGCCCTGGGCCCTGACGACGAGGCCGGCATCGTCGGCGCCGCGCTTGACCTTGGACCAGAACGGGTCGCTCGGCTTGCCGCCGATGACGAAGATC
>DAHWFB010000131.1 GCA_027326105.1 Acetobacteraceae bacterium
GGGGTCAGGCCATGCCGAACTGGCGGGCCTTCTGCACCAGATTGTCGGCCTGGCGGATGGAGGCGATGTCGATCATCCGCCCGTCCAGCGTCACCGCGCCGCGGCCCTCCTTGGCCGCCTGCGCCATCGCGGCGAGAATGCGCTGCGCCCGCTCCACCTCGGCCCTGGAAGGGGCGAAGATCTCGTTGGCGAGCGCCACCTGGCTGGGGTGGATCGCCCACTTCCCCTCCCCGCCGAGGGTCGCGAAGCGCCTGGCGGCCGCCTTGTAGCCCTCGGCGTCCTTGAAATCCCCGAACGGGCCATCGACCGGGCGCAGCCCGGCGGCACGCGCGGCGACGATCATCTGCGAGAGCGGATACTGCCAGGGGTCGAGCCAATGCACCCCCCGCGCGCCGGCCGCGTCGGCGTCGGCGAGCACGACATAGTCGGGGTTCACGCCACCGATCACGGTGGTCCGCGCACGGGTGCTCGCGGAATAGTCGGCGACGCCGAAATGCAGACTCTCGTTGCGCTTGGAGGCGAAGGCGATCTCCTTGACGTTGGCCATGCCGAGAGCGGTCTCGATGATCATCTCGAAGCCGATCTTCTTCTTGCGACCGGCCGCGGTCTCCACCTGGGTCACCAGCATATCGACGGCGTAGATGTCGGCCGCGGTGCCGACCTTGGGGATCATGATGAGGTCGAGCCGTTCGCCGCCCTGCTCGATCACATCCACCACGTCGCGGTACATATAATGGGTGTCGAGTCCATTGATGCGCACCGAAAGGGTCTTGGTGCCCCAGTCGATGTCGCGCAGCGCGGCAACGACGTTCTTGCGCGCCTGCGCCTTGTCATCCGGCGCCACCGCGTCCTCGAGATCGAGGAAGATCACGTCCACGTCGGATTTGGCGGCCTTTTCGAACAGCTCGGTGCGGGTGCCGGGAACCGCGAGCTCGCTGCGGTTGGCGCGCGGGGCGGCCTGCTCGATCACGGTAAAGCTCATGGGCGGGGACTCCTCTGCGGAACGCGTGTGGTGCGCCGCAACTAGGCCCGGGACGGCCTTCCTGGCAAGCCACCCCCGGCTGCTGCGGGGGCGGCGAGCGGGTGGTGCGTGCCGACCAGGCGCGCCAGCCGCTCGCCAGCGACCTTGGTGTAGATTTCGGTGGTCGCGATGTCGGCGTGGCCGAGCAGCATCTGCAGGCTGCGCAGGTCCGCGCCCCCTTCGAGCAGGTGGGTGGCGAAGGAGTGGCGCAGCACGTGGGGCGAGACGAGCGCCGGGTAGAGCCCCGCCGCAAGTGCTAGGTCCTTGAGCGCGCGCGCGAATCCCTGCCGGGTCATTGCCCGGCGGGGATCGCGCCCGGGAAACAGCCAGCGGCTGGCCGGCGCCAGCGCCAACCACGCCGCCGCCGCCGCGCGCGATGCGGCGGAGAGTGGCACCATCCGCTCCCGCCCGCCCTTGCCGCGCACCCGTATGGTCTCGCCCTGCGCCGCGAGCGCCGCGCGCGGCAGCGCCAGCAGTTCCGAAACCCGCAGACCCGCGGCGTAGAGCAGTTCGAGGGCAGCGAGCACCATCGCCCCGGACGGGTCCGCGCGCGCGGCGGCGGTTGCGAGCAGGGCGGCGACCTCTGCCCGTTCCAGCGCCATGGGCAGGCTCTTCGGCAGCCGCGGCGCGTCGAGCCCGCCGGTGGGATCATCCTCCCGCCTGCCCTCGCTCAAGAGGAAGCGGTGGAACTGGCGCAGCGCCGAGAGCCGGCGCGCCTGGGTCCGCGCCGAGAGCCCACGCCGCGCGAGATCGGCGAGGTAGGCCGCGGCCAGCACCGGGTCGGCGTGCGCGACATCGTATCCGGCGTGCGCGGCGAAGGCTGCGAAATCGGCCAGGTCGGCACCATAAGCCGCGAGCGTATTGGCCGCCGCGCCGCGCTCGGCGGCGAGCATTTCGAGAAACGCCTCGACCGCGCCCGCGCCCACCGCCGCCCCCTACTGGGTGCGCAGGCTCTGGTTGGGCAGCACGATCTGCACCACGTGCGCCGCCGGCTGGGGCGGAAACAGGCCGAGGGCGAGGAACCCGCCACCGGCGAGCACCAAGAGAAGGAGAACGAGTACGAGCAGAAAGCGGCTCATTGCCGGGGTCCTTGGCCGCGACTGGGGTTGGTGTGCTAGCCTCTGGCGCCATGTCACGCAACCTGCCGCTTCGCGATCCTCCCGCCCCGGTCGAGGCGCTCGCCGGACGCAGCCTCGTGCTCGTCGGGCTGATGGGCGCCGGCAAGACCTCGATCGGGCGGCGGCTGGCCGCGCGCCTCGGCCTGCCGTTCCGCGACGCCGATATCGAGATCGAGGCGGCGGCGGGCTGCTCCATCTCGGAATTTTTCGAACGCTTCGGCGAACAGGCCTTCCGCGATGGCGAAAAGCGGGTGGTCCGCCGCCTTCTCGCGGGCGACCCGATCGTGCTCGCCACCGGGGGCGGCGCCTTCATGGACCCCGACACGCGGGCGTTGATGCGCGAATTCGCCACCACCATCTGGCTCGACTGTCCGATCCCTGTGCTGTCGGACCGGGTGGCGGGGCGCACCCACCGGCCGCTGCTCACCGGCACCGACCCGGCGGAAACCCTCGCCCGCCTCAGCGCCGCGCGCGGGGCGATCTATGCCGAAGCCGATCTCACCATCGCCTGCCAGGACGAATCACCGGAAGCGACCACGACGCGGGTGCTCACCGCCCTGCTCGCCTGGCGGCGGCCACGCACGCTCTCCGTCACCACCGGCAGCCGGAGCTACGAGCTGCTGATCGGGTGTGGCCTGCTCGCCCGCGCCGGCGCGCTGCTCGCGCCCGTGCTGCCCCAGAAGCGGGTGATGGTCGTGACCGACGAAGGCGTGGCCAGGCTCCATCTCGCGCCCCTGCTCGAAGGCCTCGCACGCACCGGCATCCGTGCCGAGAGTGTCACCGTCCCCGCCGGCGAGGGCGCCAAATCCTTCGCCTGCTTCGAGCGTCTGGTCGACGAGTTCCTCGCGGCGGCGGTCGATCGGCGCACCACGGTGCTCGCGCTGGGCGGCGGGGTGGTGGGCGATCTCGCCGGCTTCGCGGCGGCGGCGACGATGCGCGGCCTGCCGCTGGTCCAGATCCCGACGACGCTTCTCGCCCAGGTCGATTCCTCGGTCGGCGGCAAGACCGGGATCAACTCGCCGCGCGGCAAGAACCTGATCGGCGCCTTCCACCAGCCGCTGCGTGTGCTCGCCGACACCGACACGCTCACCACCCTTCCCGAGCGCGAGTTGCGCGCCGGCTACGCCGAGATCGTCAAGGCCGGGCTGATCGGGGATCCCGGCTTTTTTGCCTGGTGCGAAACCCATGGCGCGGCCGTGCTCGCCGGCAACGCCGACGCCCAGGCCGAAGCCATCCTGCGCGCCGCCGCCTTCAAGGCCGCCGTGGTGGGAGACGACGAGCGCGAGGAAAAGCCGCAGGACGGGCGAGCCCTGCTCAATCTCGGCCACACCTTCGCCCACGCGCTCGAGGCGGAAACCCTCTACAGCGGCGCCCTCCTGCATGGGGAAGCGGTGGCGATCGGCACCGTGCTCGCCTTCCACCTCTCGGTCGCGCTCGGCTACTGCGCGGAGGGCGAGGCGGCCCGCGTCGGCGCCCATCTCACCGCGAGCGGACTCCCCACCGGACTAGACAAGCTCAACCGCCGCTTCTCCGCCGCCCGGCTGATCGGGCACATGCGCCGCGACAAGAAGATGCGCGACGGCGCGCTCCATTTCGTGCTCGCCCGCGGCATCGGCCGGGCATTCACCTGCCCGACCGTGCCCCCCCAGAGCGTGACCGAACTTCTGCGCGAAGCGGGCTGTGAAGAATGAACCCCCCTGCATAGACTGACGAAAGTTTTTTGCTTCTTTTTTTCAAAAAAGAAGTTCTTTCTTGAAAGAAAAAACCAAAGAACTTTCTGTCTTTTTGTTGTTGCCGCCCGGGTGGCAGCCCCATATTCCGACGCACCGCAGCAGGACAGCTTCGAGATGCCGCTTTCCGCCCCCGCCGCCCGCCGCCTCGTTCATCAGCGCCGCATCGCGCTCGACGGTTTCGCCCGCGAAGACGGGCTGATCGATGTCGAGGCGGAGATCGTCGACACCAAGACCCGACCCTTCGCCAACGAGGACCGCGGCACTATCGAACCGGGCGAGCCGCTGCACCGTATGCGCATGCGCATGACCGTCGATCACAATCTCGTCATCCGCGATTGCGAAGCGGTCACCGAATATGCGCCCTTCCACGTCTGCCCCGGCGGCGCCGCCGGCTTCGCGCGGCTTGCCGGCCTGCGGATCGGGCGCGGCTTCCTCAAGGCCGCGAACGAGCGTGTGGGCGGTGTCGCGGGCTGCACGCATCTGCGGGAACTCATCCAGCAGATGGCGACGGTAGCCTTCCAGACCCTCTATTCGGTGCGCAAGGACATCGGCGACCGTGCGCCCCCCGAGCCGCTGGATTCGGGGCGCGTCGGCAGCCCGGCGAGCATGATCGGCTCCTGCTACGCCTTTGCCCCCGACGGTCCGGTGGTGCGCCGACGCTGGCCGGCGCTAGCGACCTCGGCTGCCGCCGCGACCGAAGAATGAGCGCAGGCGGCGGCTCGGAAATACTGCACCACGAACACCCGCACCGCGCTGGTGCGCCCGCCCTCGTGCTTGTTCTCTTCAGCGCGGCGGATCAGCCCGCCGAGCGTGTCGCCGGTCTCGCGCGCGATCTGTTCGAGCGCGTCCCACAGTTCCGGTTCGAGGCGCATCGAGGTGCGGCCGTTGCCGGCAGTGATGTTGCGGTTGATGAGGCGGCTCGGTGCCACGCTCTGCACTCCCTGAACGAGGGCCCCATCAGACCATGGTAGGCTTAACATACCGTTGAATGCGCATGCCTTTCCTCCGGCCCTCGACAATGCGCCGGCGACCGGAAAGACTGCCGGCATGATCCGTACTGTCCGCGCCGGTGTCGTGGAGATCGCCTATCTCGAAAGCGGCGAGCCCGCCGGCTGGCCGGTGGTGCTGTTGCACGGCTTCCCTTACGAGCCCCACATCTTCGACGCGGTGGCGCCGCTGCTCGCAGCCGACGGCGCGCGGGTGCTGGTCCCCTGGCTGCGCGGCTACGGTTCCACCCGCTTTCTCGACCCGGCGACCCCGCGCTCCGGCCAGCAGGCGGCGCTCGCGCGCGATCTCGAGGCCTTCCTCGACGCGCTCGCGATCCCCCGCGCGCTGCTCGCCGGGCACGACTGGGGCGGGCGGGCAGGATGCATCCTTGCGGCCCTGCATCCCGAACGGGTCAGCGCGCTGGTCTCTCTCGGCAGCTACAACATCCAGGACATCGCAGGCTCCGCCCGCCCGCTCGCCCCGGCAATGGAGGAGCGGCTCTGGTACCAATACTATTTCCACTCCGCCCGGGGCGAACGCGCCCTGGCGGAGAACCGCGCCGCCTTGTGCCGCCATCTCTGGCGGCTCTGGTCGCCCGCCTGGCGGTTTGCCGAGAGCCGCTTCGCGCAGGCCGCCTCCGCCTTCGAAAACCCCGACTTCGTCGCCGTGGTGGTGCACTCCTACCGCCACCGCTTCGCGCTCGTCCCCGGTGACCCGGCGGCGGCGGCGATGGAGGCGGCTCTCGCCGCCCAGCCACCGATCGTGGTCCCCGCGGTGACGCTCGACGGCAGCGCCGACGGGGTCGCTCCAGCCGAGGGTACCGCCGACCACGCCCGCCACTTCCGCGGCCCGCGCGAGCATCGCACCATCCCCCACGCCGGCCATAATTTGCCCGAGGAAGCCCCCGAAGCCTTCGCCGCGGCCGTGTTGCGCGCCCGCGCCCTTGCCGCCGGTGCCCAAGCCGGGCGGTAACCGGCCGGGCGGAGGTCGTTCTACCCTTTCGCCGCGGCCATCCGCCCGCGGATGAGATCGACGAAGTCGCCGACCGACTTCAGCCGGTCGATTTCCCGGGTACGCATCTTGATGCCGAAGCGCTCCTCCACCGCGACGATGACCATCACCATGCGCAGCGAATCCCAGCCCTTTACCTCGGCCGCCGTGCTCGCCCGCGTCAGTGTCAGCCGGTCGTGACCGCAGGCTTCGGCGACGATGGCGGAAAGGGTCTGCAGAAGCTCGGTTTCGTCCATGGGACCTCCGATCAGGCGCTGGCGGATGCGGGGGTGTCCGCGTCTTCCGCGATGACGGTGATGGCAGTCTCCGGCAGGGTGAAGGCGGCGAGGTCGAGCCGGTAGCGCTTCGCCCCCCCGGCATCACTCCGGATCAGGCGAAAGCCGAGCCGGTCGTAGAAAGAGGCGACCATGGCGTTCTTCTCGCTCGGCAGATAGGTTCCGCGCAGCCCACCCGCGCCAAGACGGCGCGCCTCGCCCGCGATCACCGCGAGTGTCGCGTCCTCCACAGTGCGGCCGAGCACGCGACAGCTCATCAGCCAGGTGCCGATGTCGAGATCGACCCCCGTCTGCGCCACCTCGCGGCGGGCGATGACGACGGCGATGACGCCATTGTCCCCGAACCGGTCGGTGAGCCGGAGCTGCAGACCAACCGCTTCGGGATCGGCCATCACCGCCGCGATTTCGGCCTCGCTGGTGCGGCGGGTGGTGAGGTTGAACTGGTTGGTCTTGTTGACGAGCTGGACAATGCGCGCGAGCCCGAGGCGGTCGAAGCGACGCCAGGACAGGCGCATTTCCAGGCTCGCGAGATAGGCGCCGAGATCGGGCGCCCCCCCGCGCAGCGCCACCCGGGCATGATTGGCCTGGTACTGGGCGGCGCGGGCGCGATCCTCTCCGGTGACCGCCACCGCCTCGAAATACCCCGCCTCGGCGAGCAGGCGGGGCACCAGCGCAGGCTCCTCCGGCACTTCGGGCACCAGCACCATGGGCAGGGCGGCGCGCACCTGGGCGCGCTCGTAGGGGCTGTCGTCGAGGAGGACGAGGCTGTCGAGCCCGATGCCGAGCGTGCCCGCGATGGCGCGCAGATTGGCAGCCTTGTCCTGCCAATTGGCCATGAAGCAGGAGATGTCGTCGCGGCGCAGCAGCATTTCCGGATGGCGCTCGAAGGGCGCGAGCGCATTGGCCTCGTCATTCTTGGAACAGACCGCGAGGATCACCCCGCGCGCCGCGAGGTCGCGGACATAGCGCTGCACTTCGAGGAACGCCTCGCCCTCGGCGCTGCCCTGGCCGAGTACGATCCCTTCCACACCGTCGTCGCCGACGACACCACCCCAGAGCGTGTTGTCGAGGTCGAGCACCAGGCATTTGGCCGAGCCGCCACGCCGCGCCGCAATCAGCCGCAGCGCGAGTTCGCCCCAGAAGGGCGCCGCCGGCGGGCGCACCTCCTGTTTGGCGCGATGCCAGAGCGCGGGGTCGTGCCAGGCGTCGAGCCCGTCGCGGGCGGCCTGCTCGTCGAGGGCGAGAAGATCGACCCCCTCCTCGTCCGCCACCGTGCGCAGGGCGGCATTAAGCCGCGCGACGGCGGCGGCGGGAGAGCCGTCGAGCCGGTGCTCGTTGGCACCGAGCCGGGGCACGATGCTGGGCAAGAGCGTCTGCTGGATGACCGGCCCCGGGCAGAGCGCGCGGGCAAGCCGCCAGCACCGGCGCAGATGCCCGATCCGTTCCCCGAGCCCCGCTCCGGCGCCCAGAACATGGGGTGTGTCGAGCGCGAACAGCACCGCCTCGGGACGGGAGCGGTGCAGTGCGCTGCCCGGGTCGAACAGCTCCTGCAGATACTGGCCGTAGGCGTTCTCGTGGATCGCGAGCCCGAACCCGCGCCGCAGCGCCGCGATGCGCAGTGCCGGCTGGAGATGAGCGAGGGTCGCGGAGCCGAGCAGCGCCAGCCGCAGCGGGCTCGTCCCCGACCCCTCGGGCGCGCCCGGGAAGCGGCGGCGAAGGGCGCGGTCGAGCCGTTCGGTGGCCAGGAAATCGAGCCGCGTGCGCGCGAGACCGACGAACTCCGCCCAGCCGGCTCCCTCCACCGCCGCGAGCCGCTGCGGCCAGGCCGGGTCGGTGGGCAGCCAGTGCAACTCAGGATAGGCCATCCGCGGCCTCCTGGCGCCAGATTCCGTCGAAGACGAGCACGAATTCCCTTCCGCCCTCGCGGGCCGGGCCACCCCGAGCGGGCAGCTCGGGGGGCTCGGGGGCCGCATCGGCCGCCGAGGGCACCACCGCCTCCTCGAGCCGCCAGGCGGTGGAATAGACCACGCTCCCGGCCGGCCCGCTGACGGTCAGCGCGGCGCGCAGCACACCCTGGCCGGGACGGGTGCGGGCGGAGCTCCAGATCCGCTGCCACACCCCGCGTCGGCGCGGATCGGCACGCTGGATGACCATTGCCGGGCGGCCGATCAGCGTGATCCAGACCCGCCGCGCCGACCCGCCGCCGGGCAGCAGCACCCAGCAGGACGCGCAATGGATCCTCCCGCCCGCGATCTCCTCGCCATCCGCATTGAACACGTGGCTCGCCGCCGCAGCCGCCGCGGGGCGAAGCTGGTGGCGGATGATGGCGTAGCCGGACCGCGGGGGCGGCGGCACGATTTCGGTCTCGGCCGCAACCCCGACACGCCAGCCCGGGGTGCGCAGCAGGGCGGAATCAGGCAGCAGATTGGCCGCCGCTGGCGCCCGATCGGGGGCGAGGCAGCGCAGTTCCGGGTGCCGGACGAGACGCCAGGCGTTGCGGCAGACGACGAGCCAGGACTCGGCGTCGATGGTATGGACATCGATGCCGAGCGGCGCGAACCAGCCAAGGTAGCCCTTGAGCAGCCCGGGGCCGAGCCGCTCGACCTGGCCGGGCGAATGCGCCGCGTCC
The DNA here is from genome assembly GCA_027326105.1 of Acetobacteraceae bacterium. Classification (GTDB taxonomy): domain Bacteria; phylum Pseudomonadota; class Alphaproteobacteria; order Acetobacterales; family Acetobacteraceae; genus DAHWFB01. The sequence continues at coordinate 8,775 of DAHWFB010000131.1, forward strand.
GCTTTCGCGGCCCAGAGCAGCGTGTTCGGGCCGAAGCCGTGAAGCAGTCCGGCGAGATCGCGCATCTCCTCCTCGGCAGCGCCGGAATTGTCCTTGCGGACCAGGATCTTCCCGCCCTCCTCCAGATCCTCGAGGAACTTGCGGGCGAGGAAGGCGATGCGCTGCTGCTCGCGGGCGAGCAGATCCCCGGCCGCCATCTCCCCCTCGCGGATGAAGGTATGGTAGCTGAATTCTCCGGGGACAATCTTGACCAGAAACTCCTTGCCCGCGGTGGTCTCGATCCTGACCCGTCCGGGAGCCGCGATGTCGGCGAAGCGGTTGGCGAGCACCGCGCGCAGGGCGGTGAGACGGGTGAAGTTGAAGCGGAAGAACCCCAGCGGCTCGGCACCCAGGTAGCGCTGGAACAGACCGAACTCGCAATTCTCGCCGATGCTCTCGAAGCACATCGCAAGTTCCGCCGCCGCTGGCGGCTCGGCAAGCGGCCGCTCGGCCGGACGCGGCTTCCTCCTCGTGGTCATCGCGCTGGCTTGCCCGGGCCGACGGCGAGGCCCGGCGCGGCTTCCGGAGCCGCCTCGGGCAGAGAAGCCGCCTGCGAGCCGCGTGCCAGCCGCCAGCAAGTGGTGAAGAACTCGGCGCCCGGCTGACCCGTGGCGAGCAGCGAAAGCTCGCCCGGCACCGTCGCCCCGGCGAAGCGGACAGTCAGCGAAAGGGGCTGCCAGCGCCCGCGCAGCGAACAATCGATGGCCTCCAACCCGAGCCGCGGCAGGCCTGGCAGGGCCAGGACGATATTGCGCCCGTTGAATTCCTCGGGCAGCCACACCGCGCAGGCTGCGACCAGCGGCTCGCCCGGGCGCAGCAGCCCGAGCGGCCAGGTGAGCAGGGCGGCGGGAGCGGCGCCGGAGCAACGGTGCCGAAGCACGGGCTCCGCTGGATCGAGGACGGGCGGGTGGAAGGCGCGGGCGGCATCGGGACCCCGCGGCTCGGCGGCCACCGGCACGATCCCGGCGAGCAGATTTGCCCGCGTCGCGACCGGGGGCGCGAACCGCCCACCAGCGCGGGCGGGCGGGCGCTGTCCGTCCCGCTCCTCATCGCGAAGGCGCAGCGCCGCCGTGCAGACCGCCAGCCATTCCTCCCCCTGGAAGCGCCGGGGATCGTTGTAGGGCGCATAGCGGGAGAGCCGGCCGCGCAACAGACCGGGGCCGAGACGCTCGACACTTCCGGCCGGATGGGCCGGGTCCGCGGGCACCACCACGAGCAGGCAGGCCGGGCCGTGGCGACGCAGAGCGCGGTGCAGCGCTCCCACCTCCGCCGGCTTGGCCGCCCCGTGCCCCTTGCGCACGAAGATCTTTTCCCCCTCCTCCAGATCCTCGAGCAGCTTGCGCGCCAGGAAGCGGACCTTGAGCGCCTCCTGCCCGGCCAACCTGGCGGGATCGACGGTGCCGGCCAGGCGTCGCGTGTGATAGGTGAAGCCGCTCGGCTGCAAGCGCACCATATGTTCATCGACAACATTGGTGATGATCTCGGCCGATCCCTCCGCGCCGACGCCGGCGAAACCGGTCTCCAGCATGGTGAGCAGGGTGGGGAGCGGAGCGAAGCCGAAGCGGAAAAAGCCCATCTGCTCGACCCCCTGCTCCCGCAGGAACAGACCGAACTCGCAATTGTCGCCGAGGCTCTCGAATGCGCCGAGCCAGGCGGCGGTCTCTGCGGGCGAACGCGCGGGAAGCTGCATCGCGCCTCTTGCTGCGGTGCGGTCAGGCCTTGGGCGTATAGCCGGGATAGTCCGCATCGACAAGAAACGGATACGGCCCCGGGTAGTTCTCCACGAAGGCGAGATGGGAGACCAAGCCATCCTCCGCGGTCCAGCGGTGCATCCAGTAGGCGCAGGGCTCGAGGGTGAAGAAGGCGGGCGTCGTGGCGTCGAAACAGAGCTCGGACTGGTGTCCCACCGTCGCCGGGGCGACGCAAACGCTGGCGCGATGCAGCGGCGCAACGATGGCGCGGTGATGGTGCCCCGCGAGCACGCCGAGCACCTGGGGATGGCGGGCGATGATCTCGGCCAGCGCGGGGGTGTCGCGCAACGGGATCACATCCATCCCCGGCACGCCGGTCACCAGCGGCGGGTGGTGCAGCACGAGAAGAGTCGGGCGCGCCGGGGCGGCGGCCAGTGCATTCTCCAGAAAGGCGAGCCTGGTGGCGCATAGCTCGCCATGTCCCGCTCCCGGCACCACCGAATCGAGCATCACCAGCCGAACCGGGAAATCGTCCACGACATACTGGACGAAGGCGGGATCGGTGGTCACCCCGGGCAGGTCGGCGAGACCGGCGCGGAAATTGTCCCGCCGGTCGTGGTTGCCGGGCACCACGAACACCGGCATCGGCAACAGCCGGGTCAAGAGTCGCGACGCGACCTGGTATTCTGCGACCCGCCCGCATTCGGTGAGGTCGCCGGACACCACGACGCAATCCGGCGCGGGCCGGAACGAAGCCACCGCCCGCAGCGCACGCTCTGCCAGCATGTTGGTGTCCACGATGCGGGCCGCGAATTCGCCCACCGGGCGGATATGGAGGTCGGAAATATGGGCGATCAGCATCGTGGGCGGCGCTCCGGCAGAAGGGGGTCGATGGCTTGTCGCCGCCCGTGGAAGAAGCGTCAACACGCGCTTCCCGGCTGGTGCGATCTCCGTTCGCCCGGGCACACCGGGATCGCTCCAGCGCCTTGTTTCGGCGAGCAATTTGATCCGAACAAACGATTCCGTCCGAGCGGATGGTGCGCTAATGGCGCAGCAGCAGCGGCACCGTGGCCTCCTGCAGCACGGTACGGGTAACCCCGCCGAGCAGCCATTCCAGCGTCGGACCGTGGGCATACGCGCCGATCAGCAGACAGTCCGCGCCGATCTCGTGCGCGGCCTCGAGCAGTCTCCGCCCCACCGGTCCCGGCCCGGTGGCGACCGCCACCTCCTCGATCGCGGGGCGGAAGCGTCCGACCACCTCCCGCGCGGTGGCGAGGCTCGCCCCCCGCTGCCCGACGCCGATGACGCTCACCCGTTCTGCCGCACGCAGGAACGGCGCGAAGCCCGCCGCCGCGCGGGCAAGCGCTTGCTCGCCCTTCCATCCCACCGCGATATGTCTCCCGAATCCTGCGGATCGGACCGGCGGTACGGCGAGCACCGGCAACCGCGCCTCGAAAAGCGCCGCGTCCAGCGCCCGCCGGTGGCCGGCCGGCTCACCATCCGGGCGCGGCAACACGACGAGCGCGGTGTGCTGGGCACGGCGGACGATCTCCGCTGCCTCGTTCCCGGCCACGCTGCGCCACAGGCAATGCTCTTCACTCCAGGCGGCGACGAGCGCAGCGAGTGCGGCATCGTCCGCCGCTTCCCGCCGCTCCAGCGCCCGGATCTCGCGCCCCCCCAGCACCTCTTCGCTCGGCAGGATCGTGGAGGCAGGATCAGCCCGCACGTGCAGCACCGTGATGGTCACGCCGCCCAGCACGCGGGCGGCGACCGCGGCGGCGTGCAGACAGGCCTCCGCTTGTCCGACTCCGCCCAGAATCGCGAGCACCCCGCGCCCGCTCATCCCCGCCCCAGGACGACGCCAGCCCAGACCGCGGCGAGACAGAGCGCCACAGACGCCAGCACGTTGAGGCCGCCGAGCAGGGCTTCACCGGCCCGGAACAGCTCGAACGTCTGCAGGCTGAAGGAGGAAAAGGTGGTGAAGCCGCCGCACACCCCGACCAGGACGAAAATCCGCACATTGCCCGGGGTCGTGAACGGACCCCCCGCACCGGTGAGCGCGCCGAAGAACCCGATGACGAAGGATCCCAGCACGTTGATCAGCAGGATGCCCCAGGGAAACCGGGGCCCGGTCAGCCGCACCATCGCATCCGCCAGCCAGAACCGCGCCACGCTGCCCAAGGCTCCGCCCGCTGCCACCCACAGAAAGCGCATCGCTCCCCCTCTTCCTGGGCGCGCGCAGCGCCGAGCGCCACTCTAGAGTAACATCCCCTCGGACGGAATCTGCCGACGGGATAAAGTTGCTCGATCAGACAACTAGATAGAGCATGATCCGCGCACCGCTTCGGGCCGACCTTGCCCGAGCCGGCCGCGCGGACCGCAGGAAGCGACGGATGCAATCCTGCCGCGCAAAATTGGCATGAGCAATTCGGGACACACGATATCATAACAGCGCTTATGATCTCAAAGGCCATTGAAGAGGCCGTCATGTCCCCTGCCGCCGAAAGCGATCTTCTGTTCCTGCTCCACGATGTCGCCCGCCTGATGCGAGTCGAAGTGGACAAGCGCGCTCGCGCCTTCAACATGACGCGCGCCCAATGGGTGCTGCTCATCCGCCTGGAACGCCAGCCCGGCCTCTCCCAGAAGGAACTTGCCGAGTTGCTCGAGGTGGAGCCGATCACGGTCGCCCGGCTGGTCGATCGTCTCGAAGCGCACGCCATGGTGGAGCGCCGCCCTGACCCGCGGGATCGGCGCATCTGGCGTCTGCATCTGCTCCCGGCGGCGAGGGACCTGCTCGGCGAAATCCACCGCCAGCGCCTCGCCATTGCCCGCACCGTCTCCACCGGGGTCCCGGCCGAGACGCTCGCGGCCATGGAAGCCGGATTGCGCACGATGAAGGCCACCCTCTGCGCCGAGGTCCGCGGCGCCTGCCGCGCTGAATTGCCCGCCACGGTGCCCGCCCCGGAGCGATCAGGGGCGCCTGTCGCCGAAGCCGCCACCATCGAAAAGGAAGTCGCCTGATGTCCCAGGCCACCGCCTCCAAGCCGGTCGTCGCCCGCGAGATCGCCGAAGCCCGGTCCACCCGCCGCCCGCTCGCCCGTACGTTGCGCCCGCTGCTGATGCTCGGCGGCGTTGCCGCGGTGATCGTCGGCGCGGGATGGTTCTGGCTCACCAGCGGGCGGATCGTCTCGGTGACCGACAGCTACGTCAGTGCCAACACGCTCGCCGTTTCGACCGACGTCTCCGGCATCGTCCAGGCGGTCGAGGTGACCAGCAACACCCTGGTCCATCGCGGCCAGGTGCTGTTCCGTCTCGACCCCGCCCGCTTCCGCTACGCCCTGGCGGCGGCCCGGGCCCAGCTCGACCAAGTGGCGCTGACCATCCGTGCGATGAAGGGGGACTATCTGCGCATGCAGCGTGACATCGCGGCGATGGCGGCGCAGGTCCGCCTCGACCAGGTCAACGCCAACCGCTACGCGAGCCTGGTCCGTTCCGGCGGCGTCACCCGCGCCTCCTATGATTCCGCCCGCTTCAGGCTCGCCGCCGACACCCAGAAGCTCGGCAGCCTGCGCGATCAGGCCGCGGTGCAGCTCGCTCGCCTCGGCGGCAACGCCAATGTCGCGGTCAAGACCACGCCGCAGTATCTCCAGGCGCTGGCAGCGGTGCATGAGGCCGAACGCCAGCTCGCCCACTCGGTGGTGCGGGCGCCCTTTACCGGCATCGTCACCGGTGTCTCCAAACTGCAGCCCGGCCGCTATCTCGCCGCCGCCACCGCCGCCTTCGGCCTGGTCTCGAGCCGGGCGATCTGGGTCACCGCCAACGCCAAGGAAACGACGCTGACCTGGGTCCGCCCCGGCGATCCGGTGAAGGTCACCATCGATGCCTATCCCGGCCGGGTCTGGCGCGGGAAGGTCGCCAGCATCAGCCCCGCCTCGGGCTCGTCCTTTGCGATCCTGCCGGCGGAGAATTCTTCGGGCAACTGGGTGAAGGTGGTCCAGCGCATCCCGCTCGACATCACCGTCGACCCGGCCAAGGGTGCGCCGCCGCTACGTGCCGGGATGAGTGCCGAGGTCGCGATCGATACCGGCCACACCCGCTCGCTCAGCGAACTGCTGCACATGCTCTGACCATGGGCAGCGCCTTCGCAAAAGTGCCCAACCGCGGCGTCATCACCGCTTGTGCGATGGTGGCGACGCTGATGCAGGCGCTCGATTCGACCATCGCCAATGTGGCGTTGCCCTACATGCAGGGCAGCCTCTCGGCGACGTTCGACCAGATCACCTGGGTGCTGACCTCCTACGTGATCGCCGCCGCCATCATGACCGCGCCGGTGGGTTGGATGGCCGCGCGCTACGGGCGCAAGAACCTCTTCCTGGTCTGCATCGCCGGCTTCACCATCGCCTCCATGATGTGCGGCGCCGCCCAGACCCTCAGCCAGATCGTGATCTTCCGCCTGCTCCAGGGTGTCTTCGGTGCGGCGCTGGTGCCACTCTCGCAGGCCACCATGCTCGACATCTACCCACCCGAACAGCGCGGGTCGGCGATGGCGATCTGGGGTATGGGCGTCATGGTGGGACCGATCCTCGGCCCCACGCTGGGTGGCTACCTCACCGAACACTACAACTGGCGCTATGTGTTCTTCGTCAATCTCCCGTTCGGCATCGCTGCCCTTGCGGGACTCGCGATCTTCATGCCGCGTGCGACGCGGGCACGGGAACTCCGCTTCGACTGGCTCGGCTTCGGCGTCCTCTCGCTCGGGCTCGGCGCGTTCCAGCTCATGCTCGACCGCGGCCAGAACCTCGACTGGTTCAGCGCGACCGAGGTCATCACCGAGGCGGTGCTCGCCGGGCTCGGGTTCTACCTGTTCCTCGTTCACATGTTCACTGCCGAAAAGCCGTTCATCCCGGTCGCCATCTTCCGCGACGTCAATTTCTCCGCCTCGCTCGCCATGATGTTCGCGGTCGGCATGGTGCTGCTGGCGAGTTCCGCCCTCCTCGCCCCCTATCTGCAGGATCTCGGCAACTATCCGGTCGAAACCGCGGGGCTGGTGATGGCTCCGCGCGGCATCGGTACCATGTTCGCGATGATGGTGGCGGGACGGCTCGCCAACCGCACCGACCCGCGCGTCCTGATGGGCTTCGGCATCCTGCTGCTCTGCCTTTCGCTCTACTGGATGACCGGCTGGACGCCGGACATTTCCGCCCGCCAGATCATCATCACCACGGTGGTCCAGGGCCTCGGGCTCGGCTTCGTCTTCATCCCGCTCCAGGTGGTGGCCTTCGCCACCCTGCCGGCGACAATGCGCACCGATGGCACGGCGCTGCTCAGCCTCCTGCGCAACGTCGGCAGCGCCATCGGGATTTCGGTAACCTCGGCCCTGCTCGCCAACAACCAGCAGGTCCTGCACGCGATCCTCGGTGGCTTCCTCACCCCGTTCAGCCCGGCCCTGCACGCCGGCGGTGCGGCCGGGCGGATCCTCGACCCCAACACCCCCCAGGGTGTCGCGTTGCTCGACGCCATGGTCCGCCGCCAAGCCGCCATCATCGCCTATGTCGATGATTTCAAATTCATGCTGTTGACTTCGCTTCCCACCCTGCTGCTGCTGCCATTGATGCGCCGCCCCCGCCTCACCGCCGCCGCGCCCGAACACGCCGCGGTGATGGACTGATCTCTCGACAAGCGGTGGCCGGGCAGCTACCTCTGGCGGTGGAATCTCCGCTCTGGGAGCGATGGAATGACGGTGGACCGCCGATGCGGACGGCGCGCGCTCCTTGCGGGAGTGGGCGGCGTGTTGGTGGCACCCGCCGCGGCCGAAGCGGCATGGCACGGCACCAACGTCACCGGCGCCTTCGCCGACCTGGCCTTCACCATGACCCGCACCTCCGACGGCAAGACCGTCACCGCCGCCGACTATCGGGGCAAGGTGGTCGTGGTCTATTTCGGCTTCACCCGATGCCCGGACGCCTGCCCGCTGACCATGTTCAACATCGCGCGCGCGCTGCGCCACATGAGCCCAGCGGCGGCGCAGAAGGTGGCGGTGCTGTTCGTGACCATCGATCTCGCCTACGACACGCTGCCGCGGCTGAAAGCCTACATGGCGAAATTCGGCCCCGCGCCGCAGTTCGACGGGCTACGCGGCACCCCAGCCGAACTCGCCGCCATGGCGAAGCGCTATGATGTCAGCTACGTCGCGCCGTCCAGTGCTGCTTCGCCCGACCCGGTCGCCGCCATCTCCCACAGTGCCGCGGTCTATGCCTTCGACCCGCGCGGCAGGGCGCGGCTGCTGCTCGGCATGTTGGGAACGAAGCATCCCGCCATCGCCGACGCGGCGGCGGATTTTACCCGGCTCGGGCGGTCCTGACGGCCGTTGCCAGGAGGCTCCGCCTCCCGGTTCTTCGGACCCCGCGTCAGGTACCAGGGCCCCCCGTGCTCAGACTTGGCGGTGGCCGCCGAAGGCCGCCGGCAGGCTGGCGATCGCACGGTCGATCAACGTGGCATCGCGATCGGCGTAGAAGCTGCGCGCCAGCACGTCCTGGCTCGCGCGCGCCGCCAGATCCACGGCCGCGATCCGTACGTCCCGTACCGCCGCCTTCTCGGCCGCCGCGATCCGGTCGAGCGCCATCTTCTCTCGCCGCGCAGCACTCGCCCGCGCTTCCGCCGCTGCCGCCTCGGCGACGCGCGCGGCTTCGGCCCGGGCGCTGTCGAGCAACTGCCTGGCATCGGCGAGTGCGGCCTCCCGCCGTGCCTTGGCGTCGGCGAGCATCGCCATCGCTTCGTCCTTGAGCCGCCGCGCCTCGCCGAGCTCCGCGCGCACCGCAGCCGCCCGCCCGTCCAGCATTCCGGCGAGCGCGCCCCACACCTTCTTTCCGAAGGCGAGGGCGAAGATCACCACTGCGACGGTGACCCAGAACACCCCCATGCCGAGGAAGCCGGCCGCGAAATCCTGGTACTGCACCGCCTGCCCTCCTCAGCCCGCCGCCGCGCCGGCGCCGAGCGCGCTCTGGAGCGCCGACCGGTCCGGCTCCTGCCCGGTCAATCGCGCCAGCATCGCCCCCGCGGTTTCCGCCGCGACCTCCCGCACCGAAGCCATCGCCGCCGCCCGGGAGGCGGCGATCTGCGCCTCCGCCGTGGCGAGCCGCGCCTGCAGCGCCACGCCCTGCTCCGCCGCCCGCGCCGCCGCTTCTGCCCTGGCCGCCGCGACCGCCTCGGCGATCGCCGCCTGCGCCTCGGCGTGGGCGCGCCGGATCGCCGCGGTCAACTCGACGACCGCCCGATCCGCCTCCGCCTTGGCCTGCCTTGCGGCTTCGAGATCGCCCTCGATCGCCGCCGCGCGCGCCGCCAGCACCTCGCCCATCGCCGGCAGCGCCCGCCGTGCGAGGATGAAGTAGAGGCCGAGGAAGATGATCGCCCCCCACACCACCTGGCTGCGCGTCAGCACATTGGCGAACTGCAACTGCGGCATCCCACCCTCGGCGGCCACCGCCGCTGCCGGAGCGGAAAGCAGGCAGGCCAGAGCGAGCGAGAGGCGCTTCACGGCGGCCACCCGGAACTCGATCAGGCGAAGAGGATGAGGAACGCGATCAAGAGCGCATAGATCGCCACCGCCTCGGTCAGCGCGAATCCCAGAATGCCGATGCCGAACACCTTGTCGCGCGCCGCCGGGTTGCGCCCCACGGTGTTCACCAGCGCGGCGAAGATGTGCCCGATACCTACACCGGCCCCGGCGACACCGATGGCCGCGAGACCCGCACCGATATCCTTGGCAAGAAGAGCGCTGTTCATGACATCCGGTTCCTTTCCGAAAAATCCGTGATTGGAGGCGGCTCAGTGCAGATGCACCGCGTCGTGGAGATAGAGGCAGGTCAGGATGGCGAACACGTAGGCCTGCAGGAACGCCACCAGCAGTTCGAAGCCCACCAGCACCACATTGATCGCGAGCGGTACGATGGAAACGAACAAGCCCGCGGTGCCCAGACCCGCGGTGAGCATCAGCATGAACCCCGCGAACACCTCCCACATCACGTGCCCGGCCACGATGTTGGCGAACAGACGCACGGAATGGGAAATCGGCCGCGACAGGAAAGAAAGGATCTCGATCGGGATCAGCACCGGCGCCAGCGCCTTCGGCGCACCCGCCGGGAAGAAATAGGTGAAGAAATGCAGCCCGTGATAGCGCAGCCCGACCACGATGGAGAGGATGAACACGCTCAGCGCCAACACTGCCGTCACCGCGATGTGGCTGGTGAAGGCGAAGAAATAGGGAAACAGTCCGAGCAGATTGCCGACCAGGATGAAAAAGAACAGCGTGAAAACGAAGGGAAAGAAGTCCCTACCTTCCTCGCCGATGGTGTCGAGGCACATGTTGCGCACGAACTCGTAGCCGATCTCGGCGAGCGCTTGCAGCCTGCCCGGCACCACCGCCCGCGCCCGCGATCCGTAGTGCAGCGCGGCCAGAATCAGCACCGCGGCGAGCAGCATCATCTCGTTCGCATTGGTGAAATTCACCGCCGCCCCGATCGGGCCGAGCCCGGTCGAGAGCGTGAACTGCCCAAGCGCGTCGATCGTCGGTGCCGCCACCCTCGCGTTCCCCATCCTGCGGCAGGGTATGCCCTGCCAGCCAACCCCAACCGTTCAGCCCCGCCTGGTCAGGAGCCTTCCCTGCGGAAGGCCCGCCACACGTTCATTACCCCGGCGGCCGCCCCGAGCGGGAACATCGCCACCATCAGCCAAGGCGCCGTCCCCAGCCAGCGGTCCAGCCCCCAGCCGATCGCCAGAGCGACCGCAAGTGCCGCCACCAGCTCCGCACCCACCCGCAATCCCGCCACCAGGGCGCCGCCTGGAACACCCTCGGACCGGCCCGCGCCATCGGCCCTCCGCCGACGCTCTTCCGCCGCCCGCAGCCGCTCTTCGAACCTCGCGTCCTCGGGTTCCGTGCCAGCCATCGCGCACCCGGCCCGCCTTCCGCGCAAACCAAAGGGTTGCTACCGGCGGCGCCCATGCCTGTCAAGAATGCGCGAGCCATGCCATTCGCCCCTTCCGCCGATTCGGCCCGTCTGTCGCGGCGTCGCTGGCATGGTTTTTCGTCCGCGCGCAGCCGCCGGGCCAACCCTGCGCATAGTCCGAACAGCAGGGATGCTCATCGGGTCTACTCCGCCGCCATCCGCGGCGGTTGCGCCAACTCGACCGCGCGCGCGAGATCGACCGAAACCACCCGCGAAACTCCGCGCTCCTGCATGGTCACGCCGTAGAGCCGGTCCATCCGCGCCATGGTCAGATGGTGGTGGGTCACCACCAGGAAACGGGTGCCGGTCTCGCGCACCATGTCGTCGAGCAGGGCGCAGAACCGTTCCACGTTCACATCGTCGAGCGGCGCGTCCACCTCGTCGAGCACCGCGACCGGGGCTGGGTTGCAGCGGAAAACCGCGAAGATCAGCGAAAGCGCGGTCAGCGCCTGCTCGCCGCCCGAAAGCAGCGAGAGCGTGGCGAGCTTCTTGCCCGGCGGCTGGGCGTAGATCTCGAGCCCGGCCTCGAGCGGATCGTCCGAACCCACCAGCGCGAGATGCGCCCGCCCGCCGCCGAACATGCGCGCGAACAGCGCCTGGAAATGGCGGTCGATCTCGGTGAACACGGAAGCCAGCCGCTCCCGCCCCTCGCGGTTGAGATGCCCGATCGAGCCGCGCAGCTTGGCGATGGCGTGGCCGATTTCGCCGCGTTCGCGCTCGATCTCGCCGATCCGGGCGGCAATCTCCTCGGCCTCCGCCTCGGCGCGCAGATTGACCGGCCCCATCTCCTCGCGTTCGCGCACCAGCCGTTCGTGCCGGCGGAGCGCCTTCTCCAGCGCTTCGGCGCCGAACGACTCCGGCTCGGGCAGCGCGGCCGCCCCGCCGAGGCGTTCGCCGATGCGGGCGGTGACGGCATCCAGCGCCGCCACCGCGGCCGCGCTCCCGCCCTCGGCGCGGATCGCCGCCTCGCGCGCCGCCGCCAGCGCCTGTTCCGCCGCCCGGCTCGCCCGCTCCGCCGCCGTGGCCTCCCGTTCCGCCGCCATCAGCCCGTCCGCCGCCGCCCGGTGGGCCGCTTCGGCGGCCTCCAGGGCGGAAATCGCCGCCCGCGCCCGCTGCGCGAGTTCCTCCGGCAATGCCGCCAGCCGAAGGCTTTCCGATTCAGCCTCGCGCGCTCGCGCGGCGAGATCGGTCCGTCGACCCTCCGCGTCCTCGCGGCGCAACTGCCAATCCTCCCGCTCGCGCCCGATGCTGGCGCGCCGGCGCGCCCGCACCTCGGCCTCCCGCGCGAGCCGTTCGGCCTCCGCCTCCGCCGCCCGCTCCGCGCGCCGCGCGGCGGAGAGCGCGGCCCGCGCCGCCTCCATCTCCGCCCGGGCAGCCTCGGGGTCGGGCACGGGGGCAGCCGCCACCGCCGCCATCGCCGCTGCCGCCTCCGTTTGCTCCGATTCGAGCCGCGCGAGCGTCGGCGCGAGCGCCGCGATTCGCGCCTCCACCGCCTCGGCCTCGGCGAGCAGCCGCCGCGCCGCGCTCCGTGCCGCATCTTCGCGCGCCTCGGCCCGCCCCCGTTCGGCCCGCGCCGTCACCTCCGCCGCTGCCGCCTCGCGCTCCGCACCCTCGGCGACGGCGAGCGCCTCCCGCGCCTCGCGCTCCGCCCCGTCGGCGACGGCGAGCGCCTCGCGCAGCCCCGCCAGCCGGTTACGCTGGGCCAGCCGCACTGCCGCCTCGCCCGGCGTGCCGGCCGCAACGCAGAACCCGTCCCAGCGCCACAGGGCGCCCGCGCGCGACACCAGCGCCTGGCCAGGCGCGAGCAGGGCCTGCAACGCACCCGCCCGGGCCTCGTGTTGCGGGGGCAGCAACCCGACTTGCGAGAGCGCCCGCCCCAGCGCCGGCGGCCCCGCCAGCAACGTGGACAGCGCCACGCAGTCTTCCGGCAGCGCCGGCACCGGATCGAGCCGGGCGAGCGCACGCCAGTGCCGGCGTGCCGTCTCCTCAAGCCCCGCCGTCAACGCCTCGCCGAGCGCGGCACCTGCCGCCGCCTCCAGCCCGTCGGGCACGGTGATGGCATCGACGACGCCGGGTCCCTCCTTGGCCGGCCGCGCCGCGAGCACGTCAGCGAGTGCGCGGGCCTCGGCGGCGAGACGGGTACGCTCCGCCTGTGCAACCCCCGCCCGCGCCCGCGCCTCGGCGAGCGCCCGCGCGGTGTCCGGCCGCGCCCGCTCGGCCGCTTCGACCCGCGACCGCGCCGCCGCCAGCGCCGCGGCTGCTGCCGCCGCCTCCGCGTGCGCCGCGGCCAAACCGGCCGGATC